>JALSOR010000001.1 GCA_026986415.1 Acidilobaceae archaeon
TAGTGGTGTTGACGGTGAGAGCAGGCTCCTGGAGGGGTCCCCGTTAAGGGTTTACCCTGTGGGGGATTCCAGGGTTGTTGTTGATGGGCTCACTGTTCTCCTCCTCCACGGGGATATGAGCGTGTTGTCGGCCCGTTTCCCCGGTGGTGCTAACGGGACTAGGATGAACATAATAGTTAACCATTTCATTATTAACGATACTAGCAGGATAATAATGCCCCGCGGCAACCCCACCCTAATACTCGCAACCCCACCCCCCGGAACCGAGAGGTACCAGCTGAACATTACCCTCGCAAACGGAACCATAATACGTGCGCCCTACACCCTACGCCTCGCATCGGTCCCGACAACCAAGGCCACAGCCGGAGAGCTGAGCTTCACCGCATACAATATAGCAGGGGCACCCCTAGACGGGGGGAGCACTATACCCCTCATGGGCCCGGTCCTGGAAGCAATACTCGAGACGGGAGTCCTCCCCCTCAAACTGGAGCTCCACAACATCACGGGGCTAGAGGCCGACACGCTAGTAAAAGCATGCTACACTGTCGACACCAATATAGCCCCTCCAGGAGTGAGACGCGTAGCCTGGAGGGTCGAGAATCTCAGCAATGACACGGTGGCCAACATAGCCTTCTGGCTCGCACCGTCCAGCATAGGCAGGACCCGTATAGCCGACTGCTGGAACATGACCGCCACTAAGACGGTGATCGATAAATACTGGGAGTACTCAAGCCTCATCCCCTACACCGGGACAGTGGTTATACGCGACATAGCACTCCACGCCCCCTCAGGCCTAGCAGTGCTAATGCTACCGTTAGAGAGGCTCGAAACAGTAAACATTGCAGACACGATCCCCTGGAGCGGGATAAGGCAGGACAGTATAGTTCAGAGCCTCAAACCAGTATTAATCGCGGCCACAGGGACGGGACAGCCCGGATCCCAGGCTGTAGTAGAGAACGCCAACTATACCGCTATACCGGCGGGGAACCTGGAAGAGGGCGGTACCCTCCTCTCAGAGCCTTGGCTGGTAACATCGGGCGGCGATAATATAGTGAGCCTCTCAGGCTTCAACACCACACTAGTGGCCAACACGACCATTGATACTAGCGGGTACATGTACGACGTGGTAACGTCTGGGCCGAGAATAGCCTATACACGCCTCGCGAAAATCGAGACCCTGAGAATCCTATATCCTGGAAGGGGCATGCCAACATACAACCCCTGGACCGGGCTAGAGCTCGAATCCGTTGAGACCGCCATAGTGGAGAGCTCATGGATAGCGTACCCCCTAATAGGAGTGGAATATAGTGGTCCCACGGGGAGGCCGGGCACTCTAATAGTGGGGAACCTAACAGTACTGGGGCCCCTCACAGTCGGGGTGGAAGCCGAGACTGGAGGGGGGAGCCTGATAGTTGAGAGGCTTCTCGAACGCTCCACCCCGGTGCGCACCGAGTGGGGAACAATATACCCTGCACACCCCTGGGGCAGCCATGCCGGCATTCTAGCCGGCGCCCATAGCATCGTCCTGGAAGACTCGGAGCTTGTAGGGGAAGGCCTCCTCATATACTCTCCAGGCGTGGACAGCCTAGAGGTCGAGAATACGAGTATTGCAGCTGGCAATAATACTAGTTGGCCCGTACAGGTTGTCACGGGCGATCTTAGAGGGGAACTCATCACTAGCGGTAGAGGCGAGCTAATACTCTACCACGCCTCGAACTTCACAGTCTCAAACATTAAACTATCGCTCGGAGCTCTAGAATCACTACTAATACTCGACTCTGAAAACTTCAATATTACACGCGTAAGACAGGACCCTCCAGGCGCCCTATGGATAACCGGGAGCGTAAAGTTCAACCTATCCCTCTCATACTTCAACGGGACAGACGATATCAGCGGGCTACACCTCTACTCGGACACCCTGGGACTCCAGGGCCCCGCAGGCTACTTATACCTGAACGATCTGAGCCATGGCGTCGTCATCTCGGGGAGCACCGTACAGCTCTACTCGCCCTACCCGGTCCTATACTCGTATGGCGGGCACTGCCACGTTTCCCTCGTAGGGAACTACTGGTATGGGGAGGCGGTCGATAATAACGGTGACGGCCTAGCGGACACTCCACGCCTCATCAACGTCTACAGTAAACGGGGTAGCACCGTGTTCACGAGAATAATAGACTGGTACCCCCTAGCGGTCCCCCCAGATAGGCTTGAAATCCACTCCCTCATAACCCAGCCCGTCATGATAGTTGAGGCTAAAAACTTGCAGGGCATGGTAGAGGCGATAGTCTACCCGTACACGCCGGGAAACCTCACCATAGCCGCCATACCGGCCCGGGGACGGCCCTCGTACGCCACACTAACAGTCGAGACCCCGCTCCAACCGGTACTGGTAACCCTTAAGACGGGCACTACTGGGAGGATCCTGCTCGTAGCCGTGCTCAGGCTCGTGGACGGGTCGACATATACTGCGAGGATACTACTGGAACCGGGAGGCTACTATAGGACTAGCACACCCCCAGGCCTGCCAGGAGTGTGCGGAGAGCATGGTAGTAGCGGGAACACGGGCAGTCCGGCCTCGCCGAACCAGACGGTGCCCGTGTATCATACTAGCACTACGCGTATGGCTACCAGCATTGCTGGTGGCAGCGTGGGGGGCGGGACCCCTGCGGGGTCTTCCACTGCTAGTCTTAGCATGGGGAGGATCCCGCGTATTGGTGGGAGGACCGAAACGCTACTGGCAGTAATTATTTTAGTGCTTATTTTGATAATATTAAGATTAAAAAGAAAATAGTCTAATAATCTGAGAGGCCGTGAAAACACAAGGCAGCAGCCAACCAGGCCGCAGTCCCCTACTCTAACATTAAGCCTGGGGGGATCAGCGTTCCAGGCTGTACGCTGCGATCACGAGACCCTCTAACAGTTTCAGGTTGTCAGTGAACCTCTCGCACCCCAGCCTCACGGTTAGACCGTCCAGGCGCTCCACGCATGGGAACAGCTCTGCGATATCCGCATGCCATGGCCTCTTGAACATGATCCTTATCCATGGCTCTGGCGGCCGGAGGGGTTCCGCCTCTCCGCTCCTCAACCTTCTCACAGCCTCCTCTATGCCTGTCTTAAGGCTCCTCTCTATCTCCACCCATCCCGGGCTGGCATCGGCCATGCTGGAAACTCTCTCCTTCAATGCTATGAAGACCGCCCAGGGGGTATGCTTCTCCACCCTCCCCCTCAGGGTGCTGTCCCCGGCTACCAGGATAACCGGGACTCCTAGTTCTCCGAGAGCGTAGGCGTTAAGAATATACTCGGAGGCGTCGTCCTGGCCTGCCACGTCCACCCTCTCAACGATCCTCCCACTATACGTGTGGGCTAGAACCCCTCCCAGCCCAGGGCTCGAATGGTAGCCCAGGAAAACCGCGGCCTCGCTACCCTCAGCCCCGGAAACCATCATGAGCCTCCTAGGGAACCCCCTGACGAGAACAGTATATCCCGGCAGGCGGAGGGGGTCCACGTTAACCATTGCCCCGTGGCTGTCCGCTACAGTGATAGGCTCGAAGCCGGCATCGTGGAGGACCTTAACCGCTACTAGGACGGTGCGGGTCATAATCTCCCGCATCTCACCGTAAAGGGGGTCGCCCGGCATGAGCATTCCCTTGTAGGGGACATATGGTAGCCCCTCAGCATCGACTGATATGAAAGCCTTAGCGGCACCCATCATCCCAGCACCTCCACCAAGTACTACAGGTACGGCTGGAGCAGAACGTTAAACGTTACCCCCAAGGGACGTCTCGAACCCTTCACCCACCAGTCCGGGGAGGAGTTGCCGGGAACATTGAGTGGGCTACCTGAAAAACCTGAAACGGCGCCTCCTCTTCTCCTCGGTTTTGGCCTCCTCCACCGCCTCCTCCTTCTCGGCTTCCTGCTCCTCTTCCGCCATCCTGACCATTAGTCCCAGCTCTTCCAGTTTTGCTATGAGCTCGTCTCTCGAATTGTAGGAGGCAGCCCTTGTCTCCCCCTTCTCCTTCCAGAGCACGAGTATGCTTGCCGGGTCCTCTATGAATGCTAGCACGCCGGCGCTGTGGGCTGCGAGTATGCTTGTGGCTCCATGCTCTCTTAGAACTTCGACGATGGCCTTCTGGGATCCAAGGTATAACCCGTCCTCGAAACCGTCGACTATAACTATTGTGGCGCCCGAGAGGACTGCCGCGGCTATGGCCATGGCCTTCCAGGCCCCGTCCGGGATTAGGGGTGGGGGGATCTCCAGTCCGTCAACTATTAGCTTCAGGGTTATCCTACCGTCGCCTGTGAGCTCGAAATAGCCTGCGACCTGGCCCGCCCCTAATACTTCGCGTAGCAGTCTCACGGCAGTCTCGGGCAGGCGGCCCTGTCCTAGGTGGAACAGCATCTTTTTCAGGTTGCCAGCGTTCTCCTGTAGCCTGTCGGCGGGGGAGAAGCTCGGCTCCGGTGTTTTCACCGCCTTATAGTCTATCATGCCGATATATGTTATCTTCTCGATATACTCTCCAAGTAGCATGCTCGGCCGTACTATGAGGTTGAACACGAGATCCACGATATGGGATGAAAGGTTGTTCACTAGCATCATGCCCGCCGCCTCGAAGACGGCGGCCCCCAGATCCTCGCACTTGCTATTCTCCGCTATAACCTTGCTCAGCAGCGAAGCCTTATCGTAGCTCGCCTTCCAGACCTCCTTCTCAACCACGGGCCTGTATGCGTTGGTGAATATTGAGGGGTCCAGGCCGTACTCCCTGTTAAGGCTCTGGTAGACGTAAATGTCGAGAATGCTGCGGGTCATCATTGCGGCTTCTATGCTTAGACTACTATAGGCTTTCGTCACGCCAGCTATTATCTTGTTCACGGTCTCCCTGTCGCTAGTGTCTATGCACTGGCCGGAGGTCTCACCGGTGCTAGAGGCGGCGCTCGGTATTAGAATGTCCAGGCTCCTCCTTATGGCGTCTCCGATCTCTTCTACGAGCATGCCTGGCGAGAGGCTAATGTTTATCTTGCTCCCCTCATGCACCATGCACCCGTAATCTTCTACGCATGCCTCCTCCTTGAGGACCCGGACCGTGCCTCCAGCGCCTGTTATTGTTAGAGAGTAGGAGACCCTGTTCCTACCTAGGAATCCCCCGGGGCACTCGCTACAGTCCAGTTCGACCTTCACTGTTATCGGCGTGTTCGTCTCGTGCCGCCAGACGATATTCTCGAAGCCCCACCATCTTAGGAACGGGTTAGCGCTCCTACCCTTCAGGTAGTCGAGGAAGTCTCTGAGGAGCACTATGCTCTCGAGGAGACCAGTCTTGCCGCTACCGTTAGGCCCCAATACGACTACTGGGACCCCTCTAAGCCTGACTCCTACCTCTCTTAGGCTTTTGAACCCCCTAACCTCCAGCCTAGAGAGCCTACAGCATCCAGGCAGTACTCCAGGCAATCCCTCTAACCCCGGGGTAGCCCCATCCCACAGTCAAACTCGCGGGGGCGCAATCCAGGCAAGCCACGCGTAATACTGGGAAGCCAACACCGCTCGAGGGAGCCCCCGCACCATATGCATACTCCACACATACCTATTAGTAGTATCTAGTCTAAAAATGATAAGACCGTCATAGTCTAACCGTTCAACGCCGGATACCTCTCCACGCTTAATAACCCCCCGGGAGACCCGACGGTTAAGACCTAAAATAATACTATCATAAAACGATGTTAACAGTATAAACTCTAACATTAAACCACTCTCCAGAGCCGATCGTTGGAAACCGGTAGTACACGGGGTATAGATGCGGGATGGGTAGGGTGAGGATAGT
>JALSOR010000002.1 GCA_026986415.1 Acidilobaceae archaeon
CTCGCAAGCATATTTCACCATGCCGACAGGTCGGGGTTTAGATCAATTATAGTTGCTGCCGGAGATATGCCATGGCTGAACTGGAAAACAATATACAGGCTTAACTCTTACACGCCCCGCCCCGGCTGGGCCTCGGCCCCACTCCACGGGGACGGTTTCATCGAATCACTACTCCAAGCGCACCACGCACCTTATCCTCGAGGGTTCGAAATACTATGCAAATATAGGGGGAAGCTCAGGGCCACTGACGCTCTCCGCCTGGCCAGCAATGGCGTGGTCTTAGTCGGCTCCGGGCTTCTCACCTCCTGGAGCTTCGAGTACGCCCACATAAATACTAGATTAAACCTTTTACAGCGCAAACCAAAAAGCCCTCCAGGATATAGAATTGTAACAGTCAAACCCTTCATTCAAAACGCTATAGGAAACCGTGAGTCCCTGTGTGCTAGCCTAAGAACAGAGGAAGACCAATATGCCGCTCTAATGCTCAACCACCTATTTAGACATGCCCGTTCCGACAGGAAACAATTATGCTTTTCATAAAAAAGGTGCGCACTCGAGAATGGAAGATCGTGGACGATGACCACAAGGACGCTGTACAACACGGGGCTCCCACCACACGGGCTGTACGATGTCCTGACCTACCCTTTAGACCCGGTCTCTGAACTCATCAGGGAAAGAAGGGGGAATGGCCGGCATGAGTAGCGAGGAGGGAAAACCTTGGGACGACATCGAGGAGGAGCCGGTTTCGTGGAAGACATGCCAGAAGACTTTTACGCTGCTGAGGAGCTAGCCCTCGGCCCCCTCTCCAAATGCAGGGGAGGGGGGAAGAGGAAGAGGAAGCTTTTCGATAGGATAACCGAGCAGCTGGAAAAATCTGGGAAGAAGGGGGAAGAGGCGCACGCCAATGACAGGTCTCGAACCTAGAGATTCCAGCTCTCCAGGTACTTCCTTTGTTTTTCGGTGAGCTCATCTATCCTGATACCCATCGAGTCGAGTTTTAGCCGTGCAACTAGCTCGTCCTGGCTTCTCGGCACAGTGTATACTCTGGGCTGGAGTGTTCTCCCCTCTTTTTTCAGGCGGATAAGGCTGAGGGCCTGGTTCGCGAAGCTCATATCCATTACCTCGCTCGGGTGGCCCTCTGCGGCTACTAGGTTTACGAGTCTCCCCTCTGCTAGGAGGTATATTTTCCGCCCGTCTGGTAGCTTGTACTCGTCCAGGTATGGACGTATTCTCCTCTTCCCTACCGCCATACTCTCTAGGTCTTTAACGTTGATCTCGACGTTGAAATGGCCCGAGTTTGCGAGTATAGCTCCATCCTTCATCTTCTCTATGTGCTCTCTCCTTATCACATCAGTGTTACCGGTCGCGGTCACAAATATGTCTCCTATAGGTGCCGCCTCGTTCATACTCATAACATCGAACCCGTCCATTACAGCCTCAAGAGCCCTTATAGGGTCGACCTCTGTTACTATGACTCTGGCCCCCATGCCTCTCATGCGGAGAGCTATCCCCCTAGCAACCCAGCCATAACCTGCAACCACGACCTTCTTTCCCGCGAGGAGTATGTTCGTCGCTCTCAGTATGCCGTCTACGGTACTCTGGCCTGTGCCGTAGCGGTTGTCGAATAAGAATTTAGTGTACGCGTCGTTCACGGCTATAACGGGATATAACAGTCTGCCCGCCTTCTCTAGGGCGCGGAGCCTTATAACGCCGGTGGTCGTCTCCTCGGTGCCACCCACTATTTTGTCTGCGAGCTCCGGCGCCTTCTCATGGATATAAACGTGTAGGTCCCCGCCGTCATCCACTACAAGGTCGGGCCGCGCCCCTGCGACCCTGCTTATAGCCCAGAAGTACTCCTCGCTCGTCATACCCCTCCAGGCGAAAACGTTAATCCCGTCCTCGACAAGCGCCGCGGCGACATCGTCCTGGGTTGAGAGGGGGTTGCTCGCTGCCAGGTAAACCTCTGCTCCCCACATCTTGACCGTGCGGGCCAGAACCCCTGTCTCCTTTGTGACATGGAGGACCATGCTCACAGTAGTTCCTTCTAACGGTTTCTCTCCGAGATACTTTTCTCTCAGCCTCATAACTACCGGCATGTTATGCTCTGCCCATTCCAGCTGGACTCGTCCCTTAGCTGCAAGACTGGGATCCCTAATCTTATACTCGACCATTACACCGTCCACCCACACGTTACACGCTACATATTGAAACGGCATGTTTACAACGTAATTAACCCTTTAACACTCTCCTCTACCCATGGCCTAACCGTAAATATCCTGGTAGTGGCCCCTCGAAGAAGGCCACGTGGAGGGGGCTAGGATTTGGGTAGGAGGAGGAAGAGGAGGAAGAAAACAAGGAAAGTTGTCAGGCTTCCCAGCCGCAACTTCCAGTGCCCAGTGTGCGGGGAGCCGACCCTAACGATAGACTTCAAGAAGCTCCGGCCCGGCGTTAAACTGGCGGTCGCGAAATGCGGCAACTGCGGGCTCTACTGCGAGTTCGAGGTTCCCGAAAATACGGAGAGGATCGACATTTACAATAGGATTGTGGACCTAGCATACGAGAACAGGCTGGACGAGTGTAAGCCTAAACAGGTGGAGGAGGGCGAGATAGAAGAGGTGTTCGAAGAGGAAGAGATAGAAGTCGAGGACGAGGAGGAAGAGTAATGGGCAGAATACTAGACTACATTCTCGAGAGAACATGCTGCGGCCGGAGGGCACATTTCACTCTCATCGATCCAGACGAGACTGATGCCGAGAGCGCTGCTCGTATCGCCCGTATAGCCGCGGGCGCCGGGAGCGATGCTATACTTGTTGGGGGGAGCATAGGGGTTTCCGAGCCGAGGCTCTCAAGCGTGGTACGCGCCGCAAAGAAAGCGTCGGGGCTACCAGTTATCCTATTCCCAGGGAACATTAATGGTCTCACCCCAGAGGCGGACGCTGTCCTCTTCATGTCAATGCTGAACAGCTCGGACCCCTACTATATTAGCGGCGCGCAGATGCAGGCCGCCCCACTCATAGCACGCATGGGCCTCGAGCCTATACCGACAGCGTATATTATCGTGGGCCATGGCGGCGCTGCAGGATATGTGGGCTATGCTAGACCCATACCCTACGGGAACCCTGAGATCGTCGCCGCATACACTCTCTCCGCGGCCATGATGGGCATGAAACTCGTATACCTGGAAGCCGGCAGCGGAGCCCCAAGGCCTGTTCCCCCGAGAGCCGTAGAGCTCTCAAGAAAACTCGTATCCGCAGCAAGACTGGACGCGCCGCCGGTACTTGTCGTGGGCGGCGGTGTCCGCGACCCGGAAACTGCTTCCGCGCTGGCCTCTGCGGGAGCTCAGGTGCTGGTTACGGGCACCCTTGTAGAGGAGGAGCCAGACCGTCTCCCGGATATTGTGAGGGCCTTCAAGGAAGGCCGGGGAGCGCTAGGATCTCCCTAGCCGCCTCGCATCCCTCTTGTCTACCGCTTACCGCATCCTGCGGCTTCCAGGTCTGCTCCGTACTTCGACTTGAAGGCGTTCTCCGCGTCAACACCCACCAGGTTTAGAATGCTTAGGAGCCATGCTAGAACGTCGGCCGCCTCCTCCCCTATCTTCTCCCTATCACCTGATAGGAGGGCCTCGGCCAGCTCCCCAACCTCCTCGACAAACCACGTGAAAGTCGCATGGAGCCCCCTGCTCGAATCCTTCGCATAGTAGGCTCTCCTCATAGCCTCCTGCATGCACCTCAGGGTTAGCCCGTCCAATGCTTGCTTCCCCCGGGGAATCAAACTGTTGGGGCTGGGAAGGATAAGGCTTAATGTCCTTCCCCTACCCTCAATATCTAATCTGGGGGTGTGATATCGTTGGCAAGGAAGAAGAAGAGACAGGGCGGGCCGATGACTGCCGCTGGCCTGATAGCGTTCTATGACGAGTATGAGGGTAAGATAAAGATCTCTCCGACAACACTAGTGTTAGCCGCTGGAATCTACGCGTTAATAGTGGTGCTCGCACATATACTGTTCTAGTCTCCTCCCCTCCGCTCTAACAGTAGTTTCCTTCTCAGCGTTCTTGTTAACCCCCCGGTTAACACCTCCCATACTACGAGGCCAACCTCTTCAGGGCTCAAAATGGCGAGCCTCACACGCCCCGACTCCTCGGCTAGCCTCACAGCATAAACGTGGCTACAACCCTCAACAAGCCCATCACTAATCCTCCTAAGGAACCCGTCACAGCTGCAGTATGCGGAATCGACCAGCACGTGGTCGCCGTTCTCGCCCAGGTAGACGTAAACCGGGGGGTTAACACTTATCTTGACGAGCCTCATCGAAAACGCTACAAACCTGGCCTTATCCGCCAGCCTCTTCGGAACACTGCGAGACCTCAGGCCCCAAGCGTTAAGCTCTAGCCAGGATTCCCCGCCTTCGCTGGTATCTCTCAACCTTCCATTTGCACCCCTCATAGCCGACTACCACAGCGTCTGTTAGACCGATGAAGATGCCGGTCTCCACTATGCCTGGTATAGAGTGGAGCACGATGTCGAGCTCCTCTACGTTAACCCCCGATGGAATTGTGAGGTCGACTATCACGCCTCCCCAATCGCTCACTACCGGGCCGTCCTTCCCGGATCCACGGCGCACTCTAGGGTGTAGCCCTCTCGATTCGAGCTCTACCAGCACGTGGGGCAGGGCGTCGGGAACCACCTCGATAGGCACCGGCTTCTTAGATCCCAGAACATCCACGAGCTTACTATCATCAACTATAATAATATTATAGCGGCTCCTATACGCGAGCATCTTCTCCCCCAGCAGGGCCGCCCCCCTCCCCTTCACGAGCCTCCCGTACGGGTCAACCTCATCGGCACCATCAACATACACGTCAAGACTAGCCACAGTCCCCGGATGCCCGACATTAAAACCGAGCTCTGCTAGTAGCAGCGCGGAATCCCTACTACTAGGATAATACACGGCATCAGCAGCCCACTCCTCGGATGAGAGCTCTGAAAGAAACTCTCGGACCGTAGAGCCGGTCCCGACCCCTACCCTTCGGGGAGGAGGAGACCTCTCCCGCAGGAGCTCCACAGCCCCTATACCTGCCGACCTCTTCCCACCACAACCCCCCGACAAGCCTAACACCCCTTTTCACCCGCCACTAGCCAAGCATACGTGCACCGGTGAGTTAAAGGGTGGACGACTGCAAGCTAGTCCGCGATAAGATACCATCCATGATCAAGGACCGGCTCCACAGTAAAATCCGCCCGATCCCTCCAAACGAAATGGAGGTATACGCAAGAGAAAAGATATTGGAGGAGGCGAAAGAATTCTACGAGAACCCAGGACTAGAGGAGCTCGCAGACCTCTATGACGCTATACTCCTATGGCTTAGAACGAGAGGATACACAATAGCCGATCTTGTATGCGCCTCACTATCGAAGAGGGCTAGGAGAGGCGGCTTTAGGCATGGCTTCCTCCTCTGCAGGAAACATTAAGCCGGGTGGGCTCCAGTGGAAACGGAGGGGTCCAATGGTACACGGTTCACCACATTTCTTGGAAGCACAGGCACCCCCCTGTTTCCACTGGAACATGTCACATCACCACGTCAGGCCTGCATGTCATATTATAGTATTTTAATATGAATATATTATTGTAATTTGAATGTTATCTCATTATGCAAACCATTTCCTACTCTGGAACCTACACCGGTGAGACCCTAGGAGTCTTCCACTTGAAAGAGGGGGGCGTGGGTGTTCGTAGGACCGATTAGGTGGGATGCAGTAGAAACAGGGGGGTCCCGTTAACCGGGGAGTTAACATTCCCAGCAGGACGTG
>JALSOR010000003.1 GCA_026986415.1 Acidilobaceae archaeon
AGGGAGACATATATGTTGTCCAGCTAGCGAGTCTCGGCAGTATTTTCAATATTCTAAACTTTGCTAGCAACGATTCAAACACGACATACCTGGCCGGTATGAGCCTAGCGTCAACGCCAACCATAACCGGGGGAACCCTGAACAGCCTGGAGATCTGGGTTGAAACGGGGGGCAATACGAGCTACCCGATATATGTAAACAGCAGTGGGGTCGTATCTTCCGCCACGAGCGCGTTATACTTGTACCCGCTATACCCGGGACAGGTTTATCTTTACTGGAACGCCACCGTGGGCACGAGTGTTGAGATGAGCCTGAAATTCGTCTACTATGTTAATGGCACGATCGTTCTATACCCTGTGAATCTTACCGTTAGATCATGATTCTTTCTCTGGAGAGATTTATATATGAGCATACGTATACTTATTGTATGTAGTGGCCGGGCTCCAATAGATAGGGGAGGCCCCATAGTGGAGCCCAGCTGTGCGTGAATCACCGTGTCCCGGGGGGACGCTCACGGTAGGGTCTACCGTGTTTTCCCTGCTCGTCTAGAGGGGCTCCCTGGGGCATGGTTGTGTTCGTAGTAGCGTGAGTGCGGGGAGTGTGAGGGTATGTTCGAGTACAGGCTTCTAAGGCTGGACCTATCAGAGTGGAAGGCCCGGGAAGAAGTTCTACCCGAGAGTATTATACGGAAGTACCTGGGCGGCCGTGGGCTGGGAGCCTACCTGGCCCTTAAGGAGATACCGCCCCATATTAGTCCTTTCAGCCCTGAGAATAAGATTTACATCCTAACAGGCCCCCTCACTGGTACCGCGGCGTTTGAGACCGGTAGGTATCACGTTGTAGGTAAGAGCCCCCTCACCGGTATCCTTGGAGACTCGAACAGTGGCGGGCAGTTCGGCCCGTGGCTGAGGTTTTCCGGTTATGATGGTGTCGTTATCGAGGGTGCCAGCGACGAGCCGGTCTGGGTTAGCATTGTCGACGGCGAGGTCGAGTTCCACCCGGCAAAGAGGTTGTGGGGTAAGGGCGTGGTACACACGGAGAAGGTTATACGCAGAGAGATGAAGACGCCGAGCGAGCACGTTGGCAGTATTCTCAGCATAGGACCTGCAGGGGAGAACCTGTCGAGGATAGCGGCTATAATGAACGACAAGTATAGGGCTGCCGGGAGGACAGGTCTAGCGGCAGTATTGGGTTCCAAGAAGTTTAAGGCCCTATTCGTTAAGGGTAGCAGGAAGATAGAGCTCGCGGACAAGGAGAGGTTCAGGGCGGAGAGCAAGAAGGTTATGAAGAAGATATCCGAGCACAGCATCAGCGAGGCCCTAGGGAAGTATGGCACCGCGGTTCTCGTGAACATTATCAACGCTCACGGGGCGTTCCCGACAAAGAACTGGACCCGGGGGACGTTCGAGAAGGCGTTCGAGATCAGCGGCGAGTACCTCGCGGAGAAGTACCTCGTATCAAACAAGGGATGCTGGGGATGCATAATACAGTGTAGCAGGGTGGCGAAAGTCGACAAGGGACCCTACAGGACCCCGGTCTCGGAGGGTCCAGAGTATGAGAGCATATGGTCCATGGGCGCTAACACCCTCATAGGCAACCTGGAAGCAATAATAAAGCTGAACTACCTCGCCAACGACCTCGGATTCGACACTATAAGCCTTGGAAACACGATGGCAGTACTAATGGAGCTATACGAGAAAGCCAGGAAGGGCGAGCTGCCGAAAGAGAAGGCAGAAGAACTATTCAACCTGCTCGAAGACATAGAGCCCGAGTGGGGCAACGCCGACGCGTTCATACAGCTGGTCTGGAGGACAGCATACAGGCACGGGATAGGCGATAAGACTGCCGAAGGAGCCATGAGGCTCGCAGAATACTTTGGAAGCCCCGAGAGCGCAATCCACGTGAAAGGCTTAGAGCTACCAGCATACGATCCTAGAGGGATCAACAGTATGGCCCTAAGCTATGCTACCAGTAACAGGGGAGGATGCCACCTCAGGGCCTACGCTGTGAGCTTCGACGTTCTAGGAGTACCTGAGAAGTACGATCCCGTCAAGATCGATATGAGAAAGGTCGAACTAGTAAAATACCAGCAGGACTACTTCAGCGTCATAGACAGCCTAGTAGTATGCAAGTTCAACACTTTCGCCACAGACCACAACGACTACGTCCCCCTACTACAGTCCGCGCTAGGATGGGACGACCTCACAGGAGACGAGCTCCTAACAATAGGCGAGAGAATATACAACCTCGAGAGGCTATTCGCCGTGAGAGAAGGGCACGGATACCAGGACACACTGCCCAAGAGGCTGCTGGAAGAGCCTCTGCCCGACGGGCCGGCTAAAGGGTTAACAGCCAAGGAGGCACTAGAAGCGTACCTGCCGAGATTCTACGAGCTGAGGGGCTGGGAGAACGGCATCCCCAAGCCGGAGACCCTAAAGAGGCTGGGCCTCGAAGAGTTCGAATACATAGTAAGGTAACATTTTTTCTTAAAAACAAATATAATAATATTTTTCTCTACTATTCGTGGGCAGACAAGGATTCCTAATCATGGTGGGAGTGGCATAGAGATGCGGGTGAAAGTGAGGTACCTGCAAGAATACTATTTCGCTGTCGGTCGCTTCGAGGAGGACTACGACCTACCAGGGAACGCTACAGTAAGGGATCTCCTCGCGAGAATACCGGGGCAGGTCAGAAAAGACCTGCTCGACAGTAAAGGAAACCTGAAGCCCCCCGCAGACATACTGGTTAACGGTAGGAGTATAAGGCTTCTCGAAGGGCTTGACACGAGGCTCCACGATGGGGACCTGGTAGTCATATCTCCGCGACCATTATTCGTCGTGTAAAAGCCTGGAGAAGCAAGACGTCAACCCTCCAATGTCAACCCCGAGCCACTCAACAGTGGCCTCCGCCCTAACATTGAAAGCGTCAACAACAGTATCACCGGCCGGCATACCCTCTATACTGCTTACAAGGTTGAAAGGCCCGTTGGGAGGCGCCGCGTTAAAATCGCCCTCGATCCGCGCGGCGACTATGTATTTCTCCTCGCTCAGCGCTACGCCGAGCCTGACCCTTCCACCGGGGAAAGAGTACGTGCAGGTCCTCGGCATACTCTTAACCCCCTGAAACCTGACCCATCCGGGATGGGAATACGCCCTCCCGATCCTCACCGCTTCGCCCCCTACGCTCAGGCGGGAGAAACCGGATGGGGGCACCCCCAGAACGTGTGAGACGCAGCCTACAATGTCAGCCCCCTCCGGCGCGGCTATCTCGACCACTCCAGCGGCCAGCTCGCGGGGGCCGAACCTTGTAGCACCCATCAGGTCCCCGTCTAGGCATGATGCGAGTCTAGAGCCTAGCTCTGCCGTTTCGACCAGGCTCTCACTGGCGAACACGAGGCCCACGTAGAGCGTGTCCCTACCCATCCTTACTGGGGGGCCGCCCGTTACTCTACGGTACCCTTTAAGTCCTCCAGCGTGCAGCGCCGGGTCGTACGGCGAGTAGTAGCCGTAGAGGACCGATTCCTCGCCCCAGGAGCCGTAGACGAGGCCGGACTGTATCTTGCCCTCCAGCATTCTCCCCACGAGGACCTCGAGGCCGGACTGTAAGAGGATAGGGGCATCCATCTTCACGTTAAAACCGGCTATGGCGACCCTACTAGGTTTAAGCAACGCTCAGCACACCACTATATGGCGCTGGCTCTCGAACACTAAAATTTACTGTTTAATAACACGTTAAAACGGCAATCCAGCCCCGGCCCTCCCGGACGCCTATTATAAAGGCCGGCATCTGACAACTACTACCATACATGGTGTGCGAAAAACATGGTATTAGACGGTGTTAGGAGCGCCGTAAAGAAGTTCCTGAAGGGGGGAGGGACGTATCAGAAGGCCGTCGACGAGTTCGTGAGGGACCTCCAGCGAGAGCTTATAAAAGCGGACGTTAACGTTAGGCTCGTCTTCCAGCTCACACGCAGGGTTAAGGAGAGGGGGCTCAAGGAGGAGCCGCCCCCGGGGGCTAGCAGGAGGGAGTGGCTTGTAAAGATAGTCTACGAGGAGCTGGCGAACCTATTCGGAGGCGACCGGGTCCCAGACGTTCTCCCACGGAGAACCCCCTGGATACTGCTACTCGTAGGAGTGCAGGGGAGCGGTAAGACCACGACCGCAGGGAAACTTGCTAGATACTATGCGAGGAAGGGATACAAGGTGGGGCTTGTAGCGGCAGACACTTACAGGCCGGGAGCCTATGAGCAGCTGAAAATGCTGGCCGAGCAGGCGGGAGCCCTATTCTACGGCGAGCCAGGCGTTAAAGAGGCTGAGAGTATAGCTGAGAGGGGGGTTAAGAAGCTGTTAGAGGCCGGGGCGGAGATAGTTATTGTTGACACGGCCGGCCGGCACGGTTACGGCGATGAGAAGGCCCTTCTCGACGAGATGAGGAGGATAGCCGAAAAGGTCAACCCCAACGAGGTCGTGCTCGTCATAGACGCGGCCATAGGCCAGAAAGCATACGACCTCGCGAAAAGGTTCCACGAGGCGACCCCGATAGGGAGCATCATAGTAACCAAGCTGGACGGCACCGCGAGGGGAGGAGGCGCCCTCAGCGCCGTAGCAGCTACAGGTGCAACAATAAAATTCATAGGCACGGGCGAGAAGATCGACGAGCTCGAACCATTCCACCCCAGAAGGTTCGCCGCGCGAATCCTCGGCCTGGGCGACCTGGAATCCCTGCTAGAAAAGCTCCAGGGCCTCGAAGAGGCTGAAACCCTGGAGAGGGCCGCAGAGGACATGCTGAAGGGTAAAATCAACATGCGCCTCATATACAGGCAGCTTAAGAGTATGCGGAAGATGGGCCCCTTCACTAAGATCCTCCAGATGCTCCCCGGCTTCGGCCTTGCCGGCAAGATAGGGGAGGAGGCGGCCAAGCTGGGGGAGGAGAAGATCGACAAGTGGCTGGCGATCATAGAGAGTATGACGTACGAGGAGCTGGACAAGCCGGAGATTATCAATAGGAGGAGGATGAGGAGGATCGCGCTGGGCAGCGGGACTAGTGTGGACGATGTTAAAGAGCTACTCGCATACTATAAGAACCTGAAAATAATGATGAAGAGGCTCAAACGCGATAAAAGACTGTTAAAGAGGCTCGGCCTGGGATGAGCAGAGAAGAAAACTACTCGAGAATACACGTCTACCTAGACCCCAAAGATCTGAGAGACGCGGCAGGCTTCATAGTCGGCTCACTCCTCATCAGCAGGAATGTGAGAAGGGATACCGTGACGATCGTCGCACTAAAACACGCACTAGTAATAGTGGCGGGCGACAGCGTGAGACAGCTAAGGCCGGACGAGGAATCGAGCACCGGCTGGATAAGGGCTGTACTGAGGGGTAAGCATAAGGGCCTGGGAGCGCAGCTCGCGCCCCGCGGAGAGCTTCGAGCAGCGATTGAAGGTATACTGGGAGCCCGCATTGCCGATGCAGAGTCGGTCTTCATAGTCGTGAACCGGGGGGTTAACACTCTATGCCGGATAAAACCCCGACCCGGGAAACCCTACATAGCATACTACGCCCGTAACGCGAACCATAAGCCTCCGGAGCGTGACGTGCCCGTAACAGTCGAAACCTGGCTTCCAGCAGGATACGCGGCATCAACATTCAACATAATGATCGACAGGGCTATGGCAGGCCTGGAACCCTGCCCTGAAATATTTTAGCCCAGAGCCTGCCCGGAGAGAATCTAAACCG
>JALSOR010000004.1 GCA_026986415.1 Acidilobaceae archaeon
TTACCTGCAGGCCTGTAGCATAGTCTGCTATAGCGTTAAGGACCGCCTGGTTCTCGCTCTGCGACGCGAAAAGCCCCGTGAAATAGGCGTAAAGCCCGATTGCCAGCGCTACAGTAATACTAACCAGTATTAGAAGGCTGATAACATTGGCCTGGCCAGTACGCGGTGCACGCCTATATAGCAATTCCAGACTCCCCCAAACAAGTATTGTATTCCAAGCCAAATAATACTACACTACTCTTTATAGACCACGGATCCCAACAGTAATAATAAGCGCTACCCGTAGACACTGTAAAGCTACATGCCAAGGTATAGTTTTACATATGCTCAACACTATAGGGGCCCGATACTAGACCCTAAGAATAATATGGTCCCCTAACAATAGGATATATCAAGATTGAAGAGCCTACAATGTAGGCCTCCCGCGGGGCTAGCATATTTAGGGAGAAGGGGGTTTCTCAATGCTTAAACCGCGTACACGCAGAAAGAAGGCGTATGCAAGGAAGGGCCAGAGCGAGATCATAGGAGGACTGATAGTCCTAACCCTGCTCTTCGCGTTCGCCGTGCCACTCATACTCAACAGCTACTACTCAAATATCCGGACCGGGGCCCGGGTGCAGGAGAACCTTGCAGCGACGCAGACAAGCTATAATGAGAAGCTCGCAGTCGTCCCCGTAAACCCTAACAGTATTATCGGGAAGATAGCTTATCCGGGAGTGTTCATCAATAACACGGGCACGATACCAGTCACTGTAAGCAAGGTCATACTTATAGACACGGTTAACAATAGCGTCTTCGCAATACTAGACATGAGGTACGCGAGGAACGGGACAGACCCCCTCGTCTACGGGGTACTAGTGAACGTGACAGGCCCGCTCCTAACAGGCGCATACCAGCCGCCGTACGGTGAACCCATAATCCTGCAGCCCGGTGAAAGCATGCTCCTAATGTTCAACAAGAGCCTCGCAAGCATAGCAAGCAACATACTGGTCCTCGTAGAAACGGGGAGAGGTCTCCTACAGCCAAACGGTGTTGGGGCCGGCGGAGGAGCAGGCTACACCCTGGCAGGAACGCAGAGCTCCCAGCAGACCACGCTGAAAGGGTCTGCTTGGAGGGGGATCTACGCGCCCACAAGCGGCTTCATATTGAGGGGGGCGCAGGAGCTCGAGAAGCAGGGCAACTACTATACCTGGACGCCGCCATACTTTATAACGCTCATAGACAGGTGGGGTGACCCTACAACATACGGCTTCATCAGCACTTTCATATATGATGATAACGAGTACCCGGGACTATACAAGATAACCTGGGAGCCGGACTCAACAGCCTACATCTATATTATGGATACGAGGACGTACACCTATGAGGTCTACACTGTATATTCTGGTGATTATGTTGAGATCTACGGTTTCGTAGGCTCCTATGATACTGGGAGCGACGGGCAGAGCCTGTGGATAAGCGGTTTCACGTTCAAAGTGGTTATCAACGGTGTGGTGGTTGTTGAGAACGACAGGCCTAGACTGTTGGGAACACGGGGAATAACCACTGCGGATATTGACGGTAACGGTGTCAGCGAGCTCGTATTCTACAGCCTCCTCAACGGGCCGACGATATCCAATCCGACCGACGTGGATGCCGACGATTTCGCGGATATTCTCTGGACGGAGACGATAGGGTCCCCCTCACTATATGATAGCCCGGTCTGGACCTACATGGTTGCCCGGGACATTGCAGGCGTCAACTTCATACGTGTAAACGCTAAGATAAACTACTACTGGACAGACACTTTCCTTAGCAGTACGAGCTGTCCAAACTGGAACTTCAGAAAGCTAAAAATATTCAGCATAGTTGTTTGGAAGTACAATAAGACCATCGACCAGTGGCAGATCTACCAGACAAAAGATTTCATGTATACGAACAGTAAGCCCTACCAGTTCCAGGTGCTTGCAACATTCCCTGTTGATGCTAACGGTACGTACAGGGTAGGGATAATGTTTTATGATAACTATAGGAGCTGGGAGGGCTACGGCTACCATTGCTGGAAGGACTTTACCTTCGGCCTAGAGCACTTGATAGTAGAGTATGGCGTGTACAACCCTCTCTTCAAAGTGTCACCCCCAGTATATATCGTGGCTATTCCAAACCCGAGCCTCATACAGGATATTGGAGAGGAGAGCTACTCCACAGCCTATAATGTGAGCCTCACAGAGGCGAAACTGGAGGCCCAGGCCAAGCTCGTCCAGATAATAGAGAATGAGCTTAACAGTACGAGCATATCAGGATACACGGTAATAACGGATCAGAACGAGCTCTGCAATCTGCTCTTCTCGCAGACCCCTCCAAAGTATGCAATAATAGTATGGCTCCAGGGCTCCGAGAGCATCTACAGCGTAACGAGCGGCTACTGCAACATAGGAGATACGGATCTCGCCAAGTATATCGCCTACTATCACTGGGTATGGGTGTGGATGACCGGTAAACCGTTCGGGAACCCGTCAAAAATATCGACATACAATATCTACTTCGGATATACAGGGCCAGGAAACTATACTGGAAACCTCACCTCTTACGGTAAAGCCGTGAAGTCCAAAGCACTACTATGGTACCTCTTCGACGAGATACCATTCCAATACCTCATCACGACCGGAGACACGGACTATATAGTCAACTCCAGCATGTTCTACACCTCGAACCAGAGCGGCACAATAATGTATGGCACCACAGGGTTCTGGGAGTACAACCCCAACCTAGACATATACGGTGGCGAGGGGATCGTAGTTGTGAACCCTGTAATAATAAACTGGACATACCCGAGCAGCATATGGCTCACATGGAACCCGGAGAATAAGACGGACGTCCCACCATGGACCGCGGTGGAGGCCGGATTGTACAGCGGCCTCTACGCGTGGAGCACCCTCACAGGCACCTCCTAGAATATACAGGAGTGGACCCTACAATTTTCCCGCTGCCAGAAACTCGCATTCCCGCTCCCAGTCCAGCCTGACAATATGCCTCAAGTATACTGTGGCGTAGACCCCTCTTGGAAGCGTGAATCCTAAAACCATAGCGTCTTCCGAGTCCCGGTACCATAGCCTGCAAGGCAGGGCTTGGAAGGCTCGTAGCGGTGGGCGCTCTCCACCGGGCAGGGCCTGGAGCGGTATGCCCTCCCTGGTAGCGATGCCTGCAACCAGCCGTGCCCACCCGGTATCCCCCCTATCCGCCCATGGTCCCGGGAGCCTTCCCGCGGGCACTTTCACAGTCACCCCTGAAGGGCAGGGGAGTCTGACAAGCCTCTCGGCAGCCCAGCCAGGATCGCCGCCGCCCTGTTCTGCCGCCTCCGCGAGGGCCCTGTTGAACAGGTACGCTTGGAGTGCCTCGGCTAGGAGCCTGCTCCTGTTCCTCCCGGGAGCCCAGGGTGTTCTGCGAGCCCGATTCCCTGGGGAGTACTGCTTGCTTGGCGGGATGGTGCATCCGCTCGTCTCCAGTATTGCCAGCTCTTCCAGCGATAGTTGCGTGAGCGCTAGGCCTTGGAGGTGGCTGTCCGGCTTGCATACTCCGAACCTTTGCGGGCCTATGTAGTTTAGGAAGGGGCGTGGCTCTATCTGGGGCGGGTTTGGCCTTGGAGGTGCGAATTCAAGTTTTATCTTGAAGAAGTTTAACCCGTGGAGTCCCGGTTTTAGCGGTTGAACGTTCCTTCTTATGAGCCAGGCCTCCAGTCTCTCCCCTATAGTGAGGTGGGGCGGGGTTCTCGACGGGTTCCTGAGTGTGACGTACTGGTACGCCACCGCGTGCCTGTCCTTTAACCCTTGGAGCTCGAACAATGAGGCGCCCAGGGCCTTCATGAGAAGACTGCCGGCTTGAACGCTTGTCAGCCCGGTCTTCCTGACCAGGTACAGGGCGCGGTCTCCCCTCACCGGGATGGGAGGCCTCTCTACTACCAGGAAGCCGTGGGGCCTGGGGATCCAGGCGCGGGGCAGGTTCTCGGGGAGGTAGTCCATGCCCCAGAGCTTTTCCAGTAGCCTGTTAACGTCTAGGTTCAGGATTCATCCCTCAGAGCAGTTTCAGGCGGCCTGTAACCTTGTCTACGAGCTCTTCGGGCGCCGGGCCTACCGCGGCCGCTGTGAGCGTGCCTGGAGCTATCTGGGTCCTCCCAGCGTCTCTCACAATACTTGATGGGAGGCCGAGGCTTCTCGCCTTCTCGTAGACCTCTAGTAGTTCTTTTTCTGTGTCGACGCGGAGGACGACCTTCTCCTGCCCGGAAGCGCGCCACGCCCTATACCATTCGCGCCATACCCTCCTAGTACTGTCTAATATGAGGAAGACCGCCTCGCAGCTTGCGTGGGCTGCCTGTGCCGCGATCTTTCCCTTGCCCATGCCTAGATCCCTCCTCACTACTATGGTCTGCTTGTAGCCTCCCATGCCCGGGCGTCACCCCTGTTTTCGGCTGTCCACTTTACGGGGGCGGGTGTGTGCCCAAAATTATTGTTGGACTCAAGACATTTCTCATATGAGAATATTAGGGGTGTGCAACAATAATAGTATGGGGTTTAATGTTTGAGTAAACACGTTAATAGTGGAGAGCCCCAGTGCGAGGAGGCTTTAATTTTAGAGGCCATAGAGGCCGTGGCCGCCCTGCTGAGTGTTATAAGGAACGAGGCGGTAATCAGGATATACCTTTTCATTCTCGAGAGCGGGGAGCCGGTCTCGGTAAGGAAGATCTCTAGGAACACGGGGCTAGGCCATAGGCATGCTATTAGGAGGCTTCGCAGGCTCGAGGAGGCAGGCCTCGTAGAGAAGCTTTATAGTGCGAGCAATATGAGCCTGTACGTGCCCACGGGGACCAGTAAGAGGCTGTATGCGCTTGTGAAGGGTAAAGTTAGGCGTTCCTTCTAAGGCCTATCCTGCCCGTACTATACAGGTATACTATTCCCAGCCCCACGAATGTCAAGGTTATGGCTAGAGACGCGTCCATCATGAGAGGGGTCCTATCAGTATTGTAGACTGCCTTCACATGCATCGGCCCGCTGGCCGCTAGGAGTAGGGTATTGTTGGCCCCGCTGGCGTCACCCTCCCAGTGGGAGAATACTAGTCTCACGCCTAGCCTCGTGTCCACCCTCGCCGGGGCTTTTATAAGAATCTTCGAGCCCTCATAGTACCATCCCGTGCCTTTAACCGGTACGAGCGGGGATTCCACGGTTATCTTGTACTGGGTCCTCCATATTGCTGTGAGGTTGACCGGGTGGTTTACTGTTATCTTTACTGGAGCCCCGCTGACCGTCTTGTTATCGTACTCCCACCCTACAAGTACAAGCCTAGTGTTGGGCCCCTTGCTAATGATAGGGTTCGGGTTGTACTCGAAAGTTCCACCGGCAGGGACGTACTTCTCAACTGTATAGTCCCCGCTTGTAAGGGTCACGAGATACTCGCTCTTGTAAACCGCTACAGCACTGCCAGGGCCTGTGACGAGTATTCTCGTAGGGTTGTTCTGGGCCGACTCTACCGTTAACCCCCCGGTTGACACCCAATGGCTGAAAACATACCTCACCCTACCATTATCATTGGTAAGTATGCTCGGCGCCTCGACCTGAACGCGGGAGCCTGGCGATGCCCAGCCCGTCAGGTTCCCCTTCAAAGGCACGACTATGTTATACTTGTACTCTATCCTCCACTCCGGCCTAACACT
>JALSOR010000005.1 GCA_026986415.1 Acidilobaceae archaeon
AGTAAGGGGTTAATTCTCGCTTTCCCATCCTTTCCAGGATAGATTGCAGGGCAGTTGAATGCCCTATAGCAGAGGCCACATCCGGTACATTTGTCGAGGTCTACAGTATATACGGGGTGTCTTACACCGTTTCTCCGCGCGTTGGCTAGGGCCACAAGTATGCATGCTCCTCTAGCAACTATAGCGGCAGGTTTCCGCTGGTTTCTCACATAGTTTATAGCGCTTAGGAACTCTTCTTCTGCTTCTTTAACATTGAATGAGTCTACTACTTTAACATACTCTATACCCAGCCCTCTAAGCACTCTAGGAATACTTATTTCGAATCCCGGAGTCCCATCCGCTTTAACACCGACACCGGGGTGAGGCTGGTGTCCGGTCATTGCAGTAGTCCTATTGTCTAGAACTACGAGTAGGAACGGTGTTCCATTATAGAGCGCGTTCGCCATTCCCGGGAGACCCGCATGGAAGAATGTAGAATCCCCGATGATCGCGACAACCAGATTGTCCTGGACCTTTGCCAGGCCATTCGCAAGCCCCACACTACCGCCCATCTCAACTATAGTATCCTGCATCTCGAACGGTGGATTAACGCCGAGGCTATAGCATCCTATATCCCCACTGTAAATAGGTTTAACGCGCGCCCTTCCGGCTGCCTTTCTTAACGCGTAGAATACTGACCTATAGGGGCATCCTGGGCATAGAGATGGGGGTCTTGGGGGGAGATTAATGTCTGGCCTGGGCCTCTCCTCATAGGCTATTACGGGTTTAACGTTGAACAGCTTGACTATGGCGTTTTCTAGTTTCGCGAGAGTTAGCTCTCCAGTTAAAGGTATTAGACCGTTAGATTTCCCGTGGACTCTCACGTTCAAGCCAGACTCCTGAAGCACGGCTTTCAATAAGGTCTCAACAACCGGTTCGCCCTCCTCTACGACGAGAATCTTATCTCTAGCCTCGGATTCTGATAAGAGAAGTTTTTCTGGCAGTGGCACTGGCGTCTGCAGTTTCAGTATTCTAGTCTTACCGTACAGACCGTGTCTTTTTATAAGCTCCAAAGCATACCTGTATCCTATGCCGACACCTATTATAAGCGTGTCTGCATCCTCCGGTCCTGAGACACTGTTTAGGTCTGAGACCGTAAAGTAGTCTCTTATCTTCCACCATTTGTCTACGAGCTGCTCGCGGAGCCGCCTAGCATGTGCTGGTACTAGAGTGTATCTTTTAGGGTTCTTCTCGAAAAAGCCCTTTCTCTTCAATTTCTCTGGATCTATGGGGCCCGTGTATACTGGTACGCGCGTATGGCTGGTTCTTGTCGTTGTCCTGAGGATTACTGGGTGCTTGAATTTTTCACTTATCCTGAAAGCTTCTATAATAGCGTTTTTTGCCTCCTGGGCACCGGCAGGTTCTACAACCGGGATATACGCGTGTAGCCCGTAATACCTGTTATCCTGCTCGTTCTGGCTGCTCCACATGTTAGGGTCGTCGGCCGAAACTATAACGAGGGCGCCATTGACCCCCATATATGCACTGCTGAATAACGGGTCTGCCGCGACATTGACGCCTACATGCTTCATGGATGCCAATGCCGGGACACCGGCAAGGGCCGCGCCAAGAGCAGACTCCAACGCTACTTTCTCGTTCGCACTCCATTCAACATGCGGCCCGCCAAGCTTTTTCATAGCATAAGATAGAGCCTCTGTTATCTCAGTACTCGGAGTTCCAGGATACGCGCTAGCATATGAAATCCCGTACTCTAGGGCTCCCCGCGCCAGAGCGACGTTACCGAGCATGACAACTTTTTTTCCTGGCTCAGCAAGAACCTCTTTGTGCGGCAATCTTACAACACCAGATAGTTATATCTTATCGTGCTCCGTATTAAATTGCATATGTAGTACTCAAAACGCATAACTAAATACTTAAAATATCCAGGCATGACCTTTAAACCTATATAGAGCGGAGAGCAGCACGCGTAAGAATAATGGTTCCTATAGAGTGTGTACCGAGGTGAACGGAAATATGAATAGGTTATCTGTAGTGCTAGTATCGCTCCTATTAGTTATAGCATTCTCAGCAATCTATAATGGCATGTTAACCAGCTATGCCGCAACTAACACAACAACAAACACGACAACAACAGCAACAAGTACAACGAACACGACAGTAAACCTGAACCAGCTAGTAAACGAGGCATTCTCGAACCCCCAGACAGGAGCTGTGATACTAATCGAATTCCTGCTGGGAGTAGGCCTAGGCTATACTGCGGTTAAAGCACTAAAATACATCCTAGCCTTCATAGGCATACTCCTATTGGGCTCCGCTCTAAGCGTATGGAGCATTGGTTCCAACAGCAAAGATATAGCTGCCAAGCTTGGGGTAGAAGTGAAACAGCTACTACCGTTAATTAAGAGTACGTTTACAATGCTTGGAGCAATGGTCGTGGGCCCGGCAAGCATAGGAGTTATTGTCGGCATAATAATTGGCGCTATAAAGAAGTAGGTATTCTAGCGCTTCAGGGCTTGCACCCTATATCATCGGGGTTTAAGGGATAACCCCCTCATTTATCTTATAATATTTTTGTTTCTTCATTAGCGCATTATACGTTCAAATTAGTGGTCTCGAGCGGGTAAATAAGTATAGGTATGTCTACTGATACGATTAGCCTCCAGAGGGTTGTCCCAAGTATATGCTCTATTATGTTTCTCTTTTTTCTTGCCGTCCTACCGGCCATGAGTATTGTTGCTCCTATTTGTTCTACGAAACTTGCGATTGTTTTGCTGGGCTTTCCCTCTAGGAGCACAGTATTAACTTTTAATCCGTTTTCTTCAAATATTTTCTTTGATTTTGATAGTAATTTTTTGGCTTCTACTTCGTCCTCACCGCTCTCTAAAACATGGACAATATATATATTTATTATATTATTAATATCTTTTTTAAGAATTTTGGCAAAATACTCAAGCATACTCTCAGAAGAATATCTATCAATAGCGATAACAGGCTTAACGAAAACTTCCCTCTGAAGCGTGTGCTCCCTAATATATATCTTAACCTCCTCAGAGTCGCCCAACCGGTACGGCTTTACTAAGAATAACGGTAGACTAGTGATATGCACAAGGGTGAGAGCCGTACTTCCTATAGGTATTATCTTGAAAAGCCTACGCCCCTTATGACCGACAAGTATTTCCGACGCGCCTTCTTCTAGGGCCGCACGATATATAGCAACTGCGGGGTCTGCTGGCGTGTCCCATATTCTATACCTAGCCCGTATACCCTTGCTAGCTAGCTCTTCTGTTTTTGAGGCTAGATAGTCTTTAGCCTTACCTACATAATAATCTATCAAACTTACAGGGTCGAAACCAGCGGCGGCATGCTCTATAAGGTTTTCGTCAACCGCATAGAAGAGTATTATCTCGCTCCCAAATCTCTTCGCTAGACACGAAGCAAAATCTATCAGGGGATCGCTTGCCTTGCTCAAATCTACACCTACCAGTATTGACGATAAGGGTTCAACATTCCCTGTCATGCTAAACCGCCCTCCAGGCTACTTTAGTTTCTTTGGGGAAAATACTGTTCACAGTCTAGTAGAGGCTCACATGTATATGGAGTACCTCAACGATTATAAAGTATGCAGTTAGAAGCGCTATACCGAAAGGCACACCGATCCTAGCCCACTCCTTACTTGTTATTTTAAGGCGTCCTGCTGCTACAATGTTTGGTATATTTCCAGGTATTAGCATTCCCCCAGAGATTAAGAGTGATAGGAGTGCGCTTCTTATCTGCTCCTGTGTAAGGGTAGGCCCTATCTCTGCGGCTGTGAGCGTAGCGTTGTCAACTACGGCACTTATAGTGTTAAGCCAATACAGCTGCCATGCCGCGAGCCTACGGAAATACCATTCTACCAGGGGAGTGAAGCTGTGCCCTAGGAGCTCAAGCGCCGCTACGAATACGAACACTCTTATAGTCCTGTCTATCACGCCTCTCAACGACTCTGTATAAACAGGTTCAACGTCGCTTACTATAACGCCTTGCTTTTTCAGCCTCCATGAAGCGTATGCCGCGACGAATATGATTCCCGGTATTATGTAGGCTCCCAGAAGGCTTATCAGGTAGTCGAACCTGGCGTGGAGCTTGGATATTGCTATCGTTGCGAGCGGCTCACCTACAGGTGTCAGGGCGGCTCCTAGTCCGACTGCGAACGATGCAAGAACTACGAACTCTATTTTCGATTCTCTCGGCATTTTTATTGCTGCAGCTATTTCCGATAGTATTACTGCTGTTACTATGACCGATATTATACTTGAAATCATGCCAAGAATAAAAATAAATACAAATACAAATATATAGAAACCGGTTTTATTTATAATTTTTCTTATAAAATTATATATAGGTTTATGATAATAATAAAATAACAATCCGAATATGAAAACCACCTGTGTTATACCTATCGGGACGCCTGAAATAATAAGAGGCGTCTCGAGAGCTTTTTTAATCAAATATTTTATAAAATCCATATTCATTATATTATAATGATAATTTAATAAAACACCTATGATTCCCATAATTAGGAAAAAGGGTTCCATATTTTCTTCTATTTTTTTAGATAAAAATGGTAATACAAGTACTAATAATAATATTATGAATAATCCCAATGAGAGCGGTAGTATTGGCTGCTCCGGTATGCTCATTTCAAGCATGTTGACCCTCTCCTTGGCAAAAAGAGAGGATGTAGTATGCCTATTTATAGAGCGCTGTGCATGTCTTTATTATTTATTTTTCTTTTCTTTCCTTTAACTTCTTTATTAATACTGGTACGAACTGGTAGAGGTCTGCGACAACACCGTAGTCGGCCTGTTTGAATATTGGAGCACTCTTATCTTTGTTTATAGCAACAATTATTTTCGAGTTGTTCACGCCAGCCATATGCTGGGGCGCACCACTTATACCTATAGCAATATAGAGTTTCGGAGCAACCCTCTTCCCACTTATACCTATCCAAGCGTCCTCCGGTAACCATTTATAGTCGGCTGCTATCGGCCTACTAGCACCTACCTGGGCTCCTAGCAGCTCTGCCAGCTCGAATGCAAGCTTGAGATCCTCTTTCTTCTTAAACCCTCTCCCGACACCAACAATTATTTCAGCCTCTTCAAGGTTAATACCGCTTAACTGCTTCTTCTTTATCTCTACGATCTGCACGTCAGGCGTTCCAACATCAATGTCTACTATCTCTCCCTGGCCCTGCGCACTGTAAGGCTCAAAGACTTTCTGATTTATAAGTACTATAGCCGGATAACTAGCCTTCTCCCTGGCTATAGCCCTCTCGCTGAGGAATCCTCTCTCGTATATAATATGGTCGTCGCCAGGCTCTATCTTCACGACATCCGTGGCCATCGCTAGGTCATATAGGCCTGCTAGTCTTGAGAGTGCATCACGGTTATTCTTGGTGCTATGCCCGATTATCACTTTCGGTTTAAGCTCTTCGAAGAGCTTCTTGGCGGCCTTAAATATTAGATCAGGGTGTTCCCCGTTAAGCCGGAAGACCTTAACCCCGCGGCTAGCTATTTCTTCGGCTTTAGCCGCGGCTTGGCCGTAGGCGAGTACTATCGGCTCCCCTACTAGGCTTGCCGCGGTTAGAGACTCTAATATCTCCCCGAGTGTTCCTCCAACGACGAGCGAGCTAACCATGGCTAACACCCCCTACCATGCTATATGCTTAGGACACCCTCCTTTTCTAGGGCTTCAATAAGCTTCTCCGCGATCTCCTCGAGCGTATCACCCTCTATGATAATCTGTTTTCTGCTCACGGTTAGAATCCTGTATTCGAGCGGTTCCTTCTTCCGCTCCACGGTTATTCCTAGGTCTGACGCGGATAGTTTGTGCTGGGGCTTCTTTCCGGCCCTCCTTATCTGGAGGAGTGTTGGGGGTCTGGGCTCGTTTATCTCCTGCGTTACGCTGACAACTGCCGGGAGCCTGGCTTCCATGATCTCGATCCGGTCCTCGACATCTCTCTCTACCACAATCTTGTCTCCTTCGGCTTTAATGCTCCTCGCATATGATATGTAGGGATAGCCCAGCTTTGCCGCTATCCTGCCCCCTATCTGCCCGGTTGTCTGGTCGATGCTTGCCTCTGCCACGAGAATAAGGCTTGCGTTAGGGACATGCTTCTTTATAGTCTCGGCTATCACGTTTGCCGTAATAACCTGGTCCCCTGGAAGCAGCGTATCGTCGGCTATAACTATTGCCTCGTCGGCGCCACGGGCAAGGGCTTCCTGGGTCACCATACGCAAGTCCTTCGATCTCTTAGCGGTCGGCCCCCAGGGTAGGAGGAGAACCGCGATAATCTTTCCTCCTAGATTCTTCTTTAGCTCTTTGGCCGCCTCGATGGCGTTAGCGTCAATATCGTCAAACTTCAGCGGTATTCCAACAATGTCTACAGTCCCGTCAGGTTTGGACCTGAGCATGTCTGGGTTCAGAGCAGGCTTTACCAGTACGACTATATCTCCCATACCGCCTACACCCTTCTCCTTATTATCGTGGCATTCAGAATGCCACTCCTATATCCTATTAGGACGTCGGAAGGAATTCAAATATAACCATGTTGTCGAATAGTAATCGGGACTACACTATTCCTTTTAAAGCGGTCTAAGCGGTAAAGAGGGTGTTCACATGCGCATTTTAATTACATGGGCATGGGGTATCCCCTTAACATAGAGGATCGAGTCTGGGTGCACAATGCCTGCCTTTACCGCTAGGTTTACAATCCTCTCTCCTGTTAGGACGAGATAGTCCGCCTGGGCTAGTACTTGCTCTGCTTCCTTCTCACCTATTAGGGCCCCGCCATAGTTCTTCTCTGAAACAATAACGTACACTTGTCTTTCTTCATCAACAAAAGCCCTACCCACTAGATCCTCGTCCGCAATATAGGCTATAATACCATAGGGTGTCTGCCGTATTGAAGCGTGAAACATTGCACCACCCAGAAGCCTACCCTTTAACGTGAAGGGTAAAATCTTATTTGATATTAAAGCCTCCGCCATGCCCTTCTAGATGCGTCATAATAGACGAGTCCCGCCTGCCTCATTTTCTCGAAAAGTCTCTTATAAATACCCGCCTTCCTACTGGCCTCATCGGGATCGCTAGTGCTTATTCCTTCTAGGATACTGTCAAACTCTCTTAAATGTATAGGATATATTACCGCGAAATCCCCTCCGACCTCGACAATTGTCGCCCCTAGAATATCGGCTATTTCCCTGAGCTTCGATGGGCTCATCCCGACTCTGCTCCTTGCTTCCGAACCGAGAACGTACCTGTACTTGTCTAGAGCGGTTTCAAGCCGAGATTCTAGGGGCGATCTACGCCTTCCCTTCTCTAAGGAGCCTTGAGTGCGGGCAATTACGGAGGATTGGCCGGCGGTTTTCGTTTGCGCGCACATCTTTTTTAGAGACTCTACTTCTTCTCTGAGCAGTTTAATCTCGCTCAGCAGGCTCTCCAGGTTTGCCCTTATAGTTCTAGTGTAGGAGGCCACAGTGGTCTCTGCAGTTTTAACTATTATTTTTTCTATATCAATATTTTTATCGGATAACTGTTCGGGCGGTGGATTCCCCGTTCGAACCTTAGATTTGGGTGTAGGCTCTTCGCGCGAGCCTCCTGTTATATAGTCGCTGAGGCGTCTACGATAAGACATTGAGCATCATCCATATAGAAATGCCATCCCTGTTCGGGAAGGGGAAAAAGATTATGCATAATGTATAAAATATAATTAAAGTATTTATGCTTTAACTATCTTGTCCGCGAACACCTGCCAGGGATCTACTAACGGCTTACCGTTGGCAGCAACAGGTCTAGCCGCGGGCGGGTATTCCCTGTATGTTGGTATCACTTTTTCAAGTCTTTGCTCGAAGGTATCCTTGGCAGGATTAATATAGAATACTCCTAGCGGTATTCTGTCGCCCCATTCAATCATTTTCTCTAGAATGATTGACATTTTACTCTTGAAATCTTCGGGGCTTGCAACGAGTGGATCCCAGTTCGGGTCCTCCTCTTCTAGATAGTATATTCTCTCCTCGTACCACTGCTTAGTCATTAAGTTGTTATATGTGGGGCAAGGCTGTAGTATCTGTACTAGGCTTGTGCCCTTATGCTCTATTGCTTTCTTTATGAGCTCCTTTGTTTGCGCTACATGGTAAGCGTATCCTCTCGCAATGAATGTGTAGCCGCTAGCCAATGCTAGTAGGAGCGGGTTCAGGTTGTCGTGAAGGTTAGGGCCTGGAAGGGCCTTGGTCCTCCACCAGCTTGGCAGTGTTGGTCCTGCCTGTCCTTTCGTTAGACCATATACTGAGTTGTCATGTATTATTACTGTTATATCGATATTTCTCCTACCGACGGACACGAAGTGTTCCACTCCGATTCCCAGCATGTCACCGTCTCCACCCTCAGCTATCACTGTCAGGTTCGGATTAGCAATCTTTATCCCGGTAGCCGCCGGTATTGCCCTGCCGTGTAGCACGTGCATAGCATTAGCCTTAGTATAGTAGCAGCTGCGTCCGCTACATCCAATACCCGTAACTACTACTAGCCTGCTAGGGTCTATGTCCAGCTCGGCTAGCGCTCTATGAAGGGCGTTAAGTATACCGTAGTTTCCACACCCGGGGCACCACTGGACCCACGCCCCGGTCTTATAGTCCATCCAGCTACGCGCCACCGTTCACCACCACCTCTCTCTCCCCGGTCTCTACGATCTTCTTTACGGCAAGGGCCACCTCCGTATCCCAGAGCGCCCTTCCCGTGATCTTCTTAACAAAATGTTCGATCGTGAACCCGGTAAAGCCTCTTATTAGGAAGGCCGCCTGTCCGAGATCGTTCTGCTCAATATCTATTACTAGATCGGCATTTTCAAGTATTTTTCTAACTTTTTCTGTTGGGAACGGGTAGAATATTCTGAGCTGTAGGAAGTTTGCTTTTATACCTTCCCGCTCCAAGATTTTTAGGGCTTCAAGTATTATTGGTTTCGTGCTGCCCCATGATACTAGAGTTATTTTAGCGTCTGGATCGCCGTGGAGCACAGCTTTTTCATCATCAGGTATCTCACGGGCTATTGTCTCAAACTTCCTCCTGCGCTTTGCCATCATCTGCTCTCTAACAACCGGGTCCTCAGTGGGCATGCCGTCTTCTGTATGTTCAAGCCCTGTCCAGACTAGAGGCACCTTCCCCATCGGTGCTCTCGGGCTTATTCCGTCCTCAGTTATCTTGTAGCGTAGATAGTCTGGCCCGGGGTTCTCGACGAGCTTGCCGCGTTCGATTTGCGCCTTGAGCGGGTCTATATCCTCCCTGTATACGTTCGTGATGGTGCTGGCAAGATACTTATCAACTAGGTGTACAACCGGGGTCTGATATTTCTCTGCCCAGTTTAGAGCCTTTATAGCGTCGTAGAATGCCTCTATATGGTCCCCGCTCGCCACGACTATCTTGGGGTTGTCGCCATGCCCGCTAAAGAGGGCATGGAACAGGTCCTGCTGTCCCTCCCTTGTAGGTAGACCAGTGCTCGGCCCGCCCCTCTGCCAGAGTGTAAGGACAACGGGAACCTCGGCCATAATAGCTAGACTTATCGCTTCGTTCATGAGAGCAAATCCAGGCCCGCTGGTGCTTGTTGCAGAACGTGCACCAGCGACAGCTGCGCCTATAGCCGCCATTATTGCTGAGAGCTCATCTTCTGTCTGGAGGACGACGCTGCCAAGCTTTTTGAGCTCTAGAGCCTCTGCAGCCCAGGGGGCTAGATCGTAGTTACGGTGGCCCTCTAGGAATAGTGCCTCGTCGCTTGCAGGAGTTATCGGATAGTAGGTTTGTAGTGTTAGCCCGCCGACCGTCTTACCAATTGCTACGATCTCGTTCCCTGTTACAAGCATCGCCTCTTTACCGAGGTTTGGGCCCTCTGGTAGGAAGCAGCAGGGTCCCCCGATATGCTCGTCAACGTAGTTGATCGCTAGTTTAGCGGCCTCAACATTCATGTCAACAACCTTCTTTTTCGCAGCAAAGTGTACTGCAATGGCCTTTTCGATCCAGCTCGCCTCCACGCCTAGGAGGTATAATGTTGTGGCAAGCCCGATAGTGTTGAGGGTTTTAGAAACCCTGCTAAGTGGGGCCCCGGTCTTATGTGCTACTTCCCTTATCAGGTTTTTCATTGGTAACCCGATAGTTTTAACCCCGTTCTCCTCTGCGATCTTTACGGCGCTTTCTGCTGTTGGCTCAAGTCCTCTCTCCTGGAAGAAGGCGGTTAGCCTGTCTTTCAATGGTTTAGGCATTGGCGCTATGTTTGCTATTTTTGTTTTGAGTGTTGTCGTGTCGTAAACCATGAAGCCTCCTTTTTTAACGTCCTGGAAATGAGTGAGCACGCTCTCAGCGTCTAGAACTACCGCCGCGTCTACAGGGAAGTTTATAGCTCCGGGCCTCTCTGGCTTTACACGTATAGTGAAGTAGCTGTGGGCGCCCATAATGTTGCTCTGATACTCTCTTGTCCCTATAACCTGGTATCCTTTTAGTATGAATGTTTTAAGGGCTATTTGCCCGGCCGACTCAATGCCCCCGCCCTGAGGGCCTCCTATGAGAAATTTGATGTCCACGTTATTTTGGGCCAATCTGTTACACCTCTAGGGCCTGCTAGGCTTTACCCCTCTTATCTAGTCAGAATACACTGTATAATTCCTCCTTTATATCTGGATCAACATATGCATTTCTATGTATTCTATGCCCAAACCTAACAAGTACCTTTGCCTCCTCTCCTGTAACTCTAGTTTTGCACGTACTACACCAGTATAGTTCGCCCGGTTTCACCTTTATAGGTTCAAAATTATCACAACTATCAGTGTCAAACGTCATTTTATTATGCTTTTCACAGTATCCTATGTAGGGATAGAAAACGTTTGGCCGCCAATACTTGCAGTACGCGCACATTTTAACCGTAGAACGGCTGGGGCTCTTCTCGCCGTCTCTCCTGGCTTCCTGCATTGTGAATGCCTCCAAGGTTTAACTAACCATGGTTCTATGCTCGAACCTATGGATTGCAAGATATTATGGGTGGGGGAGAAAAAGCCTGCGTATTTAGAGTTTCATTAGCTTCTCAAGCATTACTCTCCTTTCTATGCTTGCAACTAGCCTTCTAGTTCTCACTACGGCGTCCGGGTTCACGCTTATCGAATCTATCCCTGATCTGACGAGGAACTCTATGAGTTCCTGGTATACGCTTGGAGCTTGTCCGCATATGCTTGCTGTGATGCCGTTTCTGTGTGCCGCGTCTATGATCATTTTTATAGCTTTAAGTACTGCGGGGTCTCTCTCGTCGAAGTATCCCATCCTAGCGAGCAGTCCGCTATCTCTGTCGACTCCGAGCACGAGCTGTGTCAGATCGTTGCTTCCTATACTGAAACCGTCTATCATTTTGGCGAACTCGTCTGCTAGTAGGACGGTGCTTGGCACCTCAACCATTATCCAGACTTTGAAGTCTCTTCCCCGTTCGAGACCCTCATCCTCCATTATCTTTAGCGCTTTGCGTAGCTCCCATGTTGTTCTCACGAACGGGAACATAACCCACACGTTACGGAGGCCCCATTCGTCTCTGACCTTCTTTATAGCCCTGAGCTCTAACCGGAATGCCGGCTCATACTTGGGGCTTATATAGCGTGAGACTCCGCGCCAGCCTATCATCGGGTTGCGCTCGTCAATGTCCTCGTACTTCTCTCCTCCCTTTAGCCTCCTGTACTCGTTGCTCTTGAAATCGCTGAACCTGACGACAACCGGCCGCGGGTATATTGCTTCTGCTACTTTGGCTATCCCCTCAGCTAGCTTGTCTACGAAATAGACTCCTCTCCCCTGGTCGACAAGGTATAGCGGGTGGTATCCTATCCAGCTTGAAATTATGAATTCGATCCTCATAAGACCTATACCGTCAAACGGGAGGTCCTTGTACCTGTCGATCTCGTCTGGCTGGCCGAGGTTCATGTATATCTTGGTGGCAGTAACAGGGTACAAGTTCACCAGTATTTCCGGCTCTATAGCGGCCTTGACCCCGGCCTTTTCTTCCGGCTTCTCCTTCTCGCGCTCTATAACACCACTATAAACTACTCCTCGAGACCCGTCAACGGTAACTACCATGTTGTCTTTTAATACTTCCGTCGCGTTACCAGTACCTACAACGGCAGGGATCCCCAGTTCTCGCGCGACAATAGCGGCGTGAGCCGTCATCCCGCCCTCATCAGTAACTATAGCGGAAGCAATCTTCATGTAAGGTACCCAGTCCGGATCGGTCATTTTAGTAACTAGAATATCACCCTTCTCCATTTTCTTCGCGGCCTCCTCGACTGTAAGCGCCACCTTGACGCGGCCGCTAGCAACGCCAGGGCTTGCCGGGACCCCTCTAACTAATACTTTGCCTGTCTCTTCGGCTTTTTCTTCAACCTTCTCCTCTTCCTTCTTCCTCCTCTGGCTCCAAACTGTTTCCGGCCTGGCCTGTACTAGGAACATGTTGTTCGGAGGTTCAATTTCCGAGTCAATCGCCCATTCGACGTCCATATGCCGACCGAAGTGTTCTTCGACTTTCAATGCAATACGTGCGAGCCTCTTAACCTCCTCATCGCTAAGGCTTGGCGTATCAGGCCTCATACCGAACTTCTCTATTAGCTCTGCTATCTCCGGGTGCTCTTTTTTCAGCTCGTCCAGCTCTTCCTCGGTGGAGGGTATTTTTACTTCTATATTCCTGCCTGTGCGTGGATCATAAAATAATGCCTTGGTCTTTTTGGTCGAAATCCTTTTCTCGATAATATCTAACGTGTTTTTATCAACAACGAACGAGTCGGGAGTAACAATGCCACCAACAATATACTCTCCCAGACCCCAAATGGATTCTATCACGATCTTGCTCTCGTCTCCCGTGACAGGGTGGAGGGTGAACATTACTCCGCTACTTCTACTGTTAACCATCTTCTGCACTACAACTGCCATGTACGCGTCCTCATGCGAAATGTTTAGGGAATCCCTATAGCTTAGTGCTCTAGCAGTCCATAGGCTGGCCCAGGCTTTTTTGACATGCTCGACTACTTCATCCTCCCCCTGGACATTTAAATAAGTATCTTGCTGGCCCGCAAAGCTAGCCTCGGGAAGATCCTCTACAGTTGCGCTACTCCTCACCGCTACTCGAGGATTCTCTACTCCCACCTTCTCGCCGAGTCTCCTATATGCTTCGACAATAGCGTCCCGCAGCTTTTTCGGCATTGGCGTTCTTATGAACTTGCTCCTTATTAGCTCAGCAACATGCTCGTATTCCTCTGGGCTACCACTTTTTAGGTATTCTTCGAGAACATTCTTGATGTAGCCTGCTATGCCCGTCTCGTAGATGAACTTCTTATACGCCTCACTTGTCACGACGAAGCCGGGTGGCACGGGTATTCCTGCACGTATCATCTCGCCTAATCCTGCAGCCTTTCCACCAACAATCTCGTGGTGCTCCTTTCCGACCTCGTCTAGCCATAATATGAATGGCTTTGCATGCGAGGCCACAGTAGAATCACCGCATATATACTGTTTGGTGGCAATCCTTTTAAATTCCTATTTAAACACGTGTTATGATGCTTTCCGCCTGCAAGTCAAAAATCTAAAGTATTATATTATAGTATTTTTATAATAAAATTATAAAGTTCTTCTATAGGAACGGTTTCCCTAACATCCCTATCAGGCGCATAAACCGTTGCTGACCCGCTCCTAACCTCGCGCTCACCAACAAATATTAGGACCGGGATCGAGAGCCGTGACGCTTTCTTCCTCTGCCTCCTCTCGTTTACACGGCCTAGATCTATCCTAGTCGGAATCCCTCTCCGCCTGAGCTCTGCCGCGATCCTCCAGGCATACTCGTAGTATTTCCTGGAGAGATATATTACTTGAACGCGAGTGACAGTCTTCCTGTCGAGCCTATAAATGCCGAGCTCGATGCCAGCATCTATTATCCTCTCAATACCTATACTTGCGCCTGTCGCGGGGACCTGCTCTCCTGTAAACATGCCTATAAGATTGTCATATCTTCCCCCGCCGGCAATACTCCCTATTTTTGGCTCGTCTAGCACAACCTCTATTATTGGCCCTGTATAATAGTCGAGACCTCTAACAAGGCTCAAGTCTATCCTGACACGTCCCTTGTCCAGTATATAGTTCAGCATCTCCCCCAAATGGGCAACTGCGCTTGCAACGTTCTCGTTTGAAGCATAGGCAGCTTCAATCTCGGCCAACAAGCTGTCGGGGTCTCCTTCTAATGATATTATTGATACTATCTCAGATACGATATTGTCGTCTAAGCCTAGCCGGGAGAGTTCGCCTTTAACCCCCTCGAGACCTATCTTATCTAGCTTATCTATAGCCCTATAGACCGGGAGAACATTCTTCAGACCGAGCTTTTCCTCGAATATGCCTCGTAGGAGGCGCCTGTCGTTTAGACGCACCGTGAATCCATCCTTGAATCCCAGCGATCTTATAGCGTCAACCACAAGGTTAACTATTTCCGCGTCAGCCTCCGGGTAGGGGCTACCGACAATATCAGCGTCGCACTGGTAGAATTCCCTGTACCGCCCCTTCTGGGGCTCCTCATGCCTCCACACAGGCCCAATATGGTATCTCTTAAACGGGTACCCTATTCCTTTGTGCGTGGCTATGAAGCGTGCTAGCGGCACTGTTAGATCATACCTTAAAGCGTATTCCCGCCCGCTCCATGGATCCTTAAACCTCCATATAAGCCTAGACTCTGCCTCTTCCCCGTACTTTCCTGCCAGCGTCGACCAGTACTCTACTGCCGGGGTATCTATAGGGTCGAAACCGTACGCTTGGAATACTTTTTCCAGTCTTGATAAGAGTTCTTTCCTCAAAATCATAATGTCGGGTGGAAAATCCCGGAAGCCTCGAGGCGGTCTCGCATTGACCCCCAAATTCATCCCCCTTCAGCCTGTTCTGCCTGGCCCGAGAGCCTCTCCATATAGAGGGCGAATATTTCGGTTGCAAGCCTCACTGTGAGGTAGATCCTCTCTTCGAGGCCTAACTGGCCGCAAATATCGACCCATACCTGTTGGATCGCACGGCTTAGTCTATCGCTAGAGGATAATATGTTGTCGAGAATCTCCTCAAGCTCTCCTCTGCGCTCCTCACTTATTCCTAACGCGCCATGCAGTGTTTCAGAATCATGGTTAAACCGTTCCGGGCTCATACAGCATTCGTCCACAGGCAGACACCAATACCAACTAAGCCCTGCCGGTTCACTATATTCTCTTGCCTCCTACTGGTACATCGCATTCCTCCTCGCTCACAACCGGGCGCCGAGACCTGGTGGGGAAGTACTCCAGCTTCCTACACCCGCTATTATCAACGTGTATGGCTTGGAGGGTCCCTCTACTTGTAGGCTGCTCGAACCATCTGGCATCCAGATACGAGAGCCTGCGGAGCCTATTCCTGGTCTGGATGGCATCTTTAAAGCGGGCAGGGCAGAAGTGGACTGGTATCGTAAGGTTTTCCTGGGCCCACTCCAACACTTCTATTGCCGCCTCCAGGGATCCCTCAGCCGTGAAAGGCCTTGTTTTGCTCTCTCTTATACCTCTAGCGAGAAGATGCCTAGCGTTCGGCTGGACAAATTCTAGCTCGTTGAGATTTGCAAATGCGGCTCCCCGCAGCTCAGCCTCTCTGAGAACTCTCTTAGCCCATGCTTTCAAGCCTGGTCCTATAGGTATCTCTATGCCAGTATAGAGTCCTATCCTGACAGAGCGTTCTATTGCGCCTAGAAACGTGTCCCTAACAGGGTGGAATCGTATCTCGTCTAACCCCGCCTTTTTAAGCTCCTTTAGAACCCCCCATGTAGCATACCTCCCACTAGTATACAGGTGGACGTGGAATCTAGAACCGAAGTTATCCTTGAAAGCCCGGATGAGCGTGGCGACCCTGTGGGGGCGCGTCAGGGGGTCTCCCCCGGTAATGCTAGCGCCTCGAGCCCCCGATCTTGCAACTTCTAGCACGGCCTCCTCGACACTAGTAACCTTCTCCTCGTTAACATAGAAAACATCCCTCCCCAGCTTCTCCCTACTAACAGGACAATAATAGCACGACTCGTCGCAGAGTCCTGTGACGAAAATTACGGCTTTCAGACCTGGGAAACAGAGCTGGCACCCGACCGGTAGAAGGGGCCTTGTGAGGAGGGCCCTATCGGGGTCTCCGAGGATCGGTTTTCGGCGCGGCTCTTCTAGAAAGCCTTGCATTCTGCCTGTAGTTTCGCCCACGCCTGAAACCCTGGTAGGGATGCTTCTCCCGGGCTAGAGGTTATATTGCTAGTTTGGGTTTAACAGGCTCCCTCATGAAAGTTATTAGTCCTGCGTCTGTAAGGGCGTCTAGCACTTGCTGGTCGGTGGCTCCCTTCTCGATATTGATCTTCTTGTCCAGAGGCTCTATGTGGTCAATGTTCGCCCTTCTCCTCCTAACCCCTGTCAGCTGCTTGGGTCCTGTTATTAGGACGAAGTTCTCATCGATAATATCGACTATAACGCACTTCCTCCCTGCCTCTCTACCATAAGTCTTAACGCATAGACGGCCAACCTCTATTGCCGGCATACCAGTAACACCTCCACCGGGCCTCCACATGTGGACGGTTACCATTAAAAATCTGATTCTCTACGCTGGGAGCCCGTATCCTAGTAGTCTGAGCTTTTCTTCAACAAATAATTTAATAATAGAATATATCTTCTCTGGACCTAGCACGCTACTATCTACTACAAGGTCGAACACTGTATAGTCGAGTATATCTATTCCGTAAAGCTTGTAAAACCTGTCCCACTGGCTAGTCTCCCTCTCAAACGTCTCTTCTAGAGCTCTCGAGTAGCTCTTCCCATCCCTAACGCCTATCCTTCTAACCCTCGTGAGAGGATCGGCTTTAACAAGCACTGCCACATCAGCTATACGCGAAAGAATCCAGGCTGCCAAGTGACTGTCAATCACTATTCCAGACATCGTATTCAGGGCAATATTGATCGTGCGCCTATCTATAACTAGATCTATCGTGGGATCCGAAGAAGCAAGCCTGCTAAGCTCCTCGAGACTCATACCTTTCTCTTTAGCTATAGACCGGAAAATACTCCCTGTAGTATAATATTCCAGCCCGAGATCCTTGCTTAGCCGTCTGGCATATGTTGTCTTACCAGAACCCGGGGGGCCCGAAACAACGACTATTGGCCCCCTATTATGCTCTCCCTTATCAGCTCTGCGAGGCAGGCCGCGCAAAGGACGCCACCATACGGTCTCTCAGGTCTTTTCGCGGTCTTAGACATTTTTGAGAGCCTGTTCGGCCTCAAACGGGGGACGGCATTCAGAGGGCGCCCACAGCGTGCACAACGCGCCTGGCCCGGACGTCTCTTCTCATAGTGGACTCTAGTCTCCCCTCCCGGAACTCTGACCATCCGCCTCCTTAGACTCCTACTCCTGTACGCAGGCCTTACCATCGCTTCCCGCACCCAGAGGAAATGATGTGTAGCGGAAACCGGTTATATGAAGTTTTCCCGCAGCATTGCGTAGTAGACGATGTACATCAAGAAGAATAACATGAAGCCTGCAATGACTAGGTGTCCTTCTACCACAACTGTTATGGGAGGAAGATCGTATACTGGAGGTAGAAAAGGGGACACGACAAGTACTAGAATACTCCCGGCTAGATAGCCTGTTACGAGTAGGATCATTTTAGTTAGAGTTGCCTTTAACACAATGCTCCTATTCTTCTTATATTCAGACTCCATAGCAGCCAGTTTTTTCGCTAAACGTTTAGTTTTTCTGACTCTTAGTTCTGATTTTAAGGCCCTATATTCTGCTATGAAACCGAGGGCTTCTAAAACCTGTTCTTTAGGGTAAATGCTCCTGTAAATTCCAGCTGCAGAATAAACTATTAAAAATGGGAGAATTATTATTAATAATGATGAGTACGCGGACACTCCCTAACACCACGTCCCAAGAAAAAGAGGGGAAACTATAGGTTCAACATTTTTTCTAGTATCTCCTGTGCAGCCTGCTCAGGGGCCCCCTCCCTGTTCTCGACAATCGCCACAGTACTAGCATAAAACACTGCGCTTGCAAACGATGCTGCACGAGCATATTCCATTAGTCGGGCTATCCCCTGCGGGCCGCCAATGTCTGATCTATACCTGCCCTTATCGCGCGCCTGCCTTGCAGCAATGACTTCCGGGCTGGCCTCAATAACCGCTATCATGTCAGGTTTTAGCTCGTCTATTACATGTTTAGGCAGGCCCGGCCAGTAGCCTGCAACAGTCTTTACTAGTGCGTGAGTGTCAATGATTAGATAGTCTCCTTCTCCGAGCTCTTTAGAGGCAGTATCAATAATGTCTCGGGCCGCGAGCTGCTGGAGCTCTAACTGCTTCCTTAGGGGAAGCCTCCTTATCTCATCCCTGTTGTTTATAATGCCTTCTCTTACAGCATAGTTCAGCATTGAAGAGCCGAAATTAACTATCTTGATCCTTATCCCTTTTTCCTCTGCAAGCTCTGCGAGTTTGCCGAGTACTGTCGTCTTGCCCACGCCGGGGACACCGGTTACTACCACTACACGGAACGGGTTCCTCACGGGTCATCCCTCTCCCATAAGCTTTCTTAGGAGTGGGAACGTTTCGAGGGCGCGCTCGTATGATATCATCATGTAGTACTGATATATAATACCGACAGCTAGGAGGATCCCTGTCCCTGTACCGTAGGCGCCGAAAATGTCTGCAACTATTGTTATTATCGCGACTATAAGGCTGCTGAGTGCTGTAAGCGGGTAGATGTACTTCGCTAGGATACTCTCCAGTATTTTGGGGTTCCGCCTCATGCCTGGTATTTCAAGCCCGCTTTTGATAAGCCTGTCTGCCTGCTCGCTCGGGTTTAGACCTGCGAGTTCCACCCACATATAGCCGAACAGTATTGAGAGTATTGTCCAGCTTATGGCGAATGTGAGCGTTCTTATCGGGTCGGCCACTGCCATGAGTATCCCGCGAGGCGGGCTCATATAGTATACGAAGTCCCTGTAGTAGATGTACGCCTTGCTTGTAACCCCTACAATATTTCCTATTATAGTCTGGAAGAGCTGTAAGTCTGCAACTAGAATACCGACGAGCAGTATGGGTATGTTCGTAACATACATGAACTGGAGGGGGACCTTGCTCCTGATACCTCTCATTCTAGGGCTTGTAACCGGTATCTCAACTCTCATCGCCTGGGTGTATACTAGGAATAGTATTATCGCGAAGGTTGCTACAAGGCCTGTCAGGTCGGGAAGCCCGTTCGGCCTCGCGAGCAGTAGGATCGAGGGCTGCTTTATGAGCGCTGGTATGAAACCATAGGTTTCCGCGTACCGCGGGATATAGCCGAGCAGGCTCCAGAACATGTGGTATGCGACTCCTGCTAGGATGAAGAGGCTTATCGCGCTCCCTATACCCCACCCTTTCTGGAGCATCTCGTCCATCAGTATGACTATGAAGGCCGCAATGCTCAGCTGCAGTATGACTATTATTCTTGTGGTCCAGCTCGGAGTTATCCCGGTCCCCTGCCAGTACTTATTGCCAATAACGTACATTGTGGCTTCAAAAACAGCGAAGAGTATTGCCAAGCTCTTCTCCGCGGCCGTGAATATCCTTCTAGACTCTGGATCGTCAAGGTCGATGTCTATCAGCTTAGCGCCAGCTAGAACCTGTAGGATCAGGCCTGCAGTAACTATAGGTCCTATTCCGAGCTCCATGAGAGTTCCAGCATTACTAGCGAATATTATCTGCTGAAGGCTCACCCTTGACTGGAGGTTCTGTGCCGGAATACCGTAGAGGGGTATATTGCTCATAACAAGATACAGGACAAGCACTATACCTGTCCAAGCCAGCCTCCTGTAAAGCGATGGTTTAGGCACCGGCTTCTTTACTGTTGGGAACCTGTCAGCAATAGCTGCTAGAGCCTCTAACACGCCCACACTAATTCACCCGCCCCGAGAGAGCAGCCTCCACTTATCGAAGCGCCCCCAGCATGCTGAGGCCGGAATGCGGCGTCCACTGCATTGAGCGGATACCCTACTAGAATAAAAGGATGAATGGTTTCCGGGATAAGAGAGCTTTATATAAGGCTATCTACACAGGTTATGGTGGGATACGGGACTCTGCCGGTGAGAGCGTGCGGGGGTGCCCGAGCCTGGTCAAAGGGGTCGGGCTCAGGACCCGATGGCGTAGGCCTGCGTGGGTTCAAATCCCACCCCCCGCACCACAATCCTGAAACCCGCTTGCCAGCTACTTCTTGAAGAACTCGAGCCTATTAGACGCTAGAATTTCTAGCCTACCCTCTATCTCCTCGCACGATTCGTTAGCGGCTACCATTCCTAGACCACATTCCTCCTGTACTGTTCTTTCAGGCTCTTCCCCGCTATTGAAACTTATGATAGCTATGCGATTGACGCTTCCAAGCATTTTATCGATAAGGATCCCCACTTGGCTTATTCCTGTTAGGAGTGAGAGTATTCTGAGACCCCGATTGCGTATGCGCGGTTTACCCTGTTCTTCTTCTACTAGTGCGTAGATCGCTGCTATAGACAGGACGCACTGGTCTACGTCTCGTAGGGAGCTAGGTAGGAGTACTATTATTGATCCCTTCTTTTCTGCTTGCTTGAAAATATGCCTGCAGTTTTGGAGTACCTCCTCGGCGCTCATCTCCTTTTCTAAACTATAAATTCTTGTTTTAACATGTACTCCGAGCACCATCAGGTTACACCGGGACTTATCAGTTCGTTTTCTCTCGGTTAAACTCGTGTTTCTCCCATGGAAAGACTATCCAGCTCTGAGTCTCTCTAACATAGTAGTCCGGCACTAGTTTTGTCCACGGCTTCACAAATAGTGTGGCTGTCCTCACGGACTTGGGCATGTAGAGCTCTATTAGGCCTAGGGCAGTCTCCAGGGTCAATCCCGAATCGCTTATGTCATCTACGATAAGCACGTTTCTATCGTTTATAGGCAATGTTAGGGGCTGGCGAAGGTAGGGTTTCTCCCCTTTTATGCCTACACCCTCGTATAGTTTGATCTCTATTGTCCCTATATCGTCTACCCCTAAGATGTCCGATAGTATTCTCGCCGGTACTAGCCCCCCTCTTATAATCCCGACTATAATATCGGGCTTATATCCGGAGGCTGTTATTTTTCTGGCAAGTTCTGATGCCAGATCTTCTATATCTTCCCACGATACCTCTTCTACCTCTAACTCCTCCGGTATGTCGCCGCCATGATTTACAGGCAAAACAACTATTTCTTCCGCCTCCTCGTTAGGGTTGACAAGCCTAATGTCTCTCCCGTCCACGAACACTATATAGCCTGGACGGGGCCGCAATGTTTCCGTATCGATAATTTTCCCAAGACCGGGATACTTCTCAATAGCTCTTCTTAGAGTCTCCCTAAGAGTACCGGCCTCCACCTCTACTAGGGGTGCTCCTACTAATTCCTTTAGACTGGCAAGTAGAACTATCTTCGCCAAGCTCCCCCACCAGAACCCGTCTTGTATGGTCTATGTTGCGGAGAACGGTAAATAATTAGTCTTCACACCGATGCTACGCTCGACTCTCCCAGGAAGCTCTACGCCGAGGTGTTCCTGCTTGTTCTTACCTCTCTTGCTAGCGGGCGGCTTTCCTCTCTCGTTTCGCTTGAGCGTTTACCAAGTGTGTTATATATCCTGCTATCTGGTTCCTGAGTTTTTTGCTTCTGAGCTCTACCAGTGCGCTCACAATCTTCTTATTATTCTCGAAATCGCCGTTGAACAGGTCAGGGTATTTTTCTAATAGTTTCCTTGCAGTCCTCTTTACTAGAGTCGTCCTAACTTTACCCATACCCTTTCCCCGCATCGCCTTGTAATGCCTGTTTGGGGTTTAAAGTCTTGAATCTCCTAGTGTTGAGCATCTCCCATAAAACAGAAAGCTTTATATAGAAGTAGTCCTACTATGGAGAGTGGAGATAGAATGAGGAACAGGTGACAAGGCATGGCCGCGGTACCTCTAGAGACGATGGGCGTGCCCGTAATAATACTGAAAGAGGGCACATCGAGATCCTATGGTAGAGAGGCTGTAAGGCACAACATTATGGCCGTTAGGGCTATAGCGGAGATACTCAAAACCACCTATGGTCCAAAAGGCATGGACAAGATGCTAGTCGACAGCCTCGGCGACATAACTATTACGAATGACGGCGCCACAATACTAGACAAGCTGGACATACAGCACCCTGCCGGAAAGATGCTCGTGCAGATAGCTAAAGGCCAGGACGAGGAGGCTGGCGACGGGACGAAAACAAGCGTCATATTCGCCGGAGAGCTACTAAAAGAGGGCGAGAAGCTCCTTAACAATAACATTCATCCGACAATAATCGTTGAGGGCTACAAGAAAGCTCTCGAGAAAGCAATCGAGATAATAAGGGAGATCGGTAAGCCAATAAGCATTGATGATACCGAGATACTCAAGAAGATCGCTCTAACAAGCCTCAACAGTAAAGCCGTTGGCGAGGCAGCCGACTACTTCGCAGACATTGCAGTAGAGGCTGTACGCCTCATAGCCGAAAAGAGAGGGGACGAGTATGTAGTCGACCTAAACAACATACAGATAATAAAGAAGCATGGAGGCAGCCTAATGGACACGAAGCTCGTGAAGGGCGTCGTTATTGACAAGGAGGTTGTCCACCCCGACATGCCCAGAAGGGTGGAGAACGCCAAGATAGCCGTGCTGGACGCTCCACTAGAAATAGAGAAGCCCGAGATAGACCTCGAAGTAAGCATCACAAGCCCCGACCTCGTAAAACGCCTGCTAGAGAAACAGGAGAAGATACTTGCCGAAAAAGTGGAGAAGATTGCTGCTACTGGTGCTAATGTTGTGATTACTCAGAAGGGTATTGATGAGGTTGCCCAGCACTTCCTCGCTAAGAAGGGTATCATGGCTGTGAGGAGGGTGAAGAGGAGCGATATCGAGAAGATAGCGAAGGCCACGGGAGCAAAAATAGTGACCAACATTGACGACCTAACCCCAGAAGACCTGGGATGGGCAGAACTAGTAGAAGAGAGGAAAGTAGGAGAAGACAAAATGATATTCATCGAAGGCGCAAAGAACCCCAAGAGCGTAACAATACTCATAAGAGGCGGCTTCGAGAGGCTCGTAGAGGAGGCTGACAGGGCTCTCCACGACGCGCTCAGCGCTGTTGCCGATGCAGTAATCGACGGTAAGATCGTGGCTGGAGGCGGAGCCACGGAGAGCGAGGTAGCAAAGAGGCTGAGGGAGTGGGCTAAGAATGTTCCAGGAAAAGAGCAGCTAGCAATAGAATCGTTCATCAGGAGCCTGGAGAGCCTCCCGCAAATACTAGCCTATAACGCGGGACTAGACCCGGTAGAGATACTCATGAAGCTGAGGAGCGCCCACGAGGAAGGAAAACTCTGGGCCGGTATAGATGTTGACACTGGCGAGATAGTCGATATGATGGAGAAAGGGGTAATAGAGCCTGCCAGAGTGAAGATGAACGCGTTCAAGGCGGGAACAGAAGTCGCAACAATGATACTAAGGATAGATGATGTTATCGCCGCCAAGAAGAGCGAGGAAAAAGAAGAGAAAAACAAGTAAGTAAACCAAATATTATCAACTTATAAATAGTAGTTTCCTATTCTCCCTTTTTATCCTTGCACCCGTATTCTCCTAGTTATCTAGGACTATAGGAATGATAATCATAGTGACAGGAACTCCGGGCACCGGTAAGACCACATTTGCCCGTAAACTCTCATCAGAGCTCAACTGCGAGACTATTAGTACTAGTCGTTTGGCGGTCGAGCTAGGCCTGGTAGAACGCGATCCAACCGGACGGGCTACACATGTCCTGCTACCAGGTGCGGGCGGGAGGCTTGCCAGGCACATATGTGATATTGATAGGACTGTGGGATGCCTTATTGTTGAAACCACGTATGCGGATCTATTGCTGGAGGACGAGTGTATTAATTCGGGTACAGTTCTAATCGTACTATTAAGGGCTCATCCTTCAATCCTGCTGGATAGGCTTGCTAGGAGGGGTTGGCCTCCCGGTAAGGTTCTGGAAAATGTTGAGGCCGAGCTTGCCAATGCTGTAGGTGCCAGCCTCTCCGCTTACGCTGACGAGACAGTGGAGGTTGACACGAGCCTCTCAACACCTAGTGATACTGTCGATATGATGTTTTACAAGCTAGAAGTGTGGGATTGGAACACTGGTATACGTATCGACTGGACTAGAGATAGCGAGGCGTTGGAAACTGTCTCAAGACTCTCGCTCAGCATCGATCTCGACCAGTACAGGCTTCCCCTCTGAAGCTTTCTGAAGGATTGCCGAGCCTCTTGGAAGCTTGTCGAGACGTTCCATCCAGGCATCACTAAGACCTAGCGAGTCTATTATTACACGTTTGTCTTTCTGAGACCTGATACTATGCACTATCTTAGTGTTAGTGTTGAGAAGCGCCTGGTCTCCTATTATCGCGGGGCTCTGCGTGGCATAGACCAGGTGTAACCCATACTTTCTAGATTCCGACAATATTGTCATAAATATTTGGCTCGAAACATTATGGGCTTCATCTACAACCACAACAAGAGGACTAGGCTTCATACCAGGCGAATACTCCGAAGCCCTAACAGTAAAAAGCATGCTTAGAAGCAACATAACATAAGTTCTCCTGGCATAATACCCCCTCAATGCCGACACATTAACCACGACGCTCTTACCACCCGGGAACTTGCAGCCCCGAAACGCACGATCTACCCCGCCAGCGAAGAGAAGCCCCAATTTCCTCAGCAACGCCCGTTTAACCTCGCGATCCCATTTAGAAGCCTCTGGCAAGCTGCCGATCCTCTCGTAAACCTCCCGGAGACTAGCAGCCCCGTCTTCTACTGCCTGCTGGAGCATGAAAGTCTGAGGCTCTGTAAGGTCTAAAGCTCTAACTAGCGCCTCAATGGCAAGAGATCGCCAGCTAACCTTGTCGCATGAAAGAACATCTACTGGCAGATCGCCTCTTTGGGGGTCGAGAACCTCGAAACCCTGCGACTTCAGCCATCCATACTCGCCTGTCCAATCGATAACCAGCACGTCAATCCCGGTCCGCCTTAACCTCCTAGATATTACTGAGAGTGTTGTAGACTTCCCGGAGCCGGTACTGCCATACACGCCAACATGGCCTTCAATATCGTTCATACTCAAATAGACGGGCGCCGGAACAGGAGAATCGAGCCTGCGTCCCAAGTAAATCATACCGGTCCTACCATCCTCTCCCTTAACACCAGTATGCTCTTGCATGCTCGACCCGCCGGCGTCCGTACTATTTATAACCAGCCTGCGTATCCGGACCCCGGGTATTAGAGTAGGAAGCGCTGCTCTGAATACTTCTGCCTCGATAACGCTCTCTGGACCCTTAAATCCTAATGTCCCACTTATCTCTCCATTTTTATAAATAACTCTTAATTCGTAGGTAGTCCTTGGCTTCCCAGAGCTTCTTTTTTCAATAAATTTTGATAAATTAGAGAGAGACTCACTGCTATCGAACACTATCTGGGCTTCAACCTGAGAGACCTTGGATTCAATAATTTTATCGTTATTTATTTTATTAATTAATATATACTTTTTAATTTTATATAATAAAAATATTATTAATAAAGAAAATAAAATTATATAAATGAAAATATATTCTTTTTTTAAGATTAAAAATAAAATTGTAAACGAGAAGGTAGCAATTAGCCCTCTTACATATAGTGGTGCACTATCTACAACACTATTAATTCTCCCCATGCCTCCCCCTGTTATCATACTCTCCTCGTTTTCCCAGTAGGGGAGGGTTCTGCGGATGTGAAGTGTGGACCTCTTACTGGGAAGCAGGCTTTATACATATATAATATTTTTTATTAGGTTCTATATCTGAAAGTTTCGGTTCGAACCTGAACAGTATGCCCCATACGCTTATTATGGTGTAGTTTCTTTCCTTGAACGCATCTGCTTTCGGCTCTACGACCTCGTAGCCGTGGCCGCAAAATATGTACTTATCTAGCTTTGCTGGCGGCGTTTCTCTTATCTCTATTATTATTTTATTATCTTTTATATTATATAAATTTTCTATTATATCAAATTTAACTTTAACTCCCTTGCCTTTTCCCTCTGCAACCAACTGTCCTTTTATTAGGCCTTTATCTATTTTATCAATGGTTATTGTCATTCTCTTCTTCATGATCCAGACCCCGCTTAAATACCTGTTCCTATCGTCACTTTAATGTCTGGGGGTAAATATGGCATATGCAAGCGAGGCGGCTAGAAGGTTCACAATGAAGCTTAACTCTCTGCTCAACAAGAATATTATATTGAAATTAAAGAGTGGTAAGGAGTATAAGGGCCGGCTTGCCGGATACGACATGAACACTCTAAGCATAGCCCTTGAGGCCGCCTCAGACTCCGAGGGCAAAAGTTGGCCAATAGCAATAATTTACGGCGACGTCATCTCGGAGATCCTGGTAGAGGAGAGCGCGATCTTCAATGCCCGAGAGTTTGCAGAATTCCTCTACCAGACGGGCGGAATACCACCGCACCAAATTAGAGTCTTCGAAGATATCAACGTTGTCGAAGTCGCCAAAACTATTAGAGTAACTAAAGACGGTGTCGAGGGTGTAGGCCCGCTGGCTCATAAAGTCAACAGCCTATTCAGAGAATATCTGCGAAGGAAGGGCGTAAGAGTCTAAACGCTCCAGGCTTAACCATGTATTAACGTGCCGTTGAGAGGTCTGAAAATGTTCGAGATCCGCGATATCGACCTCCACGGTAGAACTGGTAGACTCTTCACACAGAGCGGCGTGATCGAGACTCCGGCGTTTTTTCCGGTAGTCGATATTCATAGGCAGGAGGTTCCCTTAGACGTTATAAGAGAGGTTGGATTCAACCAGGTTATTACTAACGCCTATATATACTATAAACGTTTAGAGCGCGAGGGATCGCAACCCCGAGACATCCATGAGGTTCTAGGGTTTAATGGGGTTGTTATGACAGACTCTGGAGCATACCAGATACTACATTACGGTAGACATATACCTGTCTCCCAGAGCGACATAATAAGATTCCAGCAGAGGATCAACAGTGACATAAGCGTAATACTTGACATACCAACAGGGAAAGTTTCAAGACGCCAGGCTGAGATGAGCGTTAAGCTCACGCTTGAGCGGGCAAGGGAAGCTATCCCCCTACTCGACGATAAACGTATATGGGTCCTTCCAATCCAGGGGGGAGAGTATTTAGATCTTGTAGCGTTGAGCGCGAAAAAAGCCCGCGAGCTCGGTAAGTATGGCATGTACGGTATAGGCAGCCCCACGGTTTTCCTTGAAAAATACGAGTTCTCCACCGTTCTACGCATTGTTAAAACTGCAAAGCGATATCTAAAAGAGGGGCTACCTGTTCACCTGTTTGGAGCAGGCCACCCCCTTCTCATACCCTATGCAGTGGCATTGGGAATCGATACCTTCGATAGTGCGTCCTATATACTTTATGCTAGGGACGGGAGGATATTCACGGACCTTGGCGTTGACAGGATTGACCGGGTGAATAGAATAGTCTGCCCCTGCAATATATACGGTAAGAGAAGTTACAGTTCCGAATCACTGCTAAGCATGAGTAGTGAGGATAGGACTAGAATACTCGCGACATACAATCTCTGCTATATATGGAGAACTGTGGAAGAGACAAGAGAGCACCTCCGGGAGGGGAGGCTCTGGGACCTGTTAGAAGCCTACTCTAAACATCACCCTAGAATATATGAGGCGTACCTTGAGGTTGCAACTGCGCAGGACCTGCTCCTATCTAGCAGTCCTAGGATTAAGGGTGTTGTCCGTGGTGTTAGAGTCTACGATGCGACAAGCATTTTAAATCCAAAAATAAGATATTATATTAATAAAATATATAAATATAATTTTAAAATAAATAATAGGAGAAAAGTAGTTCTCCGACCCCTACCACGCAACCCCGAAGAATGCCGTAACAACGATGAAAACGTATACGTACTATACTATGATCCGATACTATTAATAGTTCCAGAAGAGCTCTGCGGGGTCTACCCCACAATACACATACACGCTCCAGAAAACACTATAAATCAGCTAACCACCAGCGATGTAATCGAAAAAATCCGTCAGCTACTAGCAAAAATCCTAGACCCTAGCATACAGGTCGAGGTCGAGGCCAGCGGACGGCTCGGATATGAGATAGAAAACTATATTAAAACGGTTAAAAATTCTAGATAATCGCTCACATATACATCCCTTTATGCCTATCCTCCTGTTCCCCTCCTTCCTGGCTAACCATCGCCCCTATCAGGGCGCTCAGCTTCTCCTTTTCCTCAAGCCATTCTTTCGCCTCTTTCTCAATCAGCGAGGTATCGACAGGCCTCTGAAGAATTTTCTCGGCAATTATTCTAATCCCTCTTATGGCTGCATCATAATCGACATCCTCAACAGCACTATACGGGAGAATAACCACTGATGGGACCCGGTAGTATTCACTATATATGAAAAGAAGGGCTAGAGGACCCATAACGCCCAGTCCCTTCTCCATCTGAGGAGCGTCCAATTGAACAGTATTACCGGCAAAACTATTCTTAAGATACCTGTACTTGTACGCGTCAGATTCCTCCATAAAGTTCTTGTTTAAGCCTCCAGCAAGAACCATAAGCCTAGAGTCTACTCGGGCAGCGAATTCTGCAATAGCCCTAGTATACTGGTCCGCATTCTCCTTTTCAGGCAAGGCTCTATTGACAATCGTGAGAATATTATATTCTTTGGAATAGTATATGTCGAATGGGAAGCCGATACTATCCTCCTCAACAAGCAGCATGGGCGGCATGGGTTTCGCGATAATGAACCCTATTTTCTCCGAGCCTGTACCGAGAGCAACATATTTTGATACTAGGTATCCTACCATTCCAAACCCGCGGAATCCTGTGACTATTGTCGCACCCTTGAGAGCACTAATATTATCGATATTAAGTACAGCCTCTACCCCGCCACTCAGCTTCTCCACTATCACGAGTAGCACCCTCGCAAAATTAGCTAGTCTTTTTTCTAAGCCGGGCGACCTCCCCTCTAGCAAGACCGTCGAGCATAGCCTTTGGAATACGGAGCCTCCCCACACCTATAACAGTATCGCTTTCATCAACAACAACCACCTCGTCTCCCGGCCTTAAATCCGGATCCAGATCCACAACATCTCCAACCAGGATACTTCCTGAAAGGGGCCTCTGCATGTTAGCGATCACGCGAAACCTAGGAGGATCCTCTGCTCCTACAAGTAGGACAGCGCCGTCTATCGCTAACGAGAAGAGCCCGTCGGTAGGCCGGAGCGTCGCTACCCGTTTACCGTCTACGAACACGCCTCTAATACTCCCCCTAGAATTAACCTCGACCTCAACATTCCTAGAGGGATCAAACCATGCCCGTGCAACCTTCTCCGAAAATTGGAACTCGGCTATGCCAGCAAGCCTTTCGAGAATTCTGTCCGTGGCTTTTATGCGCCTCATATAATCCCCCATACTCGCTCCTGGCTACTGAGGGGAGATCTTAACCGTTCAAAACTGTTGGGAGGGGAGAGGAGGGGTTCGGCAAGCTATATGTGCGTTGATGTCGTGCTAACTTTAGTTTCCCTCTCGCTCTTCCCCCTCTTTTTAACTTTTTCGACCGCCCGGACAAGGTCTCTCATGCTAATCTCTCTTCTCCCCTCTCTTATAGCATAAAAGCCAGCCTCTACAACAACAGCCTTGAGATCGGCCCCGCTGAACCCCTCAGTCATAGAAGCCAGCTTGGCGATATCAACGTTATCCGCATATTTTGTCCTGCCAAGATGTATTTTCAGTATCTCCACCCTTGCCCTATAGTCGGGGAGCGGGACCTCTATTATCCTGTCAAACCTGCCAGGTCTGAGCAGGGCAGGATCTAGAAGGTCGAGCCTGTTAGTGGCCGCTATTACTTTAACATTCGAAAGCGGGTCGAACCCGTCCATCTCGGCGAGAAGCTGGAGAAGCGTTCTCTGAACCTCACGGTCACCACTCGTGCCCAGGTCTGCCCTTCTAGCCCCTATCCCGTCTATCTCGTCGATAAAGATTACTGCCGGTGCGTTTCTCCTCGCATACCTGAAAACTTCTCTGACTATTCTCGCACCCTCTCCTATAAACTTGTTCACAAGCTCGCTAGCAACTATCCTTATGAAAATAGCGTCAGACTCGCTCGCAACGGCTTTTGCAAGCATAGTCTTGCCGGTGCCTGGAGGACCATAGAGTAGAACACCCTTCGGCGGCTCGATACCTATCTCTTTAAACAGCTCTGGTTGCTTTAATGGGAGAACTACAACCTCATATAGTTCTCTTATCTGGCTTTCCAGGCCGCCAATATCCTTGAACGTGATCCCAGGCTTCTCTACTACCTCCATGGCCTTAACCATTGGGTCTACCCTTGAGGGTAGAACCTCGACTATAGTGCTACCCCTATTGTTCAACGCTACAACCATTCCAGGCCTAAGCGTGCTGGGATCAATGTCTTTCGAAATCTGGACGACCAGGTTGGGCCCTGTCGTGCTCTTGACAACGGCTCGCCCATTATCGAGAACCTCTAACACGGTCGCCTCTATTAGTGGAGGCGACATGAGCTTGTAGACTTCTCTCTGCACATCGTCGAGCTTTCTCCTAAGATCGTTATTTATCTTTGTCAGCATCCTAACCCGCTCCTGGAGGACGCGTAGCTGTTCCTCCAAGTCGATATATGGCGGCGTCGTGCTAGTGCTGCTCTTTCTACGTCCGGCATTACTCACTGACACGCTGATTGTCACCAGTAAAGCTTTTAACACTACCAGCCTTAATAAGGGACGAGTCACCTAAATCCTAGACAGATTACCAGCTAATAACCCGCAGTATATACTATGGGTATCACTGGCCGTTCACAATATAAACCCTCCCAGGGACACGCATTCACCAGGCAGAGGATGCGAGCCATGCCGTCCTCATCTAAGGAGCCACTATACTGTGAGGTTTGCGGTGCCAGGATAGCCGGTAGACCCTACCGGGCCATAGTGGATGGCGTAGAAATGATACTATGCGCGAGCTGCTATCTAAAACTCACAAAAAGCGGGCGGGCAGTACCAGTGCGTGAGAGGCCTCGTAAAGCCTCGGTGAGCGAGAAGCGGAGGAGGACAATGCGTAGAACGCTAGAGCTTTACGATATAGTCGAAGACTACTATGACAGGATAAAGGAGGCAAGAGAGGCTAAAGGATGGACCCTGAAAGTTCTGGCCGAGAAGTTAAAGATAAGCGAGTCGCTACTACGAAAAATAGAGGCTGGAAAACTTAAGCCCCCAGTCGACCTGGCCAGGCGCATGGAGAAAATACTAAAGATAAAACTCTTGGAGCCGACAGAGCTCGAGGAGGAAGAAGAGGAAAACCTACCTCCAGGCACGCTAACTCTCGGAGATATAGTTGTTGTTAGGAGGGACGAAGAATAACGAGAAAAGCAATACTGATCCTGCCTAAAAAGGGGAGAGTGAGCCTGGAGGAGGTAAGAGCGCTAGCTCACACTGCAGGCTACGAGATCATAGAAATATTCAGGACCCGTTATAGGAACAGGATCGGGTCCGGCCTTCTAGAACGCATATCGTACATGTCTGAAGAGGCTGACACGATAATATTCTACGGGAACCCGTCCCCCTCCACGGTCTTCCAGCTAATGAAAGCCACCCGTAAACCGGTCGTGGACAGGGTACAACTCATACTAGAAATATTCGCTAGACACGCTGGGAGTAGGGAGGCCAAACTCCAGATCGAAATGGCTAGGATAAAACACGAGCTGCCACTGGTGAGGGAGTATATTAGGAGGAGCAAGATGGGCGAATACCCAGGCTTCCTAGGTCCTGGAAGGTACGCTGTTGACGCCTACTACCGCCATCTTACAAGTAAGCTCGCAAGGATAAGGCGACAGCTCGAAAAGCTGAAAGATACGAGGAGGCTGCGGAGAAATGCTAGGAGGAGGCTCGGGCTGCCTCAGGCTGCGATAGTGGGCTATGCGAGCGCCGGCAAGACGAGTATTTTCAACGCCCTCAGCGGCGAGTCGAAGCCTGTCGGCGAAGAATATTTTACAACCTTACATCCCAAACACAAGCTCGTCACAGGAAAGCATGGGAGAATAGTCCTTGTGGACACTGTAGGTTTCATAAGGGACATACCGCCGGAGATAATCGAGGCGTTCTACGCGACCCTAGAGGAAATAGTTGATAGCGACACAATAATATTTGTTGTAGATATCTCAGAACCTCTAGATACGATCAGGGAAAAGGTAGTGTCAGGACTGGATATTATGGCTAGAATAGGTGCAGTGGGGAAACCCGTAATAGTAGCCGCCAATAAGATGGATCTCACTGATCCCTCACATGCAGGCAAGGCTATAAGTATTATACGCAAGATTCTAGACGAGAGAGGAATAGAAAACACTGTTATACCCGTGTCCGCCATGACTGGAGAGGGCCTCGAGAGATTGTTAGAGGTAAGCACTAAGAAGGCCTACCCTAAGAGCCTCCATGAGAGGGGATAGGCTTGATCTCCCCCTACAAGAGAATCTATGTTCTCCGCCTGGGCCATAGGCCTGGGAGGGATAAACGTGTTACCACTCACGCAGCGCTTGTTGCTAGAGCCTTCGGCGCTAACGGTTTCATACTAGCTGGAGTCTGCGATCCCAGCGTTGAGAGGAGTCTCGAGAGAGTCCAATACTGTTGGGGCGGGGACTTGCATTACGAGTGTGGGGTTGGCGGTAAAAGTTATGTTGAGAGATGGAAGGATAGCGGTGGGGAGGTTATACACCTGACAATGTACGGCGTGCCGGTCGACGATATTATAGGGGAGATACGTTCGAGCCCGCGCGACAAGCTCATCGTTATTGGGGCGGAGAAGGTCGAACGGTACTATTATGATAGTGCGGATTACAATGTCGCTATAGGCAGCCAGCCTCACAGCGAGATAGCGGCACTAGCAGTCTTTCTTGACAGACTATTTAGGGGGCGGCAACTCTATCTAGAATTTACTGGTGCCAAGAAGAAGATCATACCGCAAACACGCGGCAAAAAGGTGGTTGGTAGTGGAGAATGTTGATTCCGACCCCAAAATGATTTCTCTCCTCAAATTTATCAGGAGGCTGGCGAGAGAGTACGGGTTGGACCCAGATAAGGCTGAGACCATATTCAGGGTCCTCCTAGAGACGGATGCCGATAAGGGTATTAGCGATGAGGAGCTAGCCCAGAAGCTCGGCTATAAGCAGAGCGATGTTAGAAGAGTGCTCCGTCTCCTATACGTTTACAGGTTCGCAAACTATAGGCGTGGCAGGCATCCCAGGACCGGGGCTACAAGGTATTATTGGTATATTGATATCATGCACCTCAACATTGTTCTAGTATGGCTGAAGAAGGCCGTACTCGAGAAGCTAAAGTACAGGTTGGAGTACGAGGAGGCGAACATATTCTATAGGTGTCCTAGGGATGGGACCCGGTACACTTTCGAGGAGGCGTTCCAATACGACTTCCAATGCCCCCGCTGCGGCTCCATACTCGAAGAGGACGATAACACGCAAACCAAGAAAATCCTCGCCTCCTATATTAGACGGCTAGAGGAGGAGATAGAAGAGGATGAGAGAAGATTACGTGCTGATTGACCTTTTCAGCGGGGGAGGCGGATACGCTAGAGGTTTCGTGGACACGGGAAGATACAGGCATGTCCTCGGTGTAGACAATTATCCTCCAGCCGCGAGAACATATACTGTAAACTTTCCCTCCGCGCAGTTCATCGCCGATGATATTAAAGAGGTAACTGGCAGGCTCATACGCGACTATACTGGGATCGGGAGGGGAGAGGTTGACGTTATAACGGCGAGCCCGCCTTGCGAGCCATTCACAGGGGCCAACCCTAAGCGGATGCGAGACCCTCTGGACCGCCTCTACCGGGATCCTGCCGGCCAGCTATTCTTACACGCTATCAGGCTCATCGGGGAGTTACAACCCCGAGTCTTTATTATAGAAAACGTTCCCGGGATAATGGAAGCCCCTATTAGGAGGTCGATACGCGCCGAGCTGGCCAGAGTAGGCTATGACACAGTATACTTCAACGTTCTAAGAGCAGAGGAGCATGGGACCCCTAGCAGGAGGATAAGGGTTTTCGTTTCCAACATACGCTTACAGCCTGCCAGGTCTAAGCCTCCAACTGTATGGGAGGCTCTAAAGGATCTGCCACCGCCGGGCTCCCCCTATCCTCCAAACCACGAGGCAGGACAAATACCCTCAAGGCATAGAAGGAGGCTCCCAAGGCTCAGGTGGGGAGAGAGCCTTATAACCTATCAGGGGGCGAAGAGGAGGCTCCCAAACTACATAAGATTGCACCCCTACAGGATCGCGCCTACAGTGATGGGCACGAGCAGGTTCATACACCCCTTCGAGGACCGGCTCCTCACAGTTAGAGAACAGGCCAGGCTCATGGGATTCCCCGACTACCACGTCTTCGTTGGAAGCAGGGATGCACAGTACGATATGGTGGGAGAAGCCGTGCCGCCTCCCCTAGCCAGAAGTATCGCTCTTGTAGCCGCCGGAGTCCTAGACAATTATTATTCCGATCATACACGCCACTCATTAGAGGAGAGAGAAGCCAGGTGATAATCTTATGGCCGAGATAATACCCGTAATACATAATGTTAGTAGCGTACAGAGGCTCGTGGACAGTGTGAGGGTTGCCTACTCCCTCGGTGCTAGAACCGTTGTCGCCTCAAAAGTCTATGGTGGGGCCGCACAGAGCGGCGTGCCGGAAGCCATGCGCATCGCCCTCAAACTCGACAGGTCCCTTCTAGTCCTATCAGACCTCAGGGACGCTTTCGAGCTCCTCAACCCCGACCATGTATACCTGGTAACCAGAGACTACGCGGAAATGGAGATCGACCCGTCAACTCCCAGCCTCGAGGTTAAGAACCGCGTGCTAATAGTCTTCTCCGGGGCGGACCCGGAGTTCTCCCCCGCAGAGCTCAAACTTGGAACCCCCATCTACTTCAGAGGGGTAAAACAACGTTTAGGGCCTGTAGGGGAAGCCGCCCTCCTCCTATACTATCTTCTCGGAGATAGGGGGTAGCCGGATGGCGTCAACCGGTAGGACGGTCAAGGAGCTCCTAAAACTTATAAGACACTATTCTAGCGTTGCAATCGATATGGCACTCTACGCTCTCTACTCTGGAGACAAGTCTATAGCACTGGAGACCCTGAAAATCGAGAGGAAAGTCGACGACTATGTTAGAGAGCTCATAAGCCGTGTCAGCCTCGCCATACGAGACCCTGACGATGCAGGCCTAGCAGTCGGGATCGCCGAAGTGGGGCGCGCGCTAGACAAGGTTACAGACGCTGCCGGGGATCTCGCAGGGCTCGTGCTGAGAGGATACCCGGTGCACGACTATATCAGACACATAATAAACTGTTGCGGCGACCTTGTCCTCCTACTCCATAGTAAGAAGAGTCTCAGGGATCTCCCCTCAATAGTCGACCTCTTACTTGTCAAACGGGGCGAGACTTACCTTGTAGCCCCCGAGCTCACGAAAATAGAGAAAGGGGACCTAGTAGTTGTCAGGGGGACCTTCGACGAGATACAAGAGCTAGCAAGGGCTGTTGGGGACGCGGATGCCGTGGAGAGCATACGTGCCTCGACAGTAACCAACAATATACCGGGAGAGGAGCTCGCAAGCCGGCTTCTAAGAATAAAAACGCTCGCAAGACTCGCGCTCGACCTCGCATTCCACTCGATTATTTATGGGGATCAGAGCGTGGCTAGCCTTGTAGGCGAGATGGAAGACACTGTTGACAGCCTATACCATGAAATCTTAGAATACTCCTATTACGAGTCAAACCCCTCCATAGCCAGGGAAATGGTCTCAATCGCAATATTCGACACGGCAATGGAAACTATTGCAGACGCTGCCATGCAGCTCTCGAACATTGTGAAAAGGATAGACGAGTACAGCATACTGATAAGCGAGGCTCTCGAGGAAGCGGAAGAGGTATACTTAAAACTCAGAGTCACAGGGAAGCTTGACGGCAAACGCCTGGGAGACCTGGGCCTTGCAGACCTGGGACTCTCGGTAATAGCGATAGGCAAGAATGGGGGCTGGATAGTTCCTGTAACTCCTGACAGGGTTCTAGAGGAGGGCGACATTGTTCTCGCTAAATATTACAGGCCGGAGAACGAGGATAAAGAGGAGAGGATCGAAGATATTCTAGAGCAAATGGGGTTCGAAATAGAGGAGGACTAGACGGGTATAATGAGGGTGGCAACATAACGTTTATAGCGGGGATTAAAGGATGCCCCGTATCCCCCCAGAGCTCTGCGCTAAGTGTAAAGGATATAAGAGGCTATGCGGGCTCCCGAGATGCCCTATCCTAGACATGTTCCGGGGCCAGCTCCAGGCGTCGCTAAAACTTTCAGGCAACTTGGCCCGGGGGGATACACCCCCGGGAGCCCTAGTGGGGGAGTCTGGATACCCGAAGGTCAACCTCTACTTTCTAATCCCCCCGGGAGAGCATGGCGATAATGCGAGATTCTACGACGATCCTATCATCTGGGAGGAAAAGCGTGTACCGCTATCCCAGATTATACGGCTCCGCTCGGGTATGGTGGCCGGGCGGTTAGCGCTGGATGCGAAGAACCCTTTCTCACTCTACGAGTCGGAGGTGGCGTTAGCTGTCGTAAGCGAGAGGCCTGTCTCCTCTGAGGCCCTACTCGCTAAGCCTCCGCTTCCAAGACTGCGCTTCCACGGGATAACAAAGCCGTTAGGGCCCGTGGCTCCGGCCGAGAAGGTGGTTATAGATGGTTCTCCCAGGGTGCCCCGCAGGCTTGAAATGCTTATCTGGGATGATGCTAGCGCGAGAGATGCCGTCTGGGAAGCCTACAGGTCCGGAATCGACATTTATACTATACAAAGGGCGTTCTCCCTGGGTATGATGGGGCGTCTCAAGAGGAGGAGGCTAGTACCGACAAGGTGGAGCATAACTGCCGTGGACGAGCTACTCTCTGGTGTAATACGTGAACATATTCGTGTCAACCCCCCAGTTGACAATGTTGAAGTGTACCATAACACCTATCTTGGCAACAAGTTCACCGTCATACTCCTCCCAGGACCCGGCAGCATAGAGTGGGTCGAAGTATGGCACCCCAACACCATATGGACCCGAGGCTCCAGCAAGCCTGTAGTATACAGCCTCTACGAGGACCCGCTAGGTAAAAAGACGATGGAGGATGGGGGATACTCTGCCGCTAAAATAGCGGTCCTAGAACACCTCTGGAAACGGGGTAGAACCGCTGACATCGTCATAATCAGAGAGATACTTCCAAGCTACTATGCTCCCATCGGCAACTGGCATATAAGGGAGACTGTCCGTAGAGCTCTCGGCTCGGGCCCCGTCGCGAGCTTCTCCAGCATTCAAGAGGCTAAATCCCTAGTGGATAGGCTTGTCTCCAGAGAATACCGCGACCTCATTTATTCGAGAACAGGCCTTCTCGGCTACAAGCGGAAAACCACACGGCTTACAGATTACTTTTAATTTCCTAATAATATCAGTGAACGTTCAGGTTTCGACATTCGCCGTTACCACCTATCACAGTGTTAACCGGGGGGTTAACAGTCTACGACAATAGCTACTACCACCCGGCAAGGAAGGTTCACACATGGTTTCTTGCCGGTGAAGGGCAGGGTAGTACGTATACCATTCTACAAACAGTAATATCTCAAGCTTAACCAGGTCTAAACACGAACACTAACCCCCGACCATAATACACCGTGTGTATAGTTGTAGTAGATACTGGCGGCTATCCACTGCATTCTGCGAGTAGCCGTTTAGCGTTCTTAGAGAGGCCTATCCTTATACCGAGCTTGGGGTCAGTGTAGAGGTAGACTAGATTCTTGGATTGTAGCTTCCGTGCTACTGTTAGGAGCCATTTGTAGTCTGCGTGCATGAGCTCTGCGAGCTGGTCGATGTACATGTATGTGCTACCCCATTTCGTGTAGTGTGACAGAACGGCTGATAGGAGGTCTATCTCGTCCTCTTCAAGGTCGTGCTCTACAAGTGATAGGAGGCATGCGGCCTGTTCGGCCCTATCTTGCAGTTTATTGCCTGGTTGACGTTTTTTGGCGGCAATGAATGGCAATGAAGGATCGTGTCCGGGCGCTGACAGCGTTTTTGTTTTGTTGTTTCTTGCCGTCTTAACGTGTGTGTTCGATATGATACGTTGGGCTAGGGCTGCTAGCCTGTCATATTTCTCGTCGGACTCTCTTTCAGCTACTACCTGCGCGTACTCCTCGCCGAGCGGGGTAAGCATCCAGAAGCCGGCGGTATACTCTACATACCCACGGGTTTTCCAGTAGGAGAGATAGCTCGATACGTACCGTGTCTCTAGTCCTAGAAGGCCTGCTATTTCGGCTGCTCGCATCGGCCTGCTGAGCAGGAGAACCATTATTGCGTCGACAATTTTGCTTCTAGGCCCGGTACGGGTCTTGCCGGGGGCTGTCGTGCGTCCCTGTTTGCCCTTTATCCTGGCTATGATATCTTCATAGTTCCTGTCCACCACGCTCGCACCATTACTATTCTTTTACATCTTTACTCTCCGGGGTATGGGTTCGATCGTGGTGTTACACGGGTAGTATCGTGTCTTGCGCATTCCTCTGAGAGTATGTTTATGCAGGCGGTGAGAATCTTGTGTTGGCAGCGTGCTGGAGCTATTATGATAACCCCCCGGTTAACGGTGCGGGGGAGCAGGCCTGAAACGGCACGTACTATCTCGTCGGGGACGCCCGGCAAGACGAGCTCGCCGTCGCGCACGCTACCGATAACGCTCGCCCGGCATCCCTCCATGACGATATGGTCCCGGAAAAGGTAGACGTCGGTAAGCGTGCCCGGCCCTTCAACACAATTAATATTGCAGTAGAAGTAGCCGTCTCCCCATAAAACGCCGTATCCCCGCCCCCAACGCATAGAGCTCATGATATCGTCCAGGACCGCCCTACCGAGAGGCGCTAGTATGGCCCCATAAGGGGTAGTTATTGTTAGCCCAGCCTTTTCTGTATGCGAGAGCAGGGTTTTAACAGGCCTCTCCCCCAGCCCGAGGAGCCGCGAGATTGTGGGTCTCCCGGCAGGATGGTCTGCCAGAAGGCGTAGTACTGCCAGGACATGCCCTGCCCGGTAGCCTCTACAGCCTCCCCTCCTCTCCCCTGCTAGGCTCGCGAGAAGTCTGGCCGCCTCGCAGGCCGACTCTGGGCATGACATCCCATGCACCCTCTTCGGGGAACACGCCGTTCTCTATCATGAAGACTGCAAGATCCTGAGGGGTGATCTCCCTGTCAGACAGTATTGCACGCTTAAGCCTGTCCCAGTCGGGCCTTACTTTTTTCCCGAAATCCTCCCAGAGCCACTCTGAAACAGTATTCTCACTAATACTGTTACTTTTAACTATTTGATCTATCAGGGCCCCTTTAACGGCCTTCTCCCATGCTGCAAGCCTACGGGGGTTAAGAGGCATCCGGGTCACCGAGTATTCTGTTCGCCGCGAGGGTTAAGTATTATTAGAGTAGTGCAGGCGGGAACCCGTTTAACCTTCCCCAGCAATAGTCATTCTTAACCGGGTGTCCCCCGGGTTGACGCTCTACGATTTGAAAGGGAGAGATCTAGTCTGCCTCACAGAGTATACGGGAGAGGAGATTAGACGTATAATAGAGGCTGGCCTGGACTTCAAGAGGCGGTACTATTCGGGCGAGAGGAGCATACCTGTACTGTCAGGTAAGAGTATCGCAATGATATTTGAGAAGCCCAGCACGCGCACGAGGGTCAGCTTCGAGGTGGCCGCCTGGGAGTTGGGAGCGAAAGCATTGTATCTGGGATGGAGAGACCTCCAACTCGGACGTGGAGAGACAATAGAAGACACGGGAAGAGTTCTCTCGAGGTATGTGGACGGTATAGTTGCCAGGGTCAAGGAGCATGAGAAGCTTGAGCGGCTCGCTTCCGCGGCCGATGTGCCGGTAATCAATGCCCTGAGCGATTTGAGCCATCCATGCCAGGCCCTAGCGGATTATATGACCCTTTTAGAGCTGAAAGGGAGGTTGGAAGGATTAACACTAGCGTTTGTGGGAGACGGGTCCGACAACGTGCTTCACAGCCTTCTAGTTGCCGGCGCGAAACTCGGCGTTAATATAAGGGTTGCGAGTCCGAGAGAGTTGAGGCCTGACAGTAGGATTCTCGAGCATGCTCTTAGCGCGGCCAAGAAGACTGGTGCTAGAATAGAGATAGTCGAGGACCCGTTTGAGGCCGTCAAAGATGCTGACGCGATATATACCGACGTGTGGGTTAGCATGGGGCAGGAGGAGATGAGAGAGGAGAAGGTCCGGCTTCTCAGGAAATACCAGGTGAACACGGAGCTCATGTCACATGCTAAGCCGGACGCGGTGTTTATGCACTGCCTACCAGCGCATAGAGGAGAGGAGGTTACAGACGAAGTTATCGATGGTCCTAGAAGCGCTGTCTGGGTCGAGGCGGAGAACAGGCTGCACGTGCAGAAGGCTATTCTTGCCCTACTATTATCCTAAAATTTTTTATATAAGGCTTATGTTAACCGGGGAGTTTACAGGTGCTATCCTAGCCTGATCCTCACCGCGCCCTCCCTGTAAACGGTGACCCTCCCCTCGGAAACGTCTACTACAGTGCTCGCCTCCCCGATCTTCGCAGGGCCACAGTCAATATAGAGATCAACCTGCTCTCCAAGCTGTGACACGCTTTCATAAACTGTTACCGGCGGAGTCCTCCCACTCCTATTAGCACTAGTCCCCACCACTGCGCCTCCAAGCCTCCTAGCAATAGCCCTAACCAGCGGGGCATCGGGAAGGCGGACCCCAATCCTCTTCCATGCCTTTAAGTGTTCGGGGGCCCGCGGAGACGCTGGAGCAACAATAGTTAGAGCTCCAGGCCAGTATCTTAGGGCTAGGTCCCAGAAGAGAGGGCTGGTCTCGACAAGCAGTAGGGCATGGTGGGCCTCGCCGAGGAGGAGTGGCAGTGGTTTATCGGCAGGCCGCTTTTTCACCTTGTAGACTCTCAGTACGGCTTCCCTATTGAAAGGATCAGCTATTAGGCCGTAAAGAGTGTCTGTCCCAACCACTACTAGCCCTCCACGCTTGAGAATCCTGGTTGCCCTCTCAACAACCTGGGGGCTCTCACAGTAGCAGTCGGCCTCTACTATTTCTATGCCAGCCAACAGTGCACACCCTGGGGATAACCCTTTAAGAAAGGTTCCCCTATACTATCGAGGCAAAAATAATGTTACATGTGTGGGGAGGGCGCCAAGCCCTAGAGAACCATTAGCTAATATAAGTTTGCGGGGAACGCTCATATCTTTAAGGGGTGCGGATCAAGTGTCAAGAACAACTATAGACGTGTCGAAGCTAGAGATAAACAAGAGACAACTAGCAAGACTGCTAAGGGAGGTTAAAAAGTGGAGTGCTCCCGCCACAGTCCTGCTAAGCCTATATATACCGCCTGGAAGGCCTATTAGCGACGTTATGAGCCTCTTACGCCAGGAGTATTCTACGGCCGACAACATTAAACTTAAGAAGACACGGCAAGCCGTTAAGAGGGCTCTAGCTGCCGCTATGGACAGGCTACAGATGATACCTAAAGTCCCCCCGAACGGTCTCGTCTTGTTCTGCGGGGAAAACATGGACACGGGCGACTTCGCATGCTACGTCTTCAGCCCGCCCGAGAAGGTCCCCGTATTCTACTATAGGACGGATAAGAGGTTCATAACGGACTTTCTAGACGAAATGGTGGAGAACGAGGACGTGATAGGCATACTGATAGTCGAGAGGGACCAGGGGACGATCGGCATACTTAAAGGTAGCAGGCTCCAAGTGCTGGAAGAAGTAAGCGACTATATCCCCGGGAAGCATAAGATGGGAGGCCAGAGCCAGAGGCGATACGATAGAATCATAGAACAGATGGTGGAAGAATTCTATAAGAGGTTCGCGGAACACGCTAGGAGGCAGTTGGAGCCATACCTTACTAAGGGGAAGCTTAAGGGCATAATTGTGGCTGGCCCCGGGCTCGCCAAGGTAGACTTTGTCAAGGGTAAATACTTAGACTATAGGTTACAGCAGCTCGTCTCTAAAGAACTCGTTGACGTTGCATACCAGGGAGACCAGGGATTAAAGGAGGCCGTGATGAAAGCACACGATGTCGTGCAAGCCCAAAAGTATAGGGATGCTATCAACGCGCTAGAGGAGTTTAAGAAGTATCTCGTGAAAGACACGGGCATGATCGTCTACGGGCCACGAGAGGTTGAAGAAGCACTCAACATGGGCATGGTAAGAACACTACTGATCCACGAGGACAGGGAAGACCTGGAGGAGTGGAGAGACAAGGCCAAAATGAGCGGGGCCGAAGTAATCGTTATCCCCTCTAGCCTGCCAGAGGCGGAATGGTTCAAGAAAACATTCGATGGCCTGGCAGGAATACTCAGGTATAAGCTAGCGAGAAGATAAGATCCGGGGGGAACCCTAATCTTTGGAGAGGCTTTTCCTGAGACGCTCCACAGCACCTATCTCGAGGAGGAACTCTGCGGTCGAGGGGGTAACCGTTTCTATCCATCTCGGATCCCCAGCCGCGATGAGCCTCCTTATACGCTCGCCCCTCCACTCTCCCCTGTTGAAGAGCGGGGGCTCTACAACACCTATACCTGCATCCTCGAAGATCTTTGATATAACGGGGTTCCGAGTCAGTATCGCGTCGACCCTTGGAACATAGGAGAGCACGTAGTACACGCTCCCTATACTCGTTTCCAACGTCCTGATAGTGGCGGTTATGAATTTGTCCAGAGAGTATCCTTCGTCTCTAAGGGAGAGCCTTATCATCTCTATTCTTTCACCTGCAGTGAAGGGGTTCCTTGGGGTGTAGTTTTCAGATGCCATCCCCACTAGGAAGACGATCTCGTCAAAACCATTGTTTATAGCCCAGTTGACTATCGCCAGGTGCCCCTTGTGGAACGGTTGGAATCTCCCGAAGATAAGCGCCCTTCGAGGTCTTCCGGCTTTCACCATAGTGCACCCTTATCTTCGCAACCCTAAAACTACTGTTATCCGAATATCTTATTAGCATGTTACCGGGATTTTCTATGCTAATTATTCATAACACGGCATAGATTATATGTATTGCCCATGAAGCGGGCCTCCATGTCGGGAAACCTTATAGGGCCTATTTAATCATGACCTATACTGGACTCCGGTTTGAGGTGGACAGTAATGGCTGGAGAACATGGATTCGAGGATAAGGAGAGCATAACCAAAAATTTGAAAGTAGTCTATGAGGACCCAGAGATTATAGTTTATACGGCACCGACAGAGGAGGAGCTAAAGGAGATACTGTTAGATCTTCTAGAGAAGCATGAGCGTATGAGCATTAGGGATCTCCACCAGTTCCTCTCGGGGCTTGCGAGCGAGGACAAGATTCGCTACGCGCTGAGCCGTTTGATGGAGGAGAACCTTGTTGCTGTCGATAAGGATGGATACTATTATATTGCCCCTGCGGTGTATGACGACTATTACATGGGAGAAGAAAATTATTATTAGATAAAATAGGCTTGGTTTACAACGTCGTGGAAGTCATTGGGGAGAACCTTCTTTCTCGACCTATAATACTCGTATACCTTTTCCAGGAATTTCGTGAACACTGGGCACCCATCAAACTTCCCGTCCCTATCGCATCGCCCAGGCCTTCCCTCAACTGTGACCATGAGGAGACACTGACCAGTCTTCTTATCATAATATGGGCATAGCTTGTGGTACCTCTTCGCGCTTTTAACCATCTTCTCGATCCATCTCTTTTTAAGCTCGTCATCCCCCTCGGCCGGTCCCGGTCCAGGCACAGCTTCTCACCATATTGGTATGAATGTATAGGTGTAGAGACTATTTAATCTACACCTACTGGACGGTATTTGGGTCTAGAGTAGCAGTATTAATGATAATATGATTAGAGCGCCCCACAACATCTTATTATAGCGGAACAGCTTGCTTCCATCGAGCGGTGGTATAGGTAGTAGGTTAAAGAATGCCACCCAGGCGTTTATAGAGGCGAAGTCCGCCAGGAAGATATGGGTTTCAGTGGAACCGGCTACATGCGCAGCCAAGTAGCCTAGCAGTGATAGTATTAGGTTCGTTGCGGGTCCGGCCGCTACGGACCGGGTTATCGCCTTTTCCAGGCCTGGCACGTATGAGTAGATGGTCGTCTTCACGTAGCCTGGTGTTATAAGAATTATGTTAGGTATGAAGCCTGAGAGGGCGGTCAGAAGAAGGCCTGGCTTGTATGCTACGAATTCAGCGTACAGCCCGTTCCTACGGCTCACGTAGCGGTGGGCGAGCTCGTGGAGTACTAGTCCTACTATTAATCCTATTGAGGAGCCGGAAATATAAGCATTAATATTAAAAATATTATATATTTTTATTATAGAGAATAGTGATACTAGAACGCCTAGCACCCAAGAGACTGGCTCTCCTATTTCCTGGGAGCCATTAAACCTCAATACCGCCATAACCAGCACCAACTAGACAGCCGCATGTTAGCGTCATAAAAATTAACATACAGTCCCACAGCGAACCACGCAGCTCAGCGGGAAACAGGGAGCAAAATATACGTTTAACCCAGCTTTTCAGGCCGACCCATTTAGTAGGGACATCACATAATCCTAACCTATAACAGGACCCGTCTGGGCGGGGGAGGTTCCAAACGACCTTGCTGGGGGACGTGAGACTCCTATGGGAGATAGCTAGAGACGAAATCACAGCCAGCATCCACAGGCTCAAGAGAACTCATGGAAAAGCCGTCGAGCTCGGAAACGATACTCTAGCCAGAGCAGCATCATTATGGCTAGCACAGCTGGAGCATATTAAAGGTAGAATAGACTCGATACTCTCCCACATTGACTCGACATACTATGTCCATGAGAGCGAAGCATGCGAGCTCCTATCACTTCTAGACAAGCTACTGTTTAACATAGATTTGTCGCACGAGAAATTTCTTACTGAGCCTCTAAGAAGGCCTCTACTTCTAGCGAAGCATGCTGCCTCTTCTCATTGTTATAGTGCTAGAGAGAACGGGGTAAATATAACGTTATAAAATATTTAAACGTTGTATCTACATAATATTAGTATGGTGATATCGCATGGTCGAGTTTAAGGGCTTAGAAGTAGATTTCAGCCATGTCCCAATAAAACCGACCGGAGCTAAAGAGGTTAGAGAGTTAGAGATAGCCTTAATCATAGGCACACTGTTCAGGGAGGATGTTATAAAAGAGATAATGGAGCCTCGAGAGTTCACAACGTGGGTTGACAGCCTGGCGGTCGCTGCTGGCGCGGTTGCCAGAGCCCAGGCCGGGTATCCGGTTTCAAAGATCGCAGAAGAGCTTGGCAGGACTGAGACGACCATTAGGAATCACCTTCAGGGGAAGACAAAAGCAGGAAAGCTCGTTCTCGAAACTCTAGAAATGCTGAAACGTGGTAAACTCCAAATAGCTGTTCCTGTTGGCGTTTGCCAGCCTTCAGAGGAGGTTGAAAAGGTAAAGGCCGAGCTTGAAGAGTGTAAGCGGAGAGTTGAGGAGTTGGAGGGTAAACTGGCAACGGTAAAAGATGAATTGAAAAAGATAATAGAAAAAATATGATTTTTAAATAATATATTGTCGTATTTATGTCGCACCCCCAGGTATGACCCCCTACCCATTTAGCCCTCCGAAACAATAGATTCTAGAGATCCCGGTGTCAGAGCAAATGTCCCGGGATAAACGGCGGAGACCCTCCTACACGCCCGTATTTGCAATATACCATAGGCCTTCCTCCGAGTGCGAGTTTTTCGAGTATGAAGAAGCCGAGGGATACTACCTAGCATACTGTAAAGTGCTCCAAAGATACTTGACAAGAGACGCGGCCTTGAAGTGTGAGAACTACTGGAAAACGTGTCCGTTCAGAAAGATAGGGCTCCAAATGGCAGAAGAGAAAGAGTAAGGCTCGAACGTTAGGACCTAAACCTGCGCACGCTCACTCCGAGCTGTTTAGCCTTATCTATGAGCTCGGCCGTAACCTTAGGCCCGGACCCGTAGAGTACCAGTATAGGCTTAGCATTCTTCTCGGCAGCCGCTGAAGCTAGACTTTCGGCAACTTCTACTGGTACTCTGCCCGTTCTACTATAGACTTTAACTATGAGGCGTTCTCCCTTCTTCGAAGCTATAAAGTTGTATGGAGCTTGATCCTCAGTGCTTACCATCTCCACATGGTACCCAGCAGTCCTGTATGCCCCTGCCACCTTACCGGTAATACCATACTTTGTGGCGAGCTTCTTGGCCTCGAACGCCTCTCTTGCCGTGGTCATTTCCGAGTACACCGGATAGATGGGTGAGAATCGACAGTATTTTAAGGTTGACCGCAGGCACCGTTTATGGTAGTATCTGGGTTCCCCGCCTGCCTTTGAAGACCTCGTATGCTTCTTCTAGGAGGCCTATTGCCGCGCGCCTGCCTGTCTCTCGTACAAAATCTATTACCGCTTCAACCTTGGGGCCCATACTGCCTGGGGGGAACTCTCCTTTCCTATAGAGTTCTTCTAGCGTGTCAACGTTTACCTGGTGGAGCCATTTCTCTCCCGGCTTTCGGAAGTTGACCGCTATGCCTGGAACATCTGTGAGTATGACGAAAAGATCAGCGTCTATCTCCCGGGCTAGAACGCTGGAAGCCCTATCCTTGTCAATAACGGCCTCTACAGGGTTCAGATCCTCGTCGACCGGTATCCCTCCCCCGCCTACACTTACCACGATATAGCCCTGAGAAAGCATGTTTTTGATTATCGGAGATTCTAGTATCCTGAGCGGTTTCGGGCTTGGTACAACCCTACGCCAGCCGCCTCTAGGATCAGGTTTCATCACCCAGCCCTTCCTCTCAGCCAGCAGCTTTGCTTCTCGCTCGGAATAATAGGAGCCAACATACTTTGTCGGGTTCTTGAACGCCGGGTCGCTCCTGCTCACGACCACTCTAGTCGTTAGAACTGCTACCCTCCTCGTCCAGGACAACGCTTGCTCTAGGGCGTGCTGGATCATATATCCGAGCCATCCCTGTGTCATGGCGACCATCATATCAAGAGTAGGCTGGGGCTTTCCAGTGCTACATGAGAAGGCTTCAAGGAGCAGTCCTACCTGGGGTCCGTTGCCGTGGGTGATAGACAGTTCAACGCCGCTCTCAACGATTCTTGCTAGCGGTATTGCCGCGTTTCTAACATTTTTCCACATCTCTTCTGGTGAACCCTTCTCTCCCTTGCGTAGGAGGGCGTTGCCGCCTAGTGCTATTACGGCTCTCAACCCAGACCCTCTTTGCTAAAAATAATATAAGTATTTAAATTAAATAAATTTTATTCTATCTTTCACTCTATCGAGGAACTCGTCAACCATATCTTCAATGCTCGGTCCTTCAATTATACGGACTTCGAACCTCACATGCACGATAGGCTTGTCAACATTAACTATCCTCTCAAGCTTTATTGGAGTCCCCGCTATGATTACATCGGCCGGTATGCTGTTGAGCGTCTCCTCTAGGGCCTTTATCTGCTCCGGGCTATAACCGGTACTCGGGACCACCTCTTTCATATGAGGATACTTCCTGTACATCTCTGCAATTATCCCTTTAGCGTATGGTTTCGGATCAACAATTTCAGCACCGTACTTTTTAGCGGCAACATACCCTGCTGCGTAGGGTGAACCTCCATGGGTTACTGTCGGAGAATCCTCCACAACGACGGCTTTCTTGCCTTCTACTAGTTCTGGCTTGTCAACATAGACTTCGCTTACGGCAAGGCTTATTTTGGCGTTGGGGTTAACATGTTTAATATTTTCTTTTATTTTCTCGATATTTTCGCGTGGTGCCTGGTCGACCTTATTGATTATTACGCTGTCAGCCATGCGGATATTAACTTCTCCCGGGAAGCTTGAGACCTCATGTCCCGGGCGCATAGCATCCGCGACGACAATCATGTAGTCTGGCACGTAGAAGGGCCAGTCGTTATTACCTCCATCCCACAATATAATGTCGGCTTCCATCTCAGCACGGCGGAGTATCTCCCCATAGTCTACACCTGCATACACCACTAGCCCCATATCTAGGTAGTGCTCATACTCTTCCCTCTCCTCTATAGTCACACCATACCTGTCGAGGTCCTCATATTTTTCGAATCTTTGCACAGCCATGGTTTCGGGATCGCTATAGGCCATCGGATGCCTCACGGGCACTACCCTGAAACCCTTGTCGATAAGGTATTTGACGACTTTTCTACTAACACTACTCTTACCCGCACCCGTCCTGACAGCTGTTACAGCTATAACGGGCTTGGCACTCTCAAGCATCGTATCTCTGGGCCCGAGGATTTTGAAGCTAGCACCCGTGGCGAGCGCAGCGCTCAGCTTATGGCCGACATCGTCGTATAATAGGTCGCTGTAGGCTAGGACTATCTCGTCTACAGCCTCTCTCCGGGCAACCTTAGCAAGATCCTCCTCGGGTATGATAGGTATACCGTTAGGATAGAGCTTGCCTGCAAGGCTGGGCGGGTAGCGTCTCCCCTCTATCCCTGGTATTTGCGAGGCCGTGAAAGCAACGACCCTATACTCGGGGTTATCCCTATAGTAGACGTTGAAATTGTGGAAGTCTCTTCCGCCGGCACCCATGATTATGACTTTCCTAGGCCTCATCGCGTGCACCCGCATCTAACTATATGGTAATAGCTAAACTAAATACTATTGACCATGTTATGCGGAGGGGTTATAGTGGGATAAATGCATGAGTTGGACCGCAATCGGATTTAAAGTCCAATTCACGTGTAAAGGGCATGGACCCTTATTGGGGGTAGCAAGGTTTTGGCCGGGAAAGGATCGGGGAAGAAGAATAAGAAGGCGGGCGGAGGCCTGGAACTTGAAGAGTCGTTCGAAGCGCTGATACTTCGAATAGAGAAATATTCAACACCAATAACTTTAGTATTACTATTTATAATACTAGCATTAGGAATATATATTAGAATTATTCCCGCATTAAACTATGGAATACACCTGGACGCTAGCGACCCATGGATAGTGTACTGGGAGGCAAAATATTTCCTAGATCATGGCCTCACCTCGTTTAGCGGTCTCAAGCATGTAACACAGTTCTGGTGGCCAATCGGCAGAGACTTCCTCCACACCGACTACATGGGCATGCCTTGGCTTGCGGCGGCAACATACCCTATAGGGAAGGCTTTCGGCCTCACATTACAACAGTGGGTAGCCCTCTTCCCGGTATTCGCAGGTGCGGCAGGCATCATACTAATCTTCGCTCTAACATACTACCTGACGGGGTCAAAGCTCGCAGCCCTAAGCGGTGCCGCGTTTTTCGCGTTCCTCCCAGGCTCGATAGTCAGGACTACTGTAGGCTTCGTGGAGAAGATAGGCTTCTCAATACCGTTCATCTCAGCATTCTACCTAGGGCTATTCGCCGCGCTCAGGAATGTGGAGAAGGGGAGAACTAGGAGGGCTATAATCTATTCCATTGTAGGAGGCCTAATAGGAGGCTCGATAGCGAACATATGGGGAGGCTTCCCCTATGTATTTTTAAGCCTGGCGTTAATAGTTGCGCTCGACCCAATAATAGGGGGGTTCAGCGAGAACAGGTTTAAGATATACGTCATAACATCACTATCTGTCGCAGCGGCCGCAGTAGCAGCACCCAGAGTAACGATAGGCTACTTCTTCACCAATATAGGCGCGGCACTGACAGCCGCCCTACTCTTATACGCAGTAGAGCTCTGGGCCAATAAGACGGGCCTGGCACACCGTGTTATGGGGAAAGGGATTGACTGGCGTTTCCACGCTTGGCTTATTACAGTAGGCATAGCTCTAGGGCTAATCCTCCTATATGGCGGGGCAATTAACCTTAGAAACCCCAGACTCCTCCAGACAATAGGCATACGTTATATCAGCCCGCTGCAGAATAGCGTCCAGGAGAACCAGCCTACACCTATAACAACAATACTCAAAGAGTACGGGCTTCCACTATTCTTCGCCCTAGCCGGCATAGCCGCTTACGCGTATAACCTGTACACGGGCAGGTATAAGGACACAACAGAGAAGATAGGCAAGTTCTTCTTCTATGTGTTCGCTATCATAGCAGTATTGTTTAACAAGGAGCTCGCATACTACACGCAGATATCATCATACTATGCTGTCCTAGCAGGAGCAGCCGGCATTTCCGATCTCATACATGGCAGCATAGAGGAGACTGTGCAGAAAGGTAAGTGGAGGAAGATTGTAAACAAGAATAAGAAAAAGGAGGTTGCAGATCCTATAAGAGTAATGATGGGTGTATTTATAATATTAATAGTAGTTTTCGGAGTAGCATATACAGGTAGACTAGCATACACGCAGAACAAGTATAGAGCCCCCCAGATACTAACAAGCGGTCTGGGACCACTAGCAGAAAGCGTTAACGGGCACAGGCAAGTAATTGTTCCAATAAACAATGCATGGCTTAACGCGTTAAAATGGATAAAAGAGAACACGCCGCCTAACGCTACTATTGTAAGCTGGTGGGACTATGGCTTCTGGATAACAGTCAACACGGGACGTAAAACCGTAGCGGACGGAGCAACATTCAATGAAACCCAGATAAGGTATCTTGCGGAGGCGTTAACCGGAACCGAGGGCACGGCAAGCTACATATTCAAATACAAGCTCGACCTCGTGCCTAACGATACGTATGTCGTTTTCTATGAAGTATTCAATGGAATATATAACATTAAAAATAATTACACTATAATGTACCCAATGCTCTCTGGAGCCCGGAAACCCGCTTCACCAGACCAGTACGGTATAATAACTCATGGCGTCGCCGACTTCGGCAAATCAGTGCAAATGCTGAAGATAGCATATCGTATACCACCCTACAGTAGCATGGGCCCGTTCTTCACACAATACTCTTCAATATATGTTGACAGGTACGGGTACAAGTACCTCCACTTCCCGGGTTTCGTAGGAGAACCGAAGCAAAACGTAACAACAGTGCTCAACACGCTGCTCTACAAGCTAGGGATGTGGGGCATAATTGCGATACCGCAATACGGTATTTATGACGGAAACATGTGTAGCCAGATATTCAAGAACAGTACTTTCGTCTACCCCTACGTTATAGCATCACTAACAGGAGGCCCGGGAGGAGGACCGCAGTTAAGCGATAAGCCAATAATACCTCCGCCATTAAAGTATTTCAGGCCCGTAGCGATAAGCGTGTCGTGCCCAGTAGTGAAACCAGACTATAAGAATGGTGTTATAACATTCACAGCGGTTGTAGTATTTATATATCAGTGGACATATTAATTTTTTATTAAATAATATATTATCTTGGATCTACCACACAATATAACATAAACCCCTACACGGCCCACATAGCACACGAGTAGTAGGGGGCGAACGTCCAAAAAATACTCGGGGGAGACGGTAGAAAATGATAAAACGCCGTTCTAAACAAAACCCTAAAAAACTTGTTATCGAGGCGATCTCCCACGTTACTAAAGCAAAAATAGAAGTTGAACATGCCAAATGGAGGCTCCAATCGCTCCCAGATCCCGAGGCTAAACGTATAGCGGTAAAACTAGAAAGCCTGTCTCTATTACTCGAAAAGGTCTCCCTCCGTTTAAACACGTTCCTCCAGACAGGAATTATAACTCGCGATCTAGTGCAGGATGCCTTAGAGACGGTCAAAAAGGGTATAGAAGGGAGCCAGGGCCTCCCCCCAGCGCTCGCCGCTACCCTATGGGATTTAGAAGCAGTATTAGGAGATCTCTACGAGAACACTGAACGAGCGCTCCCAGACATTCAACATATAGTCTCGAATATGGAGAATAGCCTGGATAGGCGTGCTGAAGCAATTCTTAGCGAGGCTTCCAGGCAGGCGGAAGCTAGGAAAAAAGCGGCTGGTAAGGAGAAGAATAAGCAGGGATCAGCTATATAGGGCATATGATTTTCCGGGAGGAAGGTTCCTTTTGGGCCGATGATGTATCCTAGCCAGGCGGATGCAGGATTTGATTGCTATCTCTAGCTGGAAGGGTGAAGAGTGGACCACAATCTGAGGCCCAAATCTAAAATATAATCTTGGGGTCTGATCCACGGTATGAGAATAGGAGGGGTTTAATAGGAGTCTGTATGAGGGGTGTATCCCGTATTGGCGTGGTCAATACTTGAAATTATACGTGAGAACCCGGACTTGTACGCCGAGCACTTAAAAAGAAGGCAGCTCGATCCAGGCCTGGCATACAAGTTTTACGATATAGATAGGCAGTGGAGGAGCCTCCTAACGAGGGTTAACGAGCTCAGGCATGAGCATAACGTGATCAGCAGGAGCATTGGAAAAGAGAAGGATCCTGTCAAGCGGCGGATGCTGGTGGAGAAGGCAAGACAGCTCCTCGCAGAGCTGGAGAGGCTCGAGAAGGAGCTTCAAAGACTGGAAGAGGCTCGTAGAGAGCTTTTACTACAGCTGCCTAATATTGTTGATGATGACGTTCCTATCGGTGGAGAAGAGGATTACCGTCCCATAGAGTACTGGGGGCGCCCCAAAGTATGGAGAGGGTATGTTGATAGGTTTAAAGAGCAAACGGAAAAGTATGGTTTCAAGGTAGACTATGAGATTGTTGAATGGAAGCCTGTCGGCCATGCGGACATGCTAGAGTATGTTCTAAAGCTGGGTAATACTGTCAAGGCGGGCGAGGTTGCAGGCTCAAGATTCTACTATTTGTTCGACGATATCGTATGGCTTGATTTCGCACTGCTCATGTATGCTATAGATTATCTTACAAGTAAGGGGTTCACGCTCGTGACGCCACCATATATGTTGAGACATAAAGTCGTTCAAGCCGTTATCGACCTTGAAACTTTCAAGGACGCGATTTATAAGGTCGAGAACGAGGACCTCTACCTAATATCAACCGCCGAGCACCCCCTAGCAGCCCTTTACGCGTGGGAGGAAATATATGACGACGAGCTCCCAATCAAACTGGCAGGCGTAAGCCCCTGTTTTAGAAGGGAGGCCGGGGCAGGAAATAGGGATATGAAGGGAATATTCAGGGTACACCAGTTCCATAAAGTCGAGCAGTTCATTTACAGCCTGCCCGAAGAGAGCAGGAAGATTCACGAGGAGCTTATAAACAACGCCAGAGAACTCTTCCAGGGGCTCGGCCTACCCTACAGGATAATCAATATCGCCTCAGGCGATCTGGGAGCATGCGCGGTTAAGAAATACGATCTCGAGGCGTGGATGCCGGCTCAGGGCAAGTATAGGGAGATGGTTAGCGCTAGCAACTGTACTGACTGGCAAGCCTACAGGCTAGGTATTAGGCTCGTAAGAAGAAAGGGGATGGAGAGAGGATACGTTCACACTCTCAATAGTACAGCCATAGCATCTACTAGAACAATAACAGCAATACTAGAGAACTACCAGCGGGAGGACGGTGTGGTGGAGATACCTCGCGTGCTGAGAAAGTACCTCGAACCGTTCAAAGCGGCGCCTAAAGATTATATCTACCCTAGAGAGCGTCCTCCCGCCGGCCGCGTGAAAAGGCTCTCCTAACACGTCCCAAGAGGCCGGAGAACACGCCCCAAACACTACCTGAGCTTTCCTCGTCTGCCCCCATACGGCTCATAGCTATGGCCCTTGCAGTAGAATCGTCCAGGCGAGAGTATTTCCTGGCCTGGGATAATAGTGTTGTGAGTTCCTCATCGCTCGCAAAGTCTAAGGGTATCCCCTCTCTGCCGTTAGACTCCCAAGTATTCATTAAACGGTCTACTATAGGTTCTACTACTGGGTCGCTGTAGAAGGCGGCCTTAACCCAGCCGCTATAGTGGTCGTCGATGAGCGATAATATCTCTCTTTTAACAGACTCCCTGTCCATAGCATTCTGCACCATATATTCTTTAGTGTACGTCGGACGTTATGTTTCTTGGGCTTGCTGGGCCATCTGTTTCTTCCATTCCTCAACAACATCATATCCGAATATGGCCTTAAGCGTCTCCCTGCCCTCTTCCGTCACATAATCCGGAGTCCATGGAGGGTCGAATGTTACGTCAACAATAACGTCCTTCGCTTCTGGTACGGCGTCACGAACAGCCTCCTCTACATATGCAGCTAGCACGCCAGCGACCGGGCATCCGACTGCAGTCAGAGTTATTACCACGTGTATTATAGGGTTTTTCTCGTCCCCCTCAACGTTTATCTCATACACTAAGCCTAGATCGTAGATATTGACAGGTATCTCTGGGTCGTAGACCTCTTTTAGAGCTTTGATAATCCTATCGATGATCTGCTTGGGACCTCTCAGTATGGGGAACTTCTTAGTCTCTACAGTTTTAGCGTTGCCTTCACTCATAGGGCGCCACCTCTTTTATTAGCCTGTAAGAAAAGGTTACCGGTCAAACCTTTTAATTTGGAGTAATGATGTGCGCCCGGATGGATGCTTCTTTTAACAATAATATATAATGATATATAAGGTGAAAGAATTATAACTAATATTGATATTAAAAATAATATTTTATTATTAGTAATAACTGATATTAAAAATAATATTATACCAATTATTAATATTAGTATTGTATATTTAACTTTTAATAACACAATATTCTCTCTCAATCGTACCCCCAAGAGTGGAAGCTTTACTCCTAATCTCTCCTATAATTGTTCGAGCAGTGCTTAATGCCTGCTCTTTATCTGGCAGGGAAAGTAGAACGCGTATGTCTAGGACGGGTTTTTCGAGTTCGTGGCCCTTAGGGTGGCTTTTAATATACGCGGCAGGATTCTTTTTAGCTATAGTTTTAAGATACGGGGCAATGCCGGATTCCGGGACTCCCTTGATTATAAGAGAGCATTCCACAGTATACAGTGGCGGTGCAATCTTTTTGATAACAGGCTCCACGTACTGTTCGAACATAGACTTCATTTCTGAAGGAACGCCAGGCAAGGATACTACCAGCGTGTCACCGACCTCGAGGAGGCATCCTGGTGCGGCCCCTACGGGGTTGGGGATAGGTTTTGACCCTTCAGGCAAATATGCCATTTTCAAGCGTTCCTCGGTTAATGGTAGCCCCCTGCTCGAGTAGAACTTGTCAACCATTTTCTTTGCCTCAGGGTTCAATACTAGTTTAAGCCCGAAAGCTCTAGCCACACCCTGAAGAGTCATATCATCATATGTCGGCCCCAGCCCGCCTGTAGTAATAACTACTCTCGCTCTCTCAGCAGCCCTCCTAACCTCTTCCGCTATATCTTCTAGTGAGTCCGGCACTGTTATGATTCTTCTAACAAGGAACCCGTCTAGAGTCAGTTTTTCCCCTAGCCATGACGCGTTCGTATTGACTATTCTTCCTATTAACAGCTCGTTCCCTATACTGAGAATCCAGGCGACAGGTCTTTGCATGACCGTCAACCCCCATTCTTCTGATCGTCCGGGGAAGGAAATAGTGTGTAGTCCCCGCTTTCATCCCTATCGGGCCCAAAGGTTTTGGCCCTGTCGGCGGGTCGGCGCGCAGGTAGTTTAAAGTATATCCTGCAGGCATAATAGTGTTTAACTCGAGATTACCTTGACAAGTCCAGCAGCGTTGCTACGTCGGCTTCTAGGGCATAATTGACCTTGTTGTAGTTCTTCCGGAATTCAATAACGTTTTTCTTAACAATTCCGGGATCTTTCTTTCTAACCAGAACATCTGCTATGAACTTTGCTATTTCGCACATCTCACTCCTTCCCATGCCCCATCTTGTTACCTCTTGCGTTCCTATTCTAAGGCCGCTGGGATCTTTCACGGCTGAAGGAGGGTCCCATGGGAGGAGGTTCTTGTTCAGTATTATGTTTGCGTCTTCCAAGAGTTTTGCCGCCTTGGCTCCTCCACCGTTCTTTCTCACATCGACCAGTACTTGGTGGCTTCTCGTGTAGCCTAGATGCTCTCCCACGACATCCAGTCCCTCCTCGACGAGGCATTCTGCTAGTTTCCTTGCGTTAGCGACCACGTTGGAGGCATACTCTTTCCCGTAGACTTTCATTTCTAGTGTTGTTACTGCTAGCGCTGGTATGCGGTGTAGATGGTGGTTGCTTAGGAACCACGGGAATATCGTCTTGGAAACCTTCTTATACAGTTTCTCGTCTGTAAACGCGACTATCCCGCCCTGCGGGCCGGGAAATGTTTTATGTGTGCTCGCAGTCATAGCATCAGCGCCGAGCTTTAACGGGTTGTGCCATGCGCCTCCGACTATTAGGCCGAACACGTGGGCTGCATCGTAGACTAGCTTCCCGTTGACCGCATGAACCGCATCTGCTATCTCGCGTACCGGGTGTGGGAAGAGGTAGACGCTTCCCCCTAGAACCGCAAACTTGGGCTTAACCTTTTCGATAAGCTTTACGGCACCATCAACATCTACGTTCATATTTTCAGCGTCATAAGGCATCTCCACCTGTTCTATACCCAGAGCTCCAAGCGTGCCAAACTTCGTATGGCTAACATGTGCTCCCGCCTGGACCGGGGCTATGACAGCCTTGTCTCCAGGATCTGCAAGAACCCGGAAGACGCTAGCGTTAGCTATAGTGCCGCTAATAGGTCTGGTCTCGACAAGGTCGGTCCCGAGCATTTCACCTATAAGCTTGGCGGTTAGAACTTCCAGCTCGTCAATATACTTCGTCCCTTGATAGTAGCGTTTGAACGGCTTCCCCTCCGCATACCGGTACATGAAATCGCTAAGGTATACTTTGAGCGCCAACGGGCTCATAACATTCTCGCTAGCTATCAAATTTATAGTTTCAAGCTGCCTCCACCTGTTCTGGGCGTCTGTAAGATCTAGAACACGCTTTAGTAATACGTCAACTTCACCCATAGAGGACACCTCGCGCGGGGCAACGTTTCACGCGTTCCCATGTTTTATTACTTGGTGTGGCCTCCAAGGCTTTTAGAGTTAAATGTTTTCCACGCCACAACTAGGCTACCTGGTGGTGTAGGAATGCCAAAGTTTCCCGTCTCCTATGAGGATCTAAGGGAAATAGGGAAAACGGGGGAGAAAGTCCCTGCTATAGGTCTGGGCACCTGGAATATTAGAGACCCTGAAAGGGCAGTTGAAGCCTTGACATATGCTATTGAACGGGGCCTCAAGCTTATTGATACAGCAGAAATGTATGGGGATGGTGATGCGGAGAGGCTCGTAGGTATCGTGGTTAAAAAGGTTGGTAGGGACAGGGTTTTCGTAACAACCAAGCTTCTACCCCACAGGTTTAGGAGCAGGGAGGATGTCGAGAGAGCCATGAAGGCCAGCCTTTCAAGGCTCGGGCTTAAAAGTGTGGATCTCGTGCTCATACACTGGCCTGATAGTCTATCGTCCCTGGAAACACAGATAAGGAACCTGGAATATCTTGCAGAGCGGGGCTATACACGTTATATTGGTGTGAGTAACTTTGACTATCACCAGTTAAAGGAGGCTCTAACGTATACGAGAAAGCATGAGATAGTTGTAGACCAGGTAAAGTATAGCGTTGTGCATAGGGAACCGGAGGCTAGACTCCTACCCTACGCGATAGAGAAGGGCATAACTGTGCAGGCATATACCCCGATAGAGAGAGGCTATGTTAACAGTATTCCCTTACTGAAACAATTGGCTGAGAAGTACGGGAAGACGCCTGTCCAGGTCGCATTAAATTTCCTATTAGCTAGACCACGCGTAATTCCTATTCCTAAAACTGAGAGGAAGGAGCGTGTAGACGAGTTTATCGGTGCTATGGGTTGGAGGCTGAGCAGCGAGGATATAGAAAAAATAGAAAATATGATTTTTTAAAGAAAAAATAATATATACTTGTCTCCTGGCAGTACTACAAATGGAGTATCCGGGTGTTCTGGCGCCTACCACTATTTATTTCAACTCTCAGGGAAGGGTTACTTCCGGATAGCGAGGTGTTACATCCGTGGGGGAGAGGGTGAGGGGGGATACCTTAGAAGACCAGCTCGTCGACGGGACAATACTGTTAGAGGATAGCGGCTTGGAAATAATGGACGATACATACCCGCAAATAGAAGTATACGTGGGCCTGTCAACGAGCGTGGAGATCCTTTATAGCGTGAGAAAGGCAGTATCGACTCTTAGAGAAGATTTCGGCCTAGAGGTTGACTATGATATTGTTAATATAAATGTGTCCGGCATATTCGCGTTTCCATCCGAGGTAGAGGCGATAATAAATATACTAGGCGTTACACGTGTGGCGATAACTAGCTCGGACCTGGAGAATTTAGGTGTGAGTGGAATAGTGGATCAAATAGTAGATAATGTGATAAGAAATATAGGTTTAAATAAAAAGAAAAATAATGATAGTATAATGCCGTATAACATAGAGGACAACCCGAAATTTATGAGCGCGTCATGGAACGAATCCTATCTAGCGTTGGCTTAGAATACTATCGCCGCGGGAGCCTATGAGTTTTGGAGACAGTATTTCTCGCGTGAGCGACTAGATGGTATAGTAGATCCTCTTCCGTGAAAAATATTGCTTCCCCGCATATGGGGCATACTAGGAATGATTTCTTGGTTCGTTTGGCTTTAACAATAGAACCGCAACAGTCGACAATTATCTCTAAACCTTCAAACACGTCTCTCATATGAGGGACACCAATCTGTATTATTTAACCCGGGAAGGGTAATAGTCTTACTATGGTTAGTGCTACTGCAGGCAGAGCAGCGGGCTGGAGGCATATTACCTCTAGGTGATGAGGACGCTATGGAGGAAAAGTATGTTGGCAAGTGTAATAATGAGTTTTCAGATGTTCTAAGGAGAGCTTGTTTATATAAATTAATGATAAATAATATTGAAGTTAATATGTATATATTATATCTTAAAAAATTAGATAATATATTTAATATTATTGATAATTATAGAAAGAAATCCGATTTTATAATAATAGTTGTCGAAGATCAGCAGGATATTGATTATAATTTAGTTGAAGCGCTTAAACGTATGGGTGTAAAGGTTGTTACAGGCTCTGTGCCGGTAAGCTTCGGGGAGAAAGTAGGGCTCGGTTTTGTTAAACCCGTAGTTGGTAGCAAAATAGAAAAAATATTTAATAACATCAAAAATAATTTATATAATAATAAACTCTTATTAATTAAAAATAAAAATATAAAATTTATTGACTGCGAATTAGTCTTTCTACCGTTAAGATGCTATAATATTTTAATTAACGAAAAATCAAGTAGACATGAAATTAGAGTCGAGCATGGCGAGCTATGCTTCGAACTTGCATCAGGATCGCTGGTATCATTCGATGAAGGCCTCAAAGTTGATAGCAGATTATCTGAGCTGGGAGATTTAGATGAGACCAGCCTGCTAGTGCTCGAGTTTCTTGGAAAGAAGGGTGAAGCTTCGTTCGAGGAAATAGCTGAAATTGTTGGGTCCGAGGAGAGGGCGGAGATCGCACTTCAGGTTTTAGGTGAGCATGGCCTAGTGGGGCAGCTCGGTTTTGAAACATTTATATTGAATAATATAAAAATAAATAATAATAATAGAGTTTATAGCTTATTAGTGGAAAGAAAGTTGCTTGTTCCGGGGAATCCTAAAAAAATGGGCAAGCTACTAGAGCCTACAGTTTCGGTATCCAAGCTTGATAGAATAATATCTGTATATGGTAGAATAAAAAATAAATATATAATATATTATCCTATATATTTAGGATTATATTTTGACGAGGGAAAGAATGAGGAAATAGTGGTTCTAGTAGACGGTGTTTCGGGAGTTAGAAACGAGGAACTTGAAGACATAGTTGCTAGCAGCGATATGATACTCCAAATAGATGAAATAGTCGAGTATTTAGTCAACAATGACGGTGGATGCGAGCGGGTTAAGAGAATGCGTGTAGATGACGCATAACCTGCTCACAAAGTATTTTAAATTCGAATCTTACAAGTTTCCCAGTCGCGGCGATGATGGGCCCCTAGCCATTGAGGCCCAGTTGGGCCTATGAACGTTGTCGAGCCGGTCCTGAGCCTTAACTATTCCTACATTATTCTAAAATATATAATAAGATAAGAATAACTGGGAGGTGTGCCCCGCCTCACCGTTCCGCCGTCATCTTCATGCCCGGATACGTGTTTCCGGGTCTCGGCGGACGTGAGACCGGCGGGGCTCCCCAGAATAGTATATGACAGGATGACGGCTTTTTACCCTTTCAAGATTAAAACTGTTCAACCGGGAGATGCGGGTTAAACCCTAAGGTCTGAACAGCATCGCTGGCATGTATGGTGAGATAAGATTGGATGATGGGAGCTTGAACTATGCATATCTAGCACTGTCTGCCATGGAGGATATTGCGAGCTTTATAAAGAAGGCCTCGAAGGAAATAGACCCGGAGCAGGTTGCTAGATTCCTCGATGCTCTCGTTGAAGTATATCAGGATAGTGGGAGGAGAAAGGTTCTAGTTATGGGAGCCGGTAGGAGCGGTCTCGTGGGAAGAGCGTTTGCAATGAGACTACTCCACATGGGCTATAGTGCGTACGTGCTAGGGGATACAATAGTTCCGAGCGTCAGGAAAGGAGACCTGGTAGTGGCGATATCCGGGTCGGGGAGGACTAAGCTTATAGTGACCGCCGCTGAAACCGCCAAGCAAGTGGGGGCAACGGTTGTAGCGGTAACAACCTTCCCTGACAGTCCGCTAGGTAAGCTGGCAGATATAGTGGTTAGGGTTCCCGGCAGGACTAAGAGCGAAAAAATGCCGGACTATTTCGCGAGACAGATACTTGGTATACATGAGCCGTTCGCACCCCTCGGAACATTATTTGAGGATACGGCCATGGTCTTCCTCGACGGAATAATATACAGTCTAATGAACATTCTCGGCGTCTCAGAAGACGCTATGAGGGAGAGGCACGCCAACATTGAGCTCTAACCATCCTAAAAGGAGAAGCACGGGGAGCCAAGTTCTCCGCCCCTTTCGACCCTTGGAACAGCCCGTTATGCACATGTCCTTTCAAGTTGAGCCTAAACCCGTATACGGGGTGCAGTTTTAAGTGTCTATACTGTTATGCCACAGCCTACATAGGGCTCAGGGACAGCAGTCCGAAAAAACAGTTTATCGCGAGGCTTGCCAGGGATCTGAGAAGATATGACAAAAGAATCCCGATAAACATTGGGACCAGCAGCGACCCCTACCCCCCGGAGGAGGCGTACTACGGTCTCACACGGGCGGCGCTTAAACTATTGGTAGCCGAAAATAGGAAGGTACTAGTGACAACTAAGGGAACGCTCTACGCCAAGCGGGATCTCGATTTAATGGTTAAAGGCCACGTAGCTATAACCCCCACAATCACAACCCTAGACCCCTCTATCTCACTGTATGTGGAGCCTGGAGCGCCAACCCCGGTCTCACGCTTGAACGCTCTTCGCACCGCCACTAGAGCTGGCGTGCCCGCCGGTGTGCGGGTCGACCCCATTATTCCGTATCTAAACGATGACCCATACATGATTGAGGATCTCATAGGCTCGATTGCAGAGGCCGGCGCGGTTTTCGTGGTAACAAGCACGTATAAGGCGAGACCGGATAGCTTGAAAAGGCTAGTCTCAGCTTTTGGAGGTCTGGGAGAGAGGATCCGGAAGCTCTATAGCGAGCAGGGGGTTAAGGTTAACGGGTACATCTATCTCCGAAAGAGCCTCCGCGAGAAACTGCTGGGCCCGGTAATAGATGCCGCCCGTCGAGCTGGGATGGAGTATGCTGTTTGCAGGGAGGGGTTAACGGGCAAGCTATGGTTTAATGCTGGTAGCTGTGATGGGACCCATCTCATACCCGGCCCGGGTGATAGGAGGGATGAGGGGTTGCGTCGATGGCTGCATAGTTGAGTCTTCAGTAAACGGTGCTACAGGCCTATTCCTGGTCAAAGGGTACTTGCACCCTATTGAGGGTTATATTGCCGTTCCGTATGGGCGTGGACCGTTATGTTTTGGAGGTGGCGGGCATTGGGAGGGTTGGCGTTTTATACCATGCATCTCAAGATACGCATTTATATTAAAAATAAATAATATAATAAAATATTTTGATCCATGGAGGGTTTATGCCCTAAGAAGCAAAGACCTCCCAGAACAAATACGGAGGTTTATAGAGATTCTCGGCCCAAACAAGGCAGGCCTTACAGGTTCCTGGGCGATCGGATGTGAGACCCCCGAGGAAAGCGACGTCGACATAATCCTGTACGGTAATCCAGTCAATATAAAGAAAAAATTATTATATTTATTTAAAAAAGGTTTAATAAAACAATGTAATATTGATAGGATAATAAGCAAACGAAAAGAGAGAACCGATATAGGGATCGACGAATTACACATAGCGGGAAGCCTCACAGAATCCTGCTTCAACGGGACAAGCTATACTCTTAGGATAATAACAAGAACCGCGCCCCTACCGTGCGAGCAAACACAGCCATTACAGTGGAGCATGGGAAGGGTGGAGATAAGGGGATATCTTACCACGCAAAGCTATGCTTCCGATATTACTGTTCCCGCCCGCTACAGGATAGAGCCTCTTGACCATAGCGTTAGAAATACTATAATTATCCTGGAAACGTGGAGGACCAGGTACCAGTCATTGAAGCCTGGAGAGTACATTATTAGAGGAGATGCTTTTCTCGCTAGGAATGGCAGCTTGACAATAGTCTCGCCCGATATTAATGGGTGCATCTGTAGGACGTCGTGGGAGAATGGAAATGGATACGAGCTTATGTAAGTATGGGGCCCTAATGCTCACTAGAGATCTAGTTGTAGTTGAAAGCCTTGGACTACCTTTTATTGACGACTACTGTATTGTTATGCCAAAATATGTGTATCATAGCTCTGGCGGGCCTTGGGTTCATCGGCATTCCAACCTTAGATTTAGAAGGATAATCAGTGGTTACGGCCCGAAAGGTCTTAGTAGGGCTGTAGAATTGTCTAGAATTAGAAAAATTAATGATAATTTATATAATTATAATATTCCAATTATAAATTATAATGATATAATATTATATATTGATCCTCGTGAAGCACTATTAGATATCGTGAACTCTCCAGAAACGCCCTATGAAGTATATGCTGCACTAGCCATCGAAGCAATTGTCAGAGTAGCCAATATACGTTCTGGCGAGATAGGGCTTACAGGGTCCTACGCGGGCCGGTATTACCATGAAAACTCGGATATAGATCTTGTAGCTTACGGTTATGAAGTAAAAAAATTATATAATATTTTTCATAAAATAGATAATAATATAATACCGTATACTGTAGGAAAAGAGTTCCTTGGAGGAATAACGGTCACACCGCCAATAGACCTCTCATGGCGGCGGGGACAAGTCCGTATTGGTAGCAGAACAATCGGTATCACATGGATAGGCGCGCCCGAGGAGCCCGGCAGTCATTGTCCTCCCATAAGAAATT
>JALSOR010000006.1 GCA_026986415.1 Acidilobaceae archaeon
TAGAGAGAGCGGAGGCCTTCGGGAAAGCACTATCCAGAATCCTAGAAAGAATAGTGCCGGACACTTTCACAGATCCCAGGTACTACCCCGGAGAGGAGGAGAGCCGCGAAAAAATCACAGCATATTTCCTAGTAATGGTTGCACTGGACCACAGGCTCAGCAGGCCGGGAAGACCCTACGAGGGAGTAGTTGACGGCGAATTCTACCATGGAGCGGACCTTCTCTACCGGCTGGGTAAAAAGATATTCGACAATGACCCAGAATTCTTCACTGCCAGAAGACTGGCAGCAGTCAAGATTGATGATATTAGAAACTTGTTTTCCGCCGAGAAGCATGACGGGAGGAGAATAGCACCACCAGACCCCGAGGTGCGTGCAGCGCTGCTCAGAGATCTAGGCTTAAAACTCGAGAAGCTCTACGGGGGTAGCGCGTATAGGATTGTGGTTGAATCTAAAGGATATCTAAGACGTAATGTAGGCGAGGGGTTTATTGATAGGCTGAAAATTTTTACCGCGTACCAGGACCCCGTAGAGAAGAAACCATTCCTGCTCGCAAAATTTCTAGAGCGAAGAAAGATACTTCCCGTATGGGATGGATGGAACAAGGAGGTTCCCGTGGACAACCACCTGACCCGTATCGCTATAAGAACTGGTATTGTCGACGTCGATGCCGAGGTCCTAGAAAAGATAGCGGCCGGCATAGAATTCTCCCCAGAAGAGGATATCATACTACGCTATAATGCGAGGCTCGCATACCGTATCGCCGCTCAGGCGGGAGGCATAGATCCGTTCATAATGGACGATCTCTTATGGCAATTCGGACGGCATTGCTGCACCAGGAGCGCTCCAACCTGCAGGAACGGTTGTACTTCGGGATGCGAGCAGATAGGCGGGTGCGGCTCGAACGGTAAATGTATAATGACGGGAGTCTGCCTCGCGGAGAAGAACCCTCTTTACATGGTGAACGAGCATAACTTCCTTAATACCTGGTGGTACTAACACAGTATTAAACTCGAAGTAGAGTAGCACATGTCGTGAGGGGACGCTGTATCATAGCAAGAACACCCAGGGTACTCTCGAGGGTTCGAGTATGCAAGGAAAGCTCGACAAGCTGGTAGTAGAGCAGGGGAAGGGTGTTGTAAACGTTTCCCGCTATACAGGGCGCGACCTGTTAGGTGCTGTGCCAGGCGCATCTACCAGGCTGGGCGTATGGCTAGGACTAACTCCAGCCTCAAACCGGGTGGAGAAGGCTCTTCTCACGCTCGGATTCGAAGCGCCAAAAGATGCTACGCCACCGTTTAGGGTAAAGTTCATGGTTGACAGATCGGGTATTGCGAGAGAGCTCAAGCCTCAGCTCAGCGTCGAGCTTGAAGACACAATATACTATAAGGTTGCCTATGACGTAAAGCCTCTATTGGCAGACAAGCTCGGGCGGTGGCATTTACATAAGGCGCTATTCTACTACGACATGATGAGCCCGCTAATTATTAGAGATCTAAGCCTAGTGGTTGTTTACAACGTTGAAAATGTTGATGCGAGATATTCCTTCTCAATGCTTACTGGGGGGAGAACCCTGGAGCCAGGAGAGGTAACAGTAGAGTATCCCCCATTTTACGATTATATGGGGGGTCAGCGGGAGGCCTCACTCATAATACACTCCCCCTCGACAGAAGCCGAGTTCGAAGTGGTAGTAGCCGGCAGTAGTCCACGCCGGATAACGGGGTTCGAAAGCACAGTTTTAACAATGAGCTTCGACTACAGGGGGAGCCTTATACCGGTCTCAGTAAGATACTTGGAAGGTAAGAGGAGATACTATCCCAGGAAGGCGGTTATAACAGACCTATACCTTCTAGAGCAGTTGGTGCCGAAGTCGAGTCTAAGCGTTAGCATCGATCATACAGAGTTTAGCGGTGGCAAGATAAAGGTTAGTATTTCTATATTTAATAATGGAGAATCAACTATTAATAATATTATAGTATCGCTAATGGGTTTGGGCGCTAGACTGGCAAGAAAAAAGATTGGCACCCTAAAACCCGGCGAGACGAGGAACGTCACTTTCGAGGCGGACCTCTCCCGTATGCCTGTGAGACCCTCCAGGCTTATAGTGCTGGCCAGCGGAACTGCTCTTGGACGCAGGGTAGAGGCTACAGGGGAGATCAACTTCTAACGTTGCTTGCGGAAAACGTACACGCGGAGCGGCTTAGAAAGATTGTAACAGTCCGTCCCCTTTTCTAGGAACCCGAGATCTATAAGACGCTCTATTATCGTCTCAGCGTTTTTAACCCCAAGCCGCTCAAGGTCTAGAACAGCCCTTATATCGCCTACAGAAACATTTTTCATAAAATAAGACAAGACCCGCCGCTCATCATCTCCCAACCTCTTAGCCATATCTAGCAGGCGGGCAGCCCTAAGCAGCAATTCCTCCTCGGCTTCTTGCCGGTTCGAGGAGCCGGCCATAGACAATAAACCTCCAAGCCCTGAATAATCCACATCTATTAAGAGTTAAGCGCCCAGAAAGAAGTATTTATCGTATAGGGGGACCGGTTGGTACGAGAGCCGCTGCTTAGAAGGATAGCTGCACAGGTTCTAGGAGAAGAGAAGTCCCGTATCGTCTGGAAGAGAATAGACATTGTTGGCGATATTGCGATCATAAGGGCTCCGCCAAACGCTATAGAGCTGGAAGAGTTAAAACTCATAGGCGAGGAGCTCATAAAACGGCTCCCCTACATAAGATCCGTGTGGCTCGCCTCCGGCCCCGTTGATGGGCCATACAGGGTTAGAACGAGCTTCACACATCTGGCAGGCGAGGAGAGGCTGGAAACGGAGTATAAGGAGCACGGCTGCAGGTTTAGAGTAGACCTTTCGAGAGTTTTCATAACGCCACGGCTCAGCTATGAGCACCTGAGAATAGCGCGGCTCGTCAAGCCGGAAGAGACGGTCATAAACATGTTTGCGGGTGCAGGATTATTCTCTATAATAATAGCGTGTAAATCTCAACCGAGAATCGTTTACAGTATAGATATCAACCCGTACGCAGTGGAGCTAATAAGGGTTAATGCCCAGATAAATAGGGTCGCCGATAAGGTTAGAGCATTACATGGGGACGCGAGAGAAATTGTAGAGTCGAGTCTTCGGGGAGTGGCAGATAGAGTTCTCATGCCGCTACCCGAGCTTGCAATCGAATATTTGCCTGCGGCCGTCGACGCTATTAGAAGCCGCGGTTTCATACACGTGTACCTACACGTTAAGGCGGACAAGCAGGGAGACCCGAGAGAAAAGTCTATCCAGCTAGTAGCAGGCGCACTGGCCGGGTTGGAGAGCGTTAAAAGGTTCCGTTTTACGGGTGCTAGAAAGGTTAGAAGCGTCGGTCCCAGGCTCGTGCAAACAGTGGTTGATGTGGAGGTCGAGAAGTAGTGGGCAGGCGAGAGCCTTGGAGTGACCAGAAAGCGAGGATATGGGAGACGCTAGCCAGGGAGAGAGACGTAGGCTATCTAGACCCGGGTATAGAGGGTATAGTCGAAAAGCTCAATAGTGTCGAGAAAATAGTCACGACAAGCACGTGTATAGGCAGAATTGCCTTCATAGAGGGAGTAAAGCCTTGGGAGCGTGCCGGTGAGGAGGCAGCCCGGATTATACATAAAACCCATCATCCGATCGATACAGATATTTTAGAGAGAATGATTGGCGCGCCGTACTGCAATGTTTGGATGCGTGTTAGCGGGCCCATAATTCATGTCAGAACGCCAAACATCGACTGCGCGTCTCATCTTATGGGGATCGCGAGAAGGTATGGGTTCAAACATAGCGGTATTATCGCTATAAATCCCTCGGCAGGGTATGCCGTGGAGTTAATGAGCGGTGTACAGTATACTTTTCCTCTCAAGCTTAACTGTGCCCTCACGGTTAGCCTAAACAGGAGAACGTTAGACGCTATAGTCGGCCATGCTAATAAGACAATGGAAGAGGCTAGAGCAGGCCTAGCAGACCTCGCAGATGCGCTCATCCACGACCCCGGGCCTTGCGCCTAGCATGGGAAAAGTATTCTTCTAGCAGCCCAGATTTTCTACATTCCGGGCAAACCCTCCGCCCCGCATCGCTATCACACTTATATGGCGTGTACCCACGCATCTCCCGTAAGACATCGCCAATGTTGAGCGCAGCACTGGGGGGAGCGGCCTTATATTTCACGAGAATGTCCGCGACGCTGTAGGGATCAGCGTTTAGTGATGCGAAAAATGAGAGCAGAACGTACGCCTCCTCCCGGTTTAACCCCCTGCTCGACGCATCGGTCAGGAGCCGCCTGATACAGTCTGGGAGCCAATCCTCCCTTACAGGGCGGGAGCTCCGAGACGATAGTGCTCTGCCGGCTTCCTCTGCTATCTGATCGAGCATCTCAATATCAGAATATTTCTCGGAGTAGTCTTCCACCAGCCTGAAAACGCGCCAATAGGAGGCTTCCGCTAGTAGAAGGACAAGCCTGGGCTTGTCCAGGTAGACTCTACCGGCCAGTAGGAACGAGTTAGAGAGATGGAGGAGTTCGTTGTTAGAACGGGCCGCAATACTGAGAAAATCTGGGAGGCCAATGGAATATTCGAGCTTCTTGTAGATTATTCTCCCGTTCTCGACAAGCCATGGAATGCTTAGGTCTGAAACGCTAATATTAATTCCCAGACGTTTAGATAAGATGGGAAGTTTCTCCTGTTCAAATCTAGAGAAGAAGGCTAGAGCATCGCGGCGGACAGCGTCGGCTATCGTCTTTATCAGGAGAGTGTTGTTTGCACGTGCCGCGGCGGCTAGAACCGCGTGAAAGCCCGGTATGGCGAGGGAAGGCTCCATATCAAGGTTTAGGCTTCCATCTTTTATTATAGAGCGGGCTAGACGTTTTCCCGCTTCAATGACATCGGGATCGGATAGTAATACCCTGACAGGCACCCCTCCAAGCCTCTTCGAGGCGAAAGCTTCAATACTTACAAGGTATGGCGGCTCCAAGATGTTAGCCCTCCCCGTGTAGCGCTTAGTCACGGGCTGAGACTGTAGACCGTTCAGATAATAGTGCGCATAATGGTAGTAAATAGGTTGCCAGCGCATAGATCCTTATAGTTGGATTGTTCTCCTAACAACACGAAGGGGGACCGTTAGTGTCTATCGCACGTCGCATAGCGGAGTGGGCTTCCCAGCTGTCCTTCAAGGATCTCGACGATCGGACCGTAGAGGAGGCTAAAAAACGCTTCATAGACACGCTAGGCGTCGCGATAGGAGCTTTCAACGAGGAGCCAGTAAGAATAGCAAGGTGGGTTGCGGAGTCCACAGCAGGAAGCAGGCTCCCAGCAACCGTCTGGGGAACGAGATCGAGAGGATCGTTCGACACAGTGGACTTTGCCAACGGTTGCGCATGCCGATATTTCGACTTCAACGATACCTACCTGTCAAAAGAAGCGCTGCACCCAAGCGATAGCATACCAGCTATAATAGCAGCCGCAGAGCTCGTAGACGCGCCAGGAGACAGGATTATCGAAGCTATCGTTGCCGCCTACGAGGTTATAGGTGCCCTGGCGGACGCATATAGCGTTAGAGCGCGGGGATGGGACCACACAGTCTATATAAATATCGGGTCTGCAGTCGGTGCAGGGAAAGTCTTAGGGCTTGATGCTAGCCGTATGGAGGAAGCCATCAATATAGCCGCGACAACAGGCTTCGCGCTGCGCCAGACACGGGCCGGAGAGCTCAGCATGTGGAAGGGTTGTGCCGCCGCGCATGCCTCCAGGAACGGCCTTTTCAGCGCAGTGCTAGCATGGCGGGGAATGACGGGGCCCAAGCCCGTATTCGAGGGAGAATACGGGTTTTTCAGGGTAGGCCTTTGCGGCGACAGCTTCCAGCTGCCAGAACTGGGAGAGAACGGGTATAGAATTCTTAGGACAAGCATCAAGTATTGGCCCGTAGAGTACCACTCTATGAGTGCCGTCGAGGCCGCCTTAAAGCTTAGAGAGAGAACGGGGGCGCTGAAGCCCGAGGATATTGACAGTGTAGAAGTAGATACTTTCACAGTAAGCTATAATATAATAGTAAAAGATAAGGAGAAGTGGGACCCTCACACCCGGGAGACAGCCGACCACAGCCTACCATACATAGTGGCAGCAGCACTGCTAGACGGCCATGTTTGGACCGACACGTTTAGGCCCGAAAGATTCCTAGCCGAGGATGTTAGGAAGGTTATGGCTAGAATGAAAATTAAGGTTAACGATGAATACGATAGGCTCTACCCCGAAGGGATAGGCAACAAGATAACATTACGCTTGAAAAACGGGGAGATTTACAGCGAAGAATCAGTATACCCGCCGGGACACTTCAAGAACCCATTAGATAGGGGTGGCGTTGAACAGAAATTCCTCCGCATAACTAGCGGGCTCCTACCAGAGGAAAGAGCGAGAGAGTTCCTAATACGAGCGTGGAACCTGGAGAAGATAGAGAATATTGGAGGCCTGATAAGACTCTTAGCTGTTAGAGAATAATTCCTACCTTTTTATATTAACGGCGTAAAGGCCTCCTATGAGACCAAGTATTACGCCTATAACGAAGAACGCTGCTTCTTTCATGCCTGTATGCTGGAGTCTTATCTTAATAACAGCAGCCTGGTCTTGTGCCGCCTTTATTTCCTGCTTTAGGAAGTCAATTTGCCCCTTGCACGTGTCCAGCTGTTTTTGGAGCTGCCTGTTTTTATCTAGCAAATTGTTTATTTGGTCGTTTAGGTTTTTGATCTCTCTTTTTGTCTGATTTATAAATTTATTTATGCTTGTAACAAGCAATAATGTATTATTTATATTAGTGATATTAGATATTATAGTTCCAAATGGTGGAGTGGCCACCACTAGCGGTAAATAGTTCGAATATGCCGCCTCAAGGCCCACAGTGTGGGGGCCACCGCCTGGTATGACATATGTAAGTCCCAGGTCCTTCTCGAGCATCGCCCCAGTCTTGTTCTCTACGGTTAAATTTAGAAGGACTGGTGTTGCCCCACTAGGCTTCACTGCAACAACGTATTCAAGGCTTGTACTATTCTTAGCACTACTAATTTCAGCTTCAAGAAAGCCCAACGGTAATCCTTTGAGGAGCGCAATCCCGTTGCCTTCAATCTTCTCCAGGGTGAGCTTGTTCTCCTTGTATGAAGAGTATAGGGTGAGCATTTGTGTATTGTTAGGATAGATTGCTGGGAGGTTTATTGTGAGCGTGAGGTTGCCCGTGTAATATATTTGTGTGTATATGAATGGTGAGTAGCTGTAGAACTCGTAGAGCTGCGTTATAGTCTCATTATTATAATTATATTTTATAGTTATTATTATAGTATTGTTGCTGACATATTTTGTGTCTAGGATGCCGTTTTTCAGTAGTATTGTAGTGTTATTCCCGGGTATCGTTATGGAGAATGCTGGTACAGTGGTGTTTTGCACTGTGATTATGCTTTTGCCTAGATCGTTTTTGGCTTCGAGGAAGGTTATTCCTCCCTTCGAATAGTCAAGCTCTAAATTATAAAAATCATTATTAATGATGATTTTTGTCCCATTTATTGCGAAGCGAAGTTTCGGGGCTGAGGGGGTTGAAGCGGCGTGAGCAGTCAAAGCGGCCAGCGATAATGGGATCAATAACACTGCTATAACAGCCACCGCCAGGGCAGCCAGCCTGTTATTACGCATCCATCATGCACCGTGCTATTGAGTGGCTAACCCTAACCAGTTTAAAATGGTAAGGGTTGAACACTTTGAGAAGCCCAATTATCCCGACAAATAAGTACGTGGCCTCAACGCTTCAAAACCTAGTGGTGCCAGGATTGAAGGAAGAAGCTTGTAAGAGGGAATACCACGGGACAGTATTCAGCGGTAGAGGGGAAGGGTCATTTTATGTTAGTATTTATGCGAGAGAGTTTAGGAGAGCACTGGGTTTCACTCCATATCCGGGAACTCTTAACGTTAAACTCGATAACGATATAGTCGACGAGTTTAACAGGTGTCTTGAAAGAATACCTAAACATGTAATTGAGCCTCCCCGTATTGAGGGAGCAAAACTTGCCAGAGTCTACGCGTACCCGGTGAGAATCAACGGGTATAGTGCTTGGATTGTAAGGCCCGAGATAACAGTCTACTCTAGGGATGTTGTCGAAATAGTAGCTGATAAGTATTTGAGGAAGTTTTTTGGTTTAGAAGATGGGGATAGGGTCAGTCTTTCATTTGAATTGTAAAATATTTAGATAATGTGGGGCCGGGTGGAAGCCGGCTCCAGATCATCGCTCTAACCCCCAAGCATCGGGGGCCTCCTCCCGGAGCGGGGGGACCCGGCCCTATAACCGCTTTATAGTGTGGTGCTCGTTACCGCCTATTTCTCTACTGTTTCACGGGACGCGGACCTATCTTTCTCATTAGAAGCCTAGCAGCAATTATCAGGGGGTCCCAGACAGGCGCTAGTGGAGGAGCGTAACCCAGGTCGGAGTAGAAGAGGTCCCATACTGTCGCTCTTGCTGTAAGCAGACCTGCTATAACGTTTATCCTCCACATCACGGTTTCGCTGTCGCCAACGGCCTGGGCGCCGAGGAGCCGTCCAGTATCTTGGTCGGCTATAACTTTCAGTTTTATCTTAACTGCTCCGGGCATGTAGTGCGCTTTAGTGGAACCTTCAAGGCTAGCCTCTACGGGCGTGAAGCCCGCCTTTTCGGCTTCCTTCTTTGAGAGGCCCGTTCTAGCACCTGTAAGCCCGAAAACTTTGAATACTGCTGTTCCAACGCTGCCAGGGAAATACGCGTCTCTCCCAGCAATAATGTTCCCGACAGTATAGCCCATCTTGTTTGCTACAGGCGCGAACGGCCTCCAGACGCGTCTACCCGATACAATGTCCGTGTGTTCTGCGACATCGCCTATCGCATATACATTGTTAACGCTGGTCTCGAGTTTTTCATTAGTCCATACAGCTCTCGTCTCACCTATTCTGGCGCCAATCATTTCTGCGAGCTCCGTGTTAGGCCGTATACCGACTCCTACAACAAACATGTCCCCCTCTATTTCACCCTCCTCCGTAGCGATGCTGGTCGCCCTTCCGTCTCGCCCCCTAAACTCTTTTACAGGGGCGTTAAGGACTACTTTCACGCCTTTACTTTCAAGCCGCTCTCGGACTATTTCTGCAAGGTCGGGATCTAGGGCTCTAGGGGCAACCTGGCCTAGAGCCTCGACCAGGACGACTTTCAAGCCTAGATTGGCAAGGTTCTCGGCCATTTCTAGGCCAACGTATCCTGCTCCTACAACGACGGCTGTACTGCCATGCGGTAGATGTAACGCGTAATTTCTAACCTGGTCTCCAGTGTCTAGATGTTTTATGTAGAACACGTTCTCGTATGTTTCTATTTCCGGCCAGAATTCGGGAGCCCTGCTCCTAGCACCAGTGGCTAATACCAGCTTGTCCCAGTGGAGATCTATCGTATCGCCGGTCTTCAAGTTTTTCACTGTTGCCGTCTGCGTATTCTTGTCTATGCCTACAACCTCATGTTCCAGGAGCATGTTTATTCCTCGTTTCTTAGCGAAATATTCCGGCTTGTAGTAGAGCAGTTCATCTATAGTTTTAACAGTGCACCCGGCAAGGTAGGGTATCCCGCATAGGGCGAAGCTCGCATATTTTGTCTTCTCGACCACCGTAACGTTATAGTCTGGTTTGAGCCTTTTGATTCTCGACGCTGCAGCCATGCCGGCCGCTCCAGCACCTATAATCAGGACGTCAACCATTGTACTATGCACCCCAACCTGTCCCGACCTCTAAAGTATTCAAACATAGGATATAGTTTTTCACAAGTACTCCTGGACATACGAGTAGCCTTCTTAAATTCTCGTAACGCAACGCTGTATAGCACAAGGGTTGAAAATGGGGGTTGCAGGTTTAAATGCCGGTATTAGAGGCCGATATTGCGGTTTTACGTGGGAGAATAATAGAAGGGTTTTCTATGCCATTCCCGGTCGACACGTTCTATGAGACTGTTTTCATGCCAGGCTTCTCTGACACGCACATGCACCCACAGGTAGTAGATGGGGGCCTGGAACCCGGCAGGGCGTGGCGTAATAGTTACGAATGGCTTAACACGAGACAGCTACATGTCGACGAGGCAAAGGTTAGAGGAGATATAGGCCTATCATCGAGGCTTGCGGAACTTGCAATGTACAGGGCCCTCCTAGAGGGGACCACGCTGGTAGCGTTCACAGGGAGGTTAGAGGCTAATCTTAAAGCCAAGCTGAGGGCCGCCGTATCTCCACGGCTCGTTCTCCTGCCAACCGTTATGAGAAAGGAGGGCTGGAGCACGCCAACAGACCTCCGGAAAACTATTGAACGGTACAAGAACTACGTTCAGGACAGTCTCTTAAGGCTAGGCGTTTTCGTCCACAGCCTGGCATATTCCTCGGACAAAATGCTTGTCGACTCGATAAGGCTTACGAAACAGTTGAGGGGTCCCATTGGGATCCATCTGAGCGAAGGGGTGAGCGAGAAACAGCAGTTCTCAGCACGGGCCCTGCCCCACGCGCGCGGCGTGAGGATAGTGGCTGTGCACTGTCTCAACGACAGTTTCAACGACCTAGGTTTGAGATGCTCTTCATGTCCTGCAACTAACGCTCTACTCTACCGGAGGCTTAGGGGAAGTCTAGACGGGGTGACAAGCTTCGGGAGCGACTGGCCGCATCTTGTCGGGACGACAGGAGGACTAATACCGGCAATCATAAAGGCGTACTCGCCAGACCTTGGAGGCGTGCTTTACAGGGCTACCGTAGGCGGATACGAGGATTATGGTATGTCGTGGCGCGGCGATATTGTCGGCTACGATGGTAGCCTAGAAGATGTTCTCAGGGGCAAGATTATGCCCAGCATGGTCAGTGTGGCAGGAAACATTGTAGTGTCAGAAGGAGAAATAGTGGGCCTCGGGCTCACCCACAGGGATGTTGTGAGGGAGACGGTCGAAACTATAAGGTATGCAGTCGACATGTACGGGGACGGTACTATGCCCAGAATACCGAGTAGGGAAGAGATAGTTAGAACTATAGTGGAATCCTCGTTAAACCCAATTTTATTGCCTAGGAAGGCGTAGCGGCCCCTCATAGTTAGCTATAGTTGTCGCCGCTAGGACCGCGCCTAGAAGCCTATTACATTTTCTCCTATCCGCTATTCTAGCGTCGAGGTGGGCAAGCTCTGCGATAGGGTTCTTTGACGTGAGAACCGCTTTCATGTCTAGGATCCCGCTTTCATCTGCGAGTTTGAGGTACGCCTCGACAATTCCGCCTATAATGTTCGGGGCGCCCCGTATAATATCCCTAAGCTCGAAAATCTTTGATAGCCTCCTCAGGTTGAGGTAGAATCCCGTGTCTATTGCTGAGAGAACCTCGTATAGGTCTCCCAGTGTTAGATTGTTCATAGTTATTCTCCTCTTCGTTAATCCCTTATCGTCCAGTAGTAGTACTAGATCGGAGTCCCCTACAGCCTCTAACCCGTCGACTAGGAACACGGTATCCTCAGGCTGGGCCGAATATAGGAGAACCCTGACGCCCCGGCGAACCGCATCCTCGATAGTCGCGCCCTCCCTCATGCCCGCATAGTAGCCGGCTAGAGATGACATTGTGAGGAATGAAACGATCATTCCTGTCAGCGGTTTTAGTCCCGTTCTCTCGAAAGCCTTCTTTAACGCGTCAGCAATATGCCTGCCCAGGCCTAGATTTCTAGCCTCGAGATCGCCCCTAGCGATCATATAGCTTCTCTTAAATAGTTCTCCCGCGAAATCTATGGCAGCAACATACTCGAAGAGCCGTATATCGTACTCTATATCCCTGGCTAGCCTGTGGACGGCTCCCGGCTTGATAGGGGCTGAGAGTGTGGCTAGGTACGCCTCCAATAGCGGGTTCAAATCTGGCAATGGGAGGACACCTCTCCATTGTTATTGTGGGCTCCTACCGTTTTTGAGTGTTGAACCGGAGTCTTACAGCCTGTATATCTCGACGTGTCTTACACGCTCATGGTTCACGGCGTAAGGTGTTAGCGCTATACCGGTTATGAATCCTCCCACGTGGGCCCAGAATGCGACTCCAGCCTGGTAGCCTGTAAGCATTGTTGCTAGGCCGTAGAATAGCTGGTAGAAAAACCATATTGCTATGAAGGCGAACGCTGGCATCTCGAATTCGAACGGTATGAAACCTAGCAACGTTATAAGTCTAACCATGCTGGTAGGGAAGAGTAGAATGTATGCTCCAAGGACCCCCGAGATCGCTCCTGAGGCTCCTATGGCGGGTATAAGCCAGGGGTTCACGCCGGTCGCGAGCTCGGCGTTTATAATGGATGACGCTGGGCTGAGGGCGAGAGCCGCGATGTATACTATGCTTGCTCCGATACCGCTTATTATGTAGAAAAGGGCATACTTTGCTGAGCCCATGACATACTCGATATTATCTCCGAAAATGTAGAGGAACAGCATGTTCCCGAGCAGGTGGACGATTCCGCCGTGCAGGAACATTGATGTTATGAATGTATAGAGTCTGTGGCCTGTCACGATATATGCTGGTATGAATCCGAGCGTGTTGACCACCTGGTCGTAGGTTGTGGCGCCGGGAACCAGGATCCATGGGGCCAACATTCCTATTGCAAATATTATTATATTTAATAATATTAATGTATAGTTCATTTTGGGCATATAATTGGTAAAGGGGTTCTCATCCGCTATCGGGAGTGCGGTCACACTGCAACACCACAATAAGCTGGGAGGCTTACCTACCCATCACCCGTCCGCTATAGGGGAGACCCTTACAGTAACCCGTGGCCCGCCGCATTATATAAAGCTATAATGATAAGGCTTGACTGTGAACTGTGTTAAGACCGGAAGCAACCGTAGCCCGACAGAGGACGCTGGGACACAGAGGAGTATGATCAAAATGGGCCAAAGCAGGCTGCTGGAGAGGATAAAACTCTTACTTGTAATGACAAAACCGACCCAGCTAGCCTTGCTTATGTGGACTATGTATGGCGCATACTTTATAGGGGGAGGAAGCCTTAACCTGAAAACACTCCTCCTACTCTTCTTAACAGGTCTAGGCTCTGCGGGTGGAGTTACAGCCCTGAACATGTATATTGAGAGTGACATAGACAAGATAATGCCGAGAACGAGCAAGAGGCCGTTACCTTCGGGGGCTTTAAGCCAGAAGGAGGCTATTGCGGGGATAACACTCCTCATACTTGTTGGGACTATTGCTGCGGGCCTGATAAATAAGTGGGTTATGCTTGCAACGCTCATAGGATTGTACTTTGATATTATAGCCTACACCGAAATAGCTAAGAGGAGCACAGAGTGGAGCCTGCTATTCGGGAGTGTTGCCGGGTCCATGCCCGCCTTGGGAGGCTGGGCGGCTGCTACTGGAAAGATAAGCCTTCCAGGAGTTCTACTGGCCGGTATAGTGTATGTGTGGCAGCCCCTCCATGTTGCCTTCATTCATTATTACTATTATAATGATTATTCCAGGGCAGGTATACCCACTATTCCGGGAGAGCTGGGAACCGGGACGTTCGCATTGCTTGCAGTTTTTTCAGTCATAATGGTACCATTAATTTTATTTATATTTATTGTTTTTGAGAAATATGGTATTATAACTTTAATAATAACTATAATACTTGTTATAAAATCTTTAAGAAAAATAAAATTATTTAGTATTAATCCGAGCAGGGAAGCAGCAAGAGAAATGATAAAATATGCTAGCCCCCTTGTAGGCGTGGTCTTCCTATTGCTCCCATTAGAGCATATCTTAGCAGTGTCAGTGCAGCTTAAGTTGCTATTCTAGCCCTTGGAGGTGTAGAATTTGCCTGTTGAGAACGGTAAGTGCAGAATAACGGACCCGCCGTGTCTACTCCTCGCGGGTACCGGTTTACTAGCACTGCTAGCAATAGTGTATGATACGACAATCCCGTTCTCTCTAGCTCTTACGAGCCTCATAGCCTTATCATTAGCAATAAAAATTTTATATAATTATAAGTATATTGTAAGTATTATAATACTAATCGTCGGATCGGCATGGCTTTTAACATTCACAGGCAACCCTAGGCTGGGACTGCTGGGCCTTATACTCACGTACCTAGCATCGATAATTGCGTCAGCACGGGCCGGCGTTAACGCAGGGCTCGCAGTATTCTCTTCGTCGAGCGTGCCGTTCATAGTATCGTTTCCAGCACAAGCTGGCGGCGTCTGGAATCCAGATGCAATACGCTTGGCATCCGCGTGCTGCGTTCTAATGGCGGGACTAGTGTCCGCGTCTCTTTCGGGGAAGATGCATCCACTATCGATCACCATTGTGGCCCCTCTAGTTGCCGTGCTCCCCCCGCAGGCTGCGGCTTCGAGTACTGCGATAGCGTTTATGCTCGCGATTTCAACGGCAGAAGCTATAAAGATGGTTGGGTGTCCTTTTAGTGTTGATTCAGGGCTGCTCTTCTACGGTACCATAACGGGCATAATAGGTGTCCTATTAGAGTGTACAGGCCTGAACGTGCTAGGCATTGGGCTCTGGGCTACGGGCTTCCTCCTCCAGCTTGCAGGCGTTCTAATTCCTCCTTTACCTTTAAGAAGTAGAGCCTCTTAGGGATGCTCATCCTTCCAGTACGATTGTTCGTATTCACTCCTCCCGGTTCATACAGTATTTGCCCGTCCCTAACAGGCCAGAGATAGTACGGCCTCCTCTGTGCGACCAGGTCGACCATCTTGCTAGCAATAAGGATGATCTTCTCTTCCCGCGACAACTCTCTATTCTTAAGTATGCCGAGTATTGAGGGTCTTGGACCCCTCCAGTTAAGGCATGGTGATAGATCGCCGAAGGGTCCGAGCCTTATTCTTGTGCAGCCAGCGCAGAAAAGCGGGTTCGAGTACGGCCTGACAATCTCTATTCTAGCCCCGTCCGGTAAGATGTAGACGGGCCTGTTATGAAGGCTCCTCCGCAGTACCTTAGCGCCTCTGGCTGAGAGCTCCCGTTCAATCTTAGAGAGCGGGTAGAAATACTTCTGGAAGAACCTTGCGCCAAGCCCTACAGGATGGAGCTCTATAAGCTGTAGCGTCGCCCCATGGGCCCGGGCATATTCTAGCATATCCCATATCTCGCTACTATTAACGTCTCGTAATACTACCATGTTTATTTTAACTCCAAGCCCGGAGTCGACTGCCGCCTTAACGCCGCGAAGAGCCCTATCGAGCCCTGGAACCCCCGTTATAAAAGCGTAGCGTTCAGGGTCTAAACTGTGAACCGACACGTTAACACGTTGAAGCCCAGCCTCGCGCATTGTTACTGCAAGTTTCTCCAGAAAGTACCCGTTAGTAGTCATAGAGATCTCAGCCTTAGGAGCGGACTCTCGGATAGAACGAATAATATCGACAATATCAGCTCTCAGCAGAGGCTCGCCGCCCGTCAGCTTGAACTTGTCGACACCCACCCTCCAGGCTGCCTCAGCGATAAGAGCATACTCTCCGCTAGTTATTTGAGCGGAGAGAACGCCGGGCTTTACAGGGCCTTCCAGGGGCTCCCCCTCAATATGGCAGAATATGCATCTATAGTTGCACTCTGCAGTAACAGCTATCCTTAGATTATTAAGATACCTGCCGTACGCGTCTTTAACTGCGAGCCTTTTATTCGGCATTTCCTGGTTCCTCCCCTAGTAGTGCTTGCTAAAGGCCCGTGGAGGCACAGGCTGGATTTCTGATGTGCGCATCGTCTATTTAGCTGATAGTTGTAGGCGTATTATTTCCTAGTCTTAGCATGCATATCCCCAGGCGTGGGGGCAGGCCGCGGCTATAACCCACCTTCTGTACTACGGCGGCATTCGACTTAGCGGTCACCCCCCGGGATTGTCGCGCGGACCTCATCTCCCCGGGGCCTTGCTCCGCCGGGGACGGCCGTTTCACCGCATCCCCCGGGTTCATCTGCTGGTTACTGCCGCCCAGTTGCCTGGACGGCCTCGCAGCGTCATCAACATGCCCGGGGGCCGTGTCGTTTCTGTGCCGTTGCCGCGGGTATCACCCGCACCCCTCGCGGGGTCCGGCCTCCGCGGGGAGGGTGGAGTTTCCTCGGCCTTTTAGTGTTCGGCCGTGGCCGCCAGCCGCGGCCTGCAGCCCCTGCTATCTAGCTATATTAATGGGAGGTTAATCTTTCTCGGTCCAGCAACTATTAGTAGTGCGAGGATGAGCGCTGTTACGTATAGGGCGAAGCTTGCGCTACCATTTATGGGCCATAGTATGGTTGCAAGCGTGTTGAGATGGAAGTTTAGCGTGTGATAGTTCTTAGCGTGGCGAACGCCTAATATTACTGGCAGCATTAGGGGTCCATGTATCATGAAGTGTATTGAGACGAAGCCTAATACTACTGTGTGGACGACGCCGAGAGTCCAGCACTCTCCTCTTATAGATGCGGTCAGGGAGCAGGCTGCAACGACCAGGGAGAGTATGATCGCATGGTAGTGCCCTTTCAAGAAATACTCCATCCCGGCCCTCGCGGGATGTCTGCGGTCCAACCCTGCGGGAATTTTGAACCTATAATACGGGATCCTATAGAGTTTGCCTGCATAAACATATAGCAGGGCTGCGGCCGCTAAGACAACCATTGCTAGCCTGGCATGGAGCGATGCGAGCAGGCCGACCGTGGCGTAGTAGAGGGCCATGTCTGTATAGGCGCCTATAGTGTTAGGCCCGTCCTGAAAGGTTCCCGGGAGCGAGTGGCTTGTTACAGATAGGATTAGCGGTAACGGGTAGGCTGATGCCAGAAGTATTGCCAGGTAGGAGAATTTTACTGTACCGTCCAAGTATATCGCCGCAATGGAGCCGATCGACGCTAGAATGTAGGTTAATCCTACGAGCCGCAGGCTGAGCTGTATACTCCCCTTCCTGCCGGATGATGCCTCGAACGAGGAGGCCGCCGTTAAAAGGGATAGTGCGGCGAAATACGCTAGAGACAACCCGTACTTGTGGAAAACCCCCTCGATAGGTAACACGAATAATGGTATTGTAAGGTAGGCTACGATTTCTAAAAGTATAGGGCCTCCCCGGAGGGCGGTGCTCGCAATATAGGCTATAGCGACGGAGTGGGGGAGCAATAGTAGTCCTCCCAGGACCATAGTGTAGGCGTGCCTGTGAGGCATGCCGGAAGCTAGGAGTATGAGCGAAATAATGACGTAGGTAAACCCTGCTAGCACTCCAATCCTAGAAATGCTCCTAATAAGCTTTCCTCTCGTTTTCACTTTTACTCCTCTCTTTTCCTTATCCACGACCTGCACACCAGGATATGTACTGGTAATGTGTAATGCAGGCCTCCAGCGCTATTTTCGGTGTGTAAGTACCCCGCTCTAATACTTTAGTCTCTAAACTCTAACTTTTGATGTTCCGGATGGGGAGGGCTAGATTGGCGGACGCCCACGCGCGAATAGTAGCGGGTACATGTGGGCGGGTGAAGAAATGCCCGGTCCCGACTGGGTTCTGGGAGTGTAAGCCGTTTATTGTTGAAGGTGTTAGCGGTGGAGTGCAAGAGGACATATCATATAAGGGATACTATAGTTGAGACCGTCAGGCTAGTTACTAACACTCATATAAACCCGCTGGGCGCCCTGCATGGAGGTAACGCTCTAAAATGGATGGTTACCGCTGGTAGTATGAGCGCTATGAAAGTTGCTAGAGGGCCAGCATTGCTGGCTCACATAGATAACGTGTTCTTCATAAATCCTATCAGGCTCGGCAAGAACGCTGTTATTACATCCTGGATAGAATATGTTGGCCGGTCCAGCATGGAGGGCACCATTCTGGTCGAAGAGGAGGACCCCCTCACCGACACTAGACGGTTGACAACTGCGGCTCACGTAACATATGTTGCCGTAGACGAGAATATAAGGCCGAGGCCGGTAAATGCGTGTATCAAGCCGGCTAACACTATAGAAGAGGATCTCTACAATAACGCAGCTAAAAGGAGAGAGGAGAGAGTTAAGCCCTCAGGCTTCCCGGAGCTCAGGCCCATAAGAGAAGGCCTAGACATGACAAGCTATAAGCTTGTCAACCCCGAGGATATCGTAGCTTACAATGCTATGCATGCGGGACGCCTCCTCTACATTGTGGATGAGCTGGCCGGAATACTTGCAATGCGCTATGCTAAAGGTCCCGCAGTGACGGCTGCTGTCGACGCCACCGATTTCATATCCCCCATACTGCTCGCGGACATCCTGGAAATATACTCTGCAGTGACTTTTGTTGGGAGGAGCACTGTCGAGGTAGGAGTAAGGGTTAGAACGATAAACCCCTACACGGGAGAGGAGAAAACCGCGGCTACAAGCTTCTTCACGATGGTCCACATATCGCCCGAAACGGGGAGACCGGCGCCTGTTCCAAGGCTGGAAGCCGAGAGCGGATGGCAGGAAGAACTGTTAAGGGAGGGAGCCGAGAGGATGGCGCGTAGGAAGAGTCTTCTCGAGTATTTCAAGCGGGAGGTTTCAAAGATTAGGCCGCCGCGAGTATAGGATGCTAGGCCGGTTATTCCTTATTATAATCCTCAGCACATAAAGCAGGAAAGCTAGGGCTAGAGCCTTCCAGCCGCTCATGCGTGAGCTAAGCGGTTAACTGTGGTGTAGGCAGTATGATAGAATCCCGCTGGTGGAATAGGCCTCTAAGGGTTCTCCAGTTTAATATTGAGGATGCCTACGGTTTCTATGCAGACAAAATAACCGCTGACACTCTAGTTTCTCTGGCGAAGAAGATACATGCTAACACTCTAATAGTGTTTGCTAGAGATGCATGGGGAAGAGTCTTCTATGATGGGAGCTCTCTTTATCCTAGGCATCCAACCTCCAGGCTGGACGTTAAAGAATTGGTCGAGAAAGCTAATAAGAATAATATCAAAGTTATTGTTATGGCCGCGCACACAGCCAACCGGTACATATACAGACTGCACCCGGACTGGGCGCAGAAAAACGCCAAGGGGGAGGTAGTCGTCCTAGAACACTATCCTAGAGCGAAAAAAGTTGTAGACCCGCACTGGCCGCAAATATGCCCCAATAGTCCCGCCATGGATCTATACTTCATACCCGAAGTCGAAGAGGCCGTAAGAATAACGCGTGCGGACGGGCTACTCCTAGACAGTTTCCGCTACCTCCCAGACCCTCCACGCGCATGCTTTTGCGAGCATTGCAGGAGGAAGTTTAAGCATGAGACGGGGTTCGACCTGCCGGTCGAGGCTAATATCGAGGATATAGCTTTCCGGGAAGCCTGGGAGTGGAGGCTCAACGTTAATGTACGCTCTATAAGCAGGCTCCGGGAAGCGGCGAAACGGGCCGGTAAAACCGCTGGAAAGGAAATATTATTCTTCTACAACAGCCATCCGATCGGCTGGGCCGGCCGGGGCAATATAGTTGTTGACAGGAGCAGAGAGTATCTCGACGCCGTATTTGCAGAGGCTAGCGAGGTCGACGTTAGAGGCCCTGGAATGCTCACTATAGCATCGAAACTGACACAGGCTGTCCTCGGAGAGGGGAAGCCGGTCTTTGTCAGTAGGAACGCCTTCTACGATTTGCGCCCGCCCCAGAGCGTTCCAGGCCCCGCGTTGAGGATTGGATTGTACGAGATAGCCGCGTCGGGCGGGCAGCCTCAGGTAACCATGTTCTCGAGCCAGTTCTTTTCCGATCCTAGAGCGTTGGAGGCTGTCGAGGAGGCATTCTCCGTCCTGGAGAGAGTGGAGGAATACCTGGAAAACCTGGATCCGATATCCCATGTGTACATAGTTTTCGATACCGAGACGCATGAGAAATACTATTGGAACAAGCCGGAATACTATGTTGGGGAGGTCGAGGGTTTCGCGCTCATAGCAATGCACAGGCATATACCCTGGAGGTTCATCTCCAGCAGGGACCTCAACAGGCGGGACCTCCACCTGAAAGCTCCAGTCCTTGTCGCTGCCGGAATGGCGGTAATTGACGATGCTACCGAAGACGTGCTGGCAGGCTATGTGGAGAATGGCGGGACCCTTATTGCTACACACGAGTTCGGGGTTATGAGGCCTGACTACACCTACAGAGAGGCGCTAGCACTACAAAACATCATGGACGTTAAATATGAGGGTGTACTATGGCTAGGCTACAGCTACCTCCACCTGGGCCGTCCCGGGGAGCCCGTGTACGACACTTACTGGACAGGCCTACCAGAAGCTGTACCCTTCGGGGATCACAGTACAGCCTTCATAAGAGAACGCGTCGAGCCAAAACTGGGCGAAATACCACGCATCGTGCCGGGAGACAAGGTAAAAGTTCTTGCCAGGGCAAGACTGGGGAGGAGCGCCTACGGGTACGAGTACACGCTCGGGCGCAGCGCCCCCGCCCCCGATAGTGTGCTGCACCTTGCAGGAATCACACTCACGGAATATGGCAGGGGCAGAATAGTCTACTACGCACACCTGCTAGGATCCCACTACACAAGACTCGGACACCCCGACTATGCAGAGCTCTTCGAAAGAATCCTCAGAAGACACGCCCCACC
>JALSOR010000007.1 GCA_026986415.1 Acidilobaceae archaeon
GGCCCGACGAGGACGGGCGGTGTATGTATAGGTTGTACCATGCCAGGATTCACGGACGCGTTCGAGCCCTTCTACAAGCCGCTTAACGCGCCGCAGAAGCCTAGCATGGAGACTCTTGCGGCAGGCGCGGGAGCAGCCGCGCTGATAGGGGCTGCCGCTGCCGCGGTCATGGATAGGGCGTCGCTTGGAAAGCCGGAGAAGGACGAGAAGGAAGAAGGATGATCAGGTAGAGTGTTTCCCTCGTGTGTAGGTATGGTTGCCGTGTTGGGGTATGGGTGATATGGCATGTCCATGAGATTGAAGGAGATGATAATAGACCCGATAACCCGTGTAGAGGGGCATATAGGTCTTAGGGTAATAGTTGATACCCAGGCGAGAAAGCCTGACCCGAACAGTGTTAGGAGTTTCGTTACTATGTTTAGAGGCTTCGAGGTTTTCGGGCTCGGCCGTCCCCCTGAGGACGCGGTGCATATCACTAGCAGGATATGCGGTGTTTGCGGTGCCAGCCATGCGAACGCTGACGTGATAGCAGCCGACATGGTCTATGGCGTATCGCCGAAGCCCATGGGCGTCGTTCTACGAAATATGGCTTATGCCGTGACCGACCACGTGTATGATCACACGATCATCCTGAACATGCTGGAGGGTCCTGATTATAGTGAGGCGATAGTTTCGAAGCTAACACCCTCCGTTTACGATGAGGCTAAGAAGACCCTTGCAGAGCACAGGGATATCCACGGGTTCACGACAATCGCGGATATCATGAAGGCTCTCAACCCGATAAGCGGTAAGATGTGGCAGCTCGCGGTGAAATACCAGAGGATCGCGAGAGAAGCTGGAGTGCTTATTTACGGCCGCCACAGCCATCCCAGCACTCTCATACCTGGAGGTATAAGCACTGACCTCACCAACGCTGAATACCTGATAGTAGGCTACACCTACCGCCTGACGAAGCTCACCGCCTGGGCGAAGTTCAGCTTCCTCGTATGGCACGACCTGCTAACATTCTATAATGAGAAGATAGGCTACGAGGACCAGGGCAAGACCTATGATAAGGCTACAGGCGTCTCCACAGGCCTCTTCGACGATCCAGAGCTCCTAGGCAATCTGGGTACTGTGGAGCCCGAGGAGTACTATGCTAACATGGACACTATAGCCGAGAATAGGATCGTTAAGCCGGGCATTATGATAGACGGCGAGCTCGTCTCGACGAAATACACGGAGATAAACGCGAGCCACATGGAAGACGTTGAGAGCAGCTTCTACGAGGAGTGGGCTGACAAGAGCAGGAAGATGCCGTTCTACACGGAGATGGACCCTGTAGGGCACAAGCTACTATGGGGTAAAGTCGACCCCGTCTACCATCCATGGAACAAGATCACTATACCTAAGAGGACAGCTAAGAACTGGGCAGGAAAGTATAGCTGGAGCACCAGTGTGAGGCTCGTATGGAAGGACGGGAGCGTGCGCCCGTTCGAGGTCGGACCGTTCATGAGGCTCAAGATCACCAGCGTCCAGAGCAGCATGTTCGGCAACGGTAACGGGACACTAAAGGTTACACTGCCAAGGAGCGGCGGGGCCAGCGACCTCCCAGCAGGAGTGGTCGACGAGATGACGTTCGAGTGGAAGGTCCCAGACTACAGCACCACCACCCACAGGCTCTATGCTAGAGCGTTCAACATGCTAATGGACGTTGCGGCGGCATGGATAAACGTTGACCACGCCCTTAGCCTGGTAAGGAGCGGGCAGATCGAGACGAGCAGGCCCTGGAACCCGCCTAAGAGGATCACCTACGGTTTCGGCAGCCTAGAGGCCCCGAGAGGTACTGTGAGGCACTGGCAGGTGCAGAAGGAAGGGAGGCTATTGAACCTCCAGATAGAGGCTCCGACAACGAGCAATGTCAGCCCGCGTGACAAGTACGGTATAAGCCCGTTCGAGATGTCCTCGATTAATATCAAGATAACCGAGGAGGTACCACCGGAACAGTGGCAGGGACTCGACTTCGTGAGAGCGATAAGAAGCTTCGACCCGTGCCTTGCATGCGCGGTCCACGTCGAGGTTATTAGCGGTAGGAAGGGTAAGGTTAAAGATATTAAGAGGCTGCTCACGCCCGCATGCACAATATAAATTCTATATTTTTATTATTTAAAATTTATATTGCTCTCGGAATGGTAATTGCAGAACAGTATGGGAATAGGTGAACGGGAATGATAAGCCTAATACCCGTGCCGAACGTGAACAACGTGCACGACATCTACACGTTCTCAGTATACGTGGCCTTCCCAGTAGCAATACTAGTCTTCATAGCGGGGTTCATCTACAGGATAGGACGCCTCTACATGGCCCACCGCAGGAAAAAATGGCTCGCCGACCATGCGAAAGTCGGTATAGGCACGCTCATCCTAGGCCTCATAAACGTCTTCGTATACCCCCCACTGTTCGCGAGCGCCCGGAAGAAAAAAGACGTCATACTCGGCATGACCAGCATACACTTCATAGGGCTTATACCGCTAATATTCCTGCTCGCACAGCACGTAGCATTCTTCTCCTACTACATCCCCGGGTACCACTATCTATGGCCCTTCTATGTCCCGCTAAGCGCCACCACGGCAGGCCTGCCGGCAGCATTATACCTTGCAGGGCTGGGCGTGGTCAAGGCAAACATACATTTCACCTCCAGCATCTGGGGCCCTCTAACGATAATACTGAACGGGGACTTCCTCTTCATAGTCGCCAGTATAGCGGTAGCCTACAAGCTAGGCGAGAGAATAGTCCTCTGGGCCAGGGAGGGCCACAGGCCGAGCGATGCCATAATGCTAGCGCACCTACTAGCAATACTCCTCACAGGGGCAATGGCAGCCCACCACCAGATATGGTCTGCCACCACGGAGATAACAGCCTACAGGCTAGTGCTTGGAACCCACATACTCCTGGCTGCGCTATTCCTCGCGCTCATTCCCTTCACGAAATACTGGCACTTCGTGTTCGGCATGTGGTATGGCAAGCTGATCGAATGGACCGACAGGACCTGGATGAGGGGCGCCGCCCTGGAGGGTGGCAGGCTGACACCTGTCAGGAGTAGGAAGAGGGGTGAGTAATCATGGCGCTCGTAGCAGAGGAGAAGGGCTCCTCCAGTAAGGATAGGGTCGAGAAGGCAGTAAAGGAGATCGTGAGGCTCTACGTTGGCATGCCGGAGCTGCACTTCCTCGACTCGTGCGTCGACTGCGGCGTATGCGCTGCAAGCTGTCCCTGGGCTAACGCTGTCAGCGAGCTACTCTACGCTCCACATGAGAAGGCTAACAAGCTGAGGAGGATGTACCGGAAGACGAGCACACTATCAGGCAAGCTGCTGGGACCGCTAGTAGGCGCAGGCATCCCAGGCGAGGAAGAGCTAGACGAGATAATGGATGCGGCATACCACTGTAGCAACTGTGGCTGGTGCTTCTACACCTGCCCCCACGGCGTGGATAGCGGCGCGGTAATAGCGCTCCTAAGAGGGGTCCTCTACAGGATAGGTAAGACCCCCACGGTACTGTCAATGATAAGCGAGACCGAGAAGAGGATCCTCCTAAAAGGCGAGATACCACCAACAACAATGAGAATATGGACTGAGAAGATCTCAGAGCTGGGGGAGAGGCATGAGGCCCTACCGCTAGGAGAGTCTAAAAACCTAGTGTTACTCACAGTCTACGATATAGTAGTTATGCCGGAGGTCGTGGACGCCTATCTCACCCTCCTCGACGCTGCAGGGATAAAGTACAGTCTCCCCGACACCCCGCTGGGAGTGAAACCGCCCTTCCCCTTCGTGATAGGCGACTTCGAAGGGGCCAAACAGGTGGCAGAATCAATATTCAACTACGCGGTAAGCCATGGAGCCAACACGCTGATAGTGCTCGACGGCGGCTACCCGTATAACGACCTTAAATACCTCTACCGCTTCTACAGGGCCGAGAAGCCGAAAGGCCTCACAGTAGAGCACGTGCTAAGAATACTATACGACACTTACGACTCCCTCGGACTCCCACCCCTCGTACGCTGGGGGAGAGCCGCATACATCCCCAGCGGCCACATAGACACTAGAGGAGGCATTGGGGACGGAGCCAAGCTGGTGGAGGCCACCGCCGAGAAATACGATAAACACCTGTTATGGCCCTACGGCGGCCTCGGAAACGTGTCGCTCTCATGCCCCGCGATCCTGAACCCGCTGGGCGAAGCATTAGAAGTGGACTTGGCAAGAAAATCTGATGTTGAGAGGAGGCTGGAGGAGCACGCCAAGCTAGTTGGCTTGGAGCTAGCCAAACAGGCAGCGCAGACCGGGCCCGGCTATCACGTGTTCAGCAGTATGGATGATGTTAAGGCTCTCGAACATGTTAACTATGAGGGTGTTAGGCCTATCCATATAGCTGTCTGGCTGGCCAAACATTTAAAATAAACTTTAAATTTTTCCTAATCCTTTCTCTCTTTAGACTCTTTCTCCCCGCTCCTAAGCTTACTAACATACTTGGAGAGGAACTCCTCAAGGTCGGAGTCTAGAACTCTCCTGAGCTCCTCCTCGTCAACCATATCGTTTTTCGCTTCGAACTCGTAAAGCTTATTCAGAATAGTCTTTTTAACCTCCATACTGACAGGCTCGGACACGGCTTTTACCGGCGCGTTGACGATTTCATCAACAGCCCTCTCAATACTCTTAAGCATCCTAAAAATATCGACCCTACGCCTTGGCATGCCTATCACCTTCCCAGGATAAACCGTGCATCAATGGAAGGGCACATCAAAACATGTAAGGGGGTAGGCGTACCGTATTAACCCTTACACCCGGACAGGTATACAGTACTGGTGGTACAGTATTGATAACCCTGCCACGTAAAGTCCAGATCGGGCTCTCCGAGGCCGCATTATCCGTTGTGAGACAGAGCGGGCTTTCAGGGTTCCCCGTATATGCTAAGAGGGTTAGCCCACAGCATCTTCTCGTATCTACAGAGAGGGGGAGGCAGATTTTCAATGTTAGGCCCCTGTTCGACCCGGAGTCTTTAGAGCTAGAGTATGCGGCTCTAGCTCTAGGCTATGATTATGGCGAGATACCTGTCGCTAAGATCGATAATGAGCTACGCGTAGTAGAGAGTTATCCCTGGAACGTTCCCAGGGCGATCGCGTTCGACCCGTCAATAATGGTGCAGATCGAAGCAGACGTCTGGGCTAGGAGGCTCTACAACCTATACCATGTTATGGAGATTAGAGGAGAGGTTGAAGGATACCAGTTGCTCGCCGACGATGAGGGGTGTATCGCGCTGAGAGATAAGCATACGGGGGACGTGCACGCATGGATAAACACTATTGTCGGGAGAGTCTATATTGTGGCGGGATGGACCGCCAAGTGGAGAGGCCTCGGGGATGACTGGGTGTCAAACGTGAAGCGCAGGATCAACTCTATTACCGGTAGAATCCTTGCAGGCAGAATCTAGAAGCACCCCGAGAAGGCTGGAACAGTCGCCGTCTCCCCCAGGAGAGCACCTGCAGAGAGTAAACGGTCTCCTCCAGAACACTCTTAAAGCCTTAACATAATCCCCTGGTAGGAGGCTACCCGTAAGGTTCTGCCATAGGTCTGCCACTAGCCTTTCAGGCTCGACCTTGCCCGGCTCCTCCACAGGGGTTATACGCTCGCATTCCAAGCCTTCGCCGCCCGAGTCTCCTGGGACGAGGAGGATTAGCTCGTCAACACCATACTCTTCAAGTATAGAGACTAGGTCGATAACGCTCAGCGTGGCGTCTATTACTATGCAATCCCCGATACGCGACCCGTCAAGCTTCATGGCCTGCTCGACGAGACTGTACCCGGCACGATCCCCTAGATTGCCCACTATAGCTAGAGCCTTTCCTATCATCCCAGAGGCACGCTCCCTATCCCGCTCCCACCTATAAGAGTCGGAGGCCTCCCCCGGCTCTATAACTTACTGTAGAGGCCGGCGTAGAGGATCTGGCCCGCGCTGATACCCCCGTCTCCCGGGGGAAGCCTCCTATGCATTATGAGCCTCACACCATACTCGCCGCAGGCAGCACGGGCTCCAGCCGCAATATAATCGTTCACGGCCGCCCCACCAGTGAAAAGGAGGTCCGACCTGGTACGTGCTAGAGCGGCTGAGGCCAGCTGGTAGCCTATCGTGAACATTACATCCGCGGCAGCCTCAAGGCCCCCTCTAACCCCGCGCTCTATGAGGCCGCTGTAAACGTGGTGGACGGCCCTGAGAGGGTCAATACTATAGTCCGAGACTATAATATCCTCTATAGCCCGGCCTCGAGCACCGGAAAGGCGTGCCTGGGCCTCAAGCTTTATAGCGGGCTCCCCCTCGTAGGTCCTCTCCCGGGAAACGCCTAGGAGAGCGGATATAGCGTCTAGAAGCCTACCGGTGCTACTCGTCCTGGGAGCCGAGGACGATATTTTGTATGCTATCACGGCTTCTCTCATAGATATATCGTTTCCCAGCGCTCCTATCCTTGCGAGCAGATCTAGGATTTCCTCCAGCGAGTGTTCCAGGCTCAGTATTCCTATGAGAACCCTTAGAGGGCGTTTTGCCGCGGTATCCCCTCCCGGTAGGGGATAGTATGAGATGCTTGCGGCCCTCTCAAACCTTAACCCTTCAACTATCAGGGCTTCCCCTCCCCATATCTGCCCGTCAACACCATACCCGGTCCCGTCGACTGTTACTGCAGGATGAGGCTCTAACGGGTTCAGCCCCGCATCGGCTATAAGGCTTAAGGCGTGGGCGTGGTGGTGGTATACTTCCACGATCTGCGAGCCGTATTTTTCCGCGAGCAACGGCGCAAGCCTCCTGTTAGAATATCCAGGGTGGGCGTCTACAGCCACGCTCTCCGGGTTCAACCTGTACTGCTCTATTAGCCATTCCAGCTCTGAGCTGAGCTCTTCTAGCTGCCCGGGCTCGTCGAGATCGCCTATATACTGTGTCGGGACTATCTTGTCGTCGAAGCTTATAGCCCCAGCCGTTTGGAGCTCGGCCCCGAGAGCAACGTGCTCCCCCACATTATGGCTCACCCTGACCCAGAGGGGCGCGTACCCTCTGCTCCTCCTAAGCAGTACAGGCTGTCCCAGGGTCCTCCTGAGAACGCTATCGTCCACCCGGTGAACTATTACACGGTTATGATCTAGTATATAGTCAATGTCGCCTTCGAACTGGTCCAGTATACAGTCGAGATCCTTACACATTGGTAGGCCATGCCTGTTCCCGCTAGTCATAATGAGAACCCTACCCTCCACAGACCTTAAGAGGAGCGCTTGGAGCCCAGTATAAGGGAGCATTATCCCGAGAGAATCGAGCCCGGGAGCGATAAGATCCTGGAGGCTACCGTGAGGATCACGGCTCTTAACAAGAAGTATCGGCCTCTGCGGGGACCGGAGGACCTCGCAGTCCGCCTCCGATACGTCTGCTATGCCCCGGGCGGCATCGCAATCATAAGCCATAAGCGCTAAGGGTTGCTGGGGCCTCTGCTTGATAAGCCGGATCCTGCGGACTGTCTCCTCAATGAATGGGGACCCCGCAATATGGTAGCCTCCGACTCCTCTCACAGCTATTACTGCTCCCCTGTTGAGATGCTCCGCCGCCACCATTATAGGATCGCTGACCGGTAAGGGGTTTCCTCTACCGTCTCTGAGTATGGTATGGGGGCCGCAGTTCTGACAGCTGATGCCCTGGGCGTGGAACCTCCTAGTATTGCTGGGATCCTCGTACTCTCTCCTGCACTGCTCGCATAGGGGGAAGTCTCTCATGCTCGTATTCTCCCTATCATAGGGTATCCTATACATCATGCTATACCTGGGGCCGCACCATGCACAGCTGTTCCAGGGGTACCTGTACCTCCTATTGTTCGGGTCGAGGATTTCTCGCAGGCAGTCATCGCATATTCCGAGGTCTGGAGGTATCTGGCTTCTAACCGTTACTTTAGCCCCGCTTCTCCGTATCGTAAAGCTCTTATAGCCCTCGACCCTCGCATCTTCGATTTCAAGGTCCTCTATTATAGCTGGAGGGGGTTTCTCCCTTCTTAGGAGCTCCAGGAACAGGCCGATATTCTCGGGCGGGGCCTCGGCGTGCACGAGGACCTCGCTTCCCCCAAGGTTCAACACGTAGCCTTTGACTCCCGCCTTAGCCGCGATCCTATAGATGAAGGGGCGGAAGCCTACGCCTTGGACGAGGCCTACAATTCTTATTCTCCTGGCGATAACGCTGGGAAAACCGCATCCCCCTCCGCTTCTCACGGGAGAAGCTGTTCCGCTTTTCTCTCGAGATCACTGATAAACTCCTCGAGAAATTCTAGCTGCCTCTTAGCCTCCTCCTCGTCTATGACCGAAATGATAATGCCGGCGTGAACTATTACCACGTCACCCGGCTTAACATTATCCACTGTTCTAGCGTCGGCCTCACTCCTAAGCCCGCCACTATACTCCACAATAGCGACACCGTCAGGGCGGACCTCTACAACCTTTCCCGGCAGACCTAGACACATGCCATGTCCCCCAAGTTAAGAGTAAACAGTACCTCATACCTATTATAGGCCCAACTCTCTGGCAAGCTTCTCCGCCACTCCCCCCTCACCGAACCGGGCCCACACGCTACAAGCCCCCTCAACGCTAACCATACAGGGGCCGTACGGGGTTCCAGGCGTGCAGACCTTGAGGAATAACGGGCAATCGGTCGGCTTAGCCAGCCCGAGGGTTACTTCCGCGCAACGGCAGCCCGGCGGGAGATCGTAGGTCCATTCTTCCGGGGTGGGCTCTTTAATCCCGTACTCGACCGCCGCATCCGCCCACTTATACTTTTCCCGGAATGCGAGCCCGCTCGCCGGGACGTAGCCTAGCCCGCGCCATAAGGCGTCGTTGACCTCGCAGCAGTCTTCTAGGAGTTTCTGTGCTGCCCTGTTACCCTCCCATGATACTGCTCTGCTATACTCGTTTACCAGTCCAGGCTTGTTCTTGTATAGCATGCGTAGTATTAGGAGTATTGCTATTAGCACGTCATAGGCTTCGAACCCGGCTACCACGGTGGGGATGCCGTACTCTTCGGGTATGAACTTCCACGCTCGTGCTCCCACGATTGTTGAAACGTGTCCCGGGGCTATCACGCCGCGTATAGGGTTTTCCCTGTGCTTCTCGAACGTGTACCTCATTATTGGTGGTGTTAGCCTGTGAACGTTCAAGATTTTCAGGTTTTGGGGGAGCCTATTGTTGACCACAGCGCTAGCAGTGCTGGGAGCAGTGGTCTCGAAGCCTACTGCTATGAAGACCGAGTCTCCAGTGTTCTCCCGTGCATGCTTTATAGCCTCTAGGAGGCTGTAGACTACGACAACCTCTCCTCCGAGCGCTTTCGCTTCTGAGAGGCTGCGGGGCTCGCCACTACCGGGTCTAGCGCTTCCTGGAAGGTGGTACATGTCCCCGTACGTGTATACTCTGACCCCCTCCAGGGCGAGCTTAATAGCTTGGTCAACATAGAATGCTGGTGTGACGCAGACAGGGCATCCGGGCCCCGCTACCAGCTCCACGTTCTCCGGCATTAGACTTCTCAGGCCGTTCCATACTATTGTGTGCTCGTGGGTGCCGCAGAAATCCATTATTTTAATATTATCGTATCCTTTCTCTTCGAGCAGGGCAGCAGTCTCGTGTATCGCCTTGACTATACGGTCGGTACCGTTAAACGCCAAGAGCAAGACCACCAGAGGAGTAAAGGGTTGTATGAGGGGTTGATAAAGGCCTCATATTAGTGATATGTTAAAAATTATCTCCTATTTTTAATATTAAGTTTTTTGCGCCATGCGAGCTCGCGTCGGGCGAGGATTGTTGCTAGTGTGAGGTCCCCGGTGGCCCAGCCCGGCCCCTCGACCACTATGTCCTCGCCGCCGTCCTCTACCAGCTCGACCTCGACCAGGGGGTGGTGGAAGAGCAGGGCCACACTCTCCGCCCGCCCCCGGAGCCCCGGGGGATACCTGACACGGACCCGTATCTTCCCTTCCATTCGCGCCTGCACCATTCACTATCTATTATCCTGCGGGGAGGGTTTCCCGGGGTTGGGGCTGGTGGTACGGAAGTGTTACCTAGCAGAACCCTGATTCTCGCATCACAATTAACAGCTCGTCGGGAGATGAGGGATCGCTGAGCTCTATTGGTATCATCTTCTCGCCGAAAAGGCCTCTCGTCTCCTTTACGAATCTGGATGCTGCTCTGGGCTCTGCGACGACATATATTGCCTTGCTCTGGGATTCTGCTCTGGCGAGCTCTTTTGACACGCCCCTGCTAGGGCTCCACTCCTTGTCTTTCTCCCTTATGTAGCGGTGCCTGTATATTGGCTCGTACGCTATGACGGCGCTGCTCTGGCTCACGTACTCGTAGTCTCTAACCTCTATCTGGTCTCTTATCATCCTGTCAAGCCTCCTGAGATAGTAGGGGCGCGCCTCGTCCCAGTCTAGTATGCTGTCCGTGGCGGCTTCCCTGGCGGCCTGGCCGGAGAGGCTTCCACCGTATATTATGCCGAATGTTTCCCTGTCGAAGATGTCTACGGGGTACATGTCCTCGTAGTCTCTCATCCTCTCGTGGGGCCAGCGGTCTTCCCTGGTGACGATGTACTTGTCTTCTCCTCCGCCCACCTCGCCGCTTATCTCGTCGATTGTTGTCGGCTCGAAGAGTACGAGGCTTGGGCATGACCTTACAAGTCTTCTCTTGAACGTTTCGAAGCTCTTGACGAACTCGTGTTCCGCTATGCTCTTAAGTGTTCCCTCCTGTTTCAGCCTCGCATATTCTTTGCGTATCGCTGTTATGGGGTGGCTAACATACGCTAGGAGGTGCTCCCTCCTGCCTTCGAGTCGGGGCTTTACACTGTAGTCTAGGAGTCTCTTGTGCGTGTCCTCGCCGTGCTTCGCGCTCATTATGAGCGCTTCCAGGACTCCCGAGTATCTTGCTCGGAGCATGTTTAGCAGGCTGTGGTCGAGGCCCCTCCAGGCCATATAGTTTAGGGGGTCTATTATGAACCCTTCCACGTGGTGTAGCTTGGGGTTCTCGTTGGCGTATCTCGCCATTCTCAGCAGTGCATGGTAGAAGTCGTCTAGATAGTAGATTATTGTCGCCTCCCCTCCAAGGCCTATCATCCTGTGTATGACAGGGTTAGGTATTAGCATGTGCACGCTCAAGTATGAGAGGTGCGTCTCTATTATCGCCACCCGCGCCCCCTTCCTCCTCGCCTCTACCGCGTCGCTCACCATAGCGTTATAGGCGTCCCTGAACACCTCGAGAGCACTGTTAGGGCTCCAGAGGAGCTTGCTTGCAACAGTGTATATCCCGGTCTTGCTAATATCCTTAACATAATCCTCGTAGTCTGCTATGAAGGCCCTGTCACCGTAGAGCCTCTCAGCGAGCCTCCTGAAATAGCTGAGCCCCACACCGCTCGTCCCGGAGAGGATCACCACCTTATCGAACAACGGCTCGCCCACTACCTGCCGACCCCCAACCGTATAATAGTCGACGTAAGCCTCTATAACATTGCCCGTATCCCGTTGGGGGTGCCGCCAAGCTGAGAGCCTTCATACTAGTATGGAGCAGGCTTGCCAGGAGGAGCAGGGACCTAGCACAAGCGCTAAACATACCGTTAGAACACATAGGGGACAGGCCGCCATACCTTAAAGCTTGGAGGGCGACCCCCCGAATATTCCAGCGCTACGGGAGGGACTCGTGCGCCATACTACAGCTCCCCCCGGGCCCTCTGCTTTTCAGGAGCCTCACAATACGGGCCCGTCCACGCCTGGCCTGCGACACGCACACCGGGATGTTCCACTACAGGGGCCTGAAAGACTATGTCCTGAACAGGCCGTTCAGGGGCCTGCTCGCCCGCTGCGACCACGTTATAGCGCACAACCCGCAGGCCGCGGAGAGGCTGAGAGAGCTGCTAGGCGTGGACCCTATGGTAGTTTACGATCCCGTCCCCCAGTATAGGGGGGAGCTAAGGCCGTACGCGGGCCTTAAACCGGGAGGCTACCTGCTACTGCCAGTCTCATGGGAGCCCGACGAGCCGGTGTCGGTGTTCGTAGAGGGATACTATAGGAGCGTGCTCCCCCGCTCCGGGATAAAACTCGTGGTAACGGGGGACTATAGGAGGAGGATGCGGGAGTATAAGAGGGCTATACGCGCGGCCCGCGACGCGGGGATGCTGGTCTTCACTGGCTACGTGGACTATGATAGGTATCTCTGGCTTGTGAAGAACAGCCTGGCGGTCTCGGCTCTCACAACATGGGAGTATACTGTTCTCAGCGTGATATGGGAGGCTGTAGCATATGATAGGCCCCTAGCATACTCGGACCTCCCAGCGCTGAGGGATCTTGTCGGAAGCGACGGGTACCCGTACGATCCCGGGGACCCGGAGAGTATAGCGGCAGCGCTGGATAGGCTGTGGGAGGACTCGGCCAGGGGTAGGCTGGAACTGGTGGGGCGGAGGCTGGCGGGGAGGCTTAGGATGTTGTCGGCTGAGAGTGTTGAGAGGCTTAGATCCGCGTGTCTCGGGGAAGTGTAGGGCTCGCTACCCTCCTCCCGGTATTACCCGGCGCTCGCGGGCTATCTTGTCCGCGCTGAAAACATTGTCTATGATAATGTCGAGTATCTCACGGGTGCTAACGGGATAGTTGTATGAGAGGTTTAACTGCACCTCTAACCCCCTGTTTACCCGGGCTCTCACGCTTGCCCTGACCCCTTCGAACATCTTCTCCCTCTCGAGCATCCTGTGGAGTCTAGGCCTCACGTTCGAGACGGTGCCCCGCACGCTCCTCGCCCTAACATTCCCGGCCAGTAGGGGGGTTACTGTGGCTTCAACATGTGGTGAGGGGGTGAGGTATTCCCGGTACTCCTCTCTAAGGGGGTGAGGGTTTGAGAGGGAGTAGTACACCCTCCCTATACCGGTGTAGATGTAGCCTGCCAGCCCGTGCCGTAGTAGCCAGCGGAGAGCGTCTCTGACCCTCTCGCTGGGGGCCTGTAAGGCCTGGGCTATTAGGTCCTCGGTCATCGGCTTCTCCTCTATTATTTCGAGGACCCTCCTCCGCCTGCTTAGGCCCCAGAGGTACTTGACGGTTGAGACGTCTATTCTTAGCTTGACGCCGGCCTTCTCGGCGAGTATGATCCCGTCGAGGAGACTGTCAATGTCGACAGTGTCGGGCGTTACAATGAATGCTGCATACTTCTGTCTTCCCCTCTCGGGGTGGGGTCTCAGGATCCTCCCGAGCCTCTGGATGAACCTGAGAGGGCTGGCCACATTGCTCCAAATAACTAGCAGGTCCGCCTCTGGCAGGTCTATACCTTCCTCTCCGGCGCTCGTAGCTATTATCAGCCTGCTCTCCGGCCTCCTCGCCTTGAGTATTGACGTGTGGGGTTCGATCCACCTCCTGCCTAGTATGAGTACGGGATCGTAGTGTTCAAGTTCTCTCCGTATTATCTCGGCTATGATTACCCTATCGACGAACACTATAGCCTTACTATAGTAGCCTTCATGGTCGTCTAGTATCCTCTTGAGGGCCTCGAGCTTATGGGCGGGCCTCACTTCAGGGTGGAACAGTAAGTGCTCGACGGGCTCGAGTATCCTCCTAAGCCTGGTGCCAGGCTTCCTATACGTCTCCCGGAGGCTCTCGGCCCCGTCCCTGGCAAGCCAGCGTAGAGCGTTCCCCAGGAGGACCCTATCCCTGCCGTGGGATTCGTCCCACAGCCTCTCCAGCTCATCGTAGAGCCTCCTCTCAGCACTGTTAAGCTCGGCCTCGTAGACCTCCCCTGCCCACTCGGGGAGATACTTGGCTATCCTCGGGTCGTCCCAGCCCCAACACTTGATCTCTCCAATATAGTTTTCGAGCTCGCGCCTCCTCTTCTCGGGTATGAAGGCTGTCAGGCCCAGCCTATAGGGGGCCCTGACCCTCTCCATGACCTGGAGGTACGCGTCCTTACCCGTGGTGTGATGACACTCGTCCACGACGACAGCATCAAACCTCTCCAGCAGGTCGCCAGCCTCCCACAGCATTATCTCCGGCGTGGCAACAACGACAGGGCTCTGAAGCCCGGCCCTCCTAGCGCTACGGGGCAGACTCCCATGGACAGGGCTTGCAGGAATACCAATAGTCCTCCTCAGGAACAGTGCCGTCTGCTCGACCATGAACCGGGTCGGCTCGAGCACTAGAACCCGTCTAGCCCTACCCTTGGAGAGGAGCCCCTCTATCCAGAGAGCAGCTATAAGCGTCTTACCGGTACCAGTAGGCATGCACACGACAGCCCTGCCCTTACCGAGAGCCCACCGGGCAGCCTCCAGCTGGTAGTCCCGCGGCTTAATCACGCCAGACACCGCCTACAGGATCTGGAAAGCATGGTTTGAGAGGGGGACCCTTAGGAGCCTGTGGGCGTTCACCCGTGAGGGGCTAGCTTAGATGGACTACGGCCTCCCGCATTATCGCGGCGTAGAGCGTTATCGTGTCCCTATACTTCGTCTCCGGCGGCCCAGTATATATTATGTGGGCTTTCAACGGCAGGCCGGGGGATCTTATACGGCGCACTAGGAACTCCGCTATAGCCCTGGCCAGCGGTTCCAGGTCCGGGTAGCCCTTTCCGAGTGGGACCCTCTTCTTAAGTATCCTCCTCCCGCCGAAGGCGAAGGCTATTATCTGGCTGAATCTCAGGCTGAAATAGTCCTTGCTCAGGGCTAGGGTCTTCTCGAGTATTCCACGCCAGAAGTCCACCGTGGCTTTCGCGTTGGCCTGCTCTAGGAGTCCCGTGTCGCCGGCGCCCGTCTCGTAGAGCCATGCGTTCTCCAACTGCACACTCGCTATTACCTTGTCCTCCCCTACGGCCTCCCTTATGTGGCGGATCTCCTCCCAGTCCCCGAGCATCCTCCTAGTGTAGGGGATCTCGATGCTGACCTTTACCTGTGGCACCTCGCTTGTGAGCTTCTTGAGGAAGTCGACGGTATAGTCGATATCCCTGTGGTCCAGGTAGGCCCTCCATCCCAGGTGGAGGTTGTATATTTCCGCGCCGGCGAGCACCGCCTTCTTAGCCCCGGCTATGAGGCCCCGCCAGCTCCTCTCCATTGTTTCAGGGTCAGTGCTGACAACGTTATAGTAGGGGGCGTGCGCGGTTATGGTTGTAAACGCTTTCCTCGCGAACTCGCCGTACTGCTTGAAGTACGACTCGTCCCTCCTCTTATAGGCGAGATCTCTTGGGGGTATCTCTGTGAGCTTCAGGCCGAGTGTCGCGGCTATACGGAGCTTTCCGAGCCCGTTATAGGTTCCCCAGTCGAAAAGTATCATTGCCATCCACCTCCAGAACATTCCTACTAATAATATTATGTGGTACCCGTCTAAAATAGTATGTGTCCCCCAACTATTATGTTATATTATAAAAATAATAGGGGTCATGGGCATGCTACCCTAAGAGTTTCGCCGCCAGGGCCTCCAACGCGGACTCGTCGGAGACCAGGCCCTGCGGGCTGACCATCTGCTCCTCGTACACCCCGGCGAGCTTGAAACCGCAGGACTCTAGCTTCTCCCTTATCCGCTTAGCCGCTATACCGCCCCACCCATAACTGCTTATTATAGCGAAGGGCTTCTCCCCGGACGCCTTAGCGCATATCTCGTCTAGAACGAGCTCCATGAGGGGGAAGAGGCCGGCCTCATACGTGGGAGCCGCTATGACGAGGGCTTTACTATCAATAACATCGGCAAGTATCTCGCTTAGGAGGCTCCTCGTAGTGTCTGTGAACGGGTGGAGTACTACGTGCGCGCCCCTCCTGTTGAGGTGTCTCGCGAGGGTTACAGCGGCCGCCTCGGTGCTACCATACATGCTAGCGTATATCACCGTTATCTTCTCGCCGTGGGGGACGCCTGTGGCGAGCCGCTCGTAGTAGTCTACTATGAGTGAGGGGTCCTTCCTCCATACGACTCCATGGCCGGGCGCTATAATCTTGGGTTTCACGCCTAGCTTCTTGATCTTCTCTAGCGCCCTGACGATGAACTTCCGGTAGGATCCTATGACTGTGACGACATACTTCTTGGTCCATCTCAGTATGAGGTCGTGGTATCTGCACTCGTCGTCGAAGACGCAGCTAGTCGCGCCGTAGGCCCCGAAACTGTCGCAGGTGAATAGGACCCCGGAGTCTGGCATCCAGGTGTAGATCGTGTCCGGCCAGTGTAGCCATGGGGCGTATATGAACTGGAGCTTCACGCCTCCCAGCTCTATTGTTTCCCCGTCCCTGACAGGCTTGAACCTGCTGGTCGCTATAGGGTAGCCTGAACCCATTATTCTCTTAGCCATGGGGTGTCCGAGGACTGTAGCGTTCTCCGCCCATCTCGCCACGTCCTCCAGGCTCCCCGTATGGTCGGGCTCTGTGTGCTGGACGATTATGTAGCGTAGCTCGTCCCTGTCGATTAGCCTCTCCAGGAGCTCGAGAAGCTTACCGCTATAAATACTCTTCCAGCCATCAATAAGTATGGCCCCCTCCCCGGTCTTTACCAGGTACGCATTGTAGGATATGCCTTCAGGTATCTCCCATAAAGCCTCGAAATACTTGGTATGCCTATCGTTAACCTTCAACACGTATACGTCCCTAACAACCCTGTCTACAACATATTCCACCAAATCTCTCCTTCCCTCCAGGTAACGAGTAGAAACCTCCGAGCCGCCTATTATACATGGCATTATGGGAAACACTATAGTCCGCCGCCAGGGAAATACATGCTAGCCGCCCCCAATACTGTTACAGTGGGCCTCCCTGTACGAGACTATCCTATTATACGCTTCACCGGCATTGGGGACCCCTATTATGGCGCTCGCCACGCCCTTCTCCTCTATGATAATAGCCCTGCTAGCCCCGGGGACTATTAGAACGTGCGCCCGACTATTGTTCGTGAGAATGTATTCTCCCGCGTAGATGCCCACGGTGGGATCCGAGGTCCCGTAGGTTCTTATTTTGAGCATGTGTTTGGCCGTGTCTACGTCTATGAGCTTTATTGTCGCTTTGCACACGTTATAGGTTGCGACTCTATTCTCGTAGTAGTGGAATACTAGTTTGCCGTCGGACAGTTCCAGTCCGTATGTCGTCCCTGGTTTGAACGTGTAGTAGTTTATGCCGACGACTACCATAATGGTTAGTATGGCGATTACTAGTCCTAGGCGTGCTCTGGCCGCCCTCCTGTCTGTCGCGCCAGTTCTTTTCATGTAGAAGTAGTAGGCTATGAAGGGTACTATTGTTACTATGATTACTGCTAGTATTAGGGGGCTCAGGATTTCCTTTATGAATAGTTCGCGGCCTGGGATGCTGGCGAGCCACAAATATATCTCACCCTAATATACTACAGTTAACGTAGTATTATTTATGCTCTCCCACCATAGAAAACACCTGGTGCCCACAACAATGGCCTCGGCAAGGTTGAGACTAGGAATCTACCTCGCAGTATCCTACACGCTCGCATACGCTATAGACTTCACACTAGCACTACCACTACTAACCAGTAAGACCCTGACAGGCACGCTAGCAGCCATCCCGGTACTCCTAGCAAGAATGTACACTCCAACACTCGGAGCACTAGCAGGTCTCCAGTTAGAGGGAGCGCCGGGAGGGATAAGGGAGAAGCTCGGGAGGATCGGCCTCCGAGATCCGGGCCCGAGATGGATCCTCGCAGGGGCTGGAATGGCTGTAGCAGGACTAGCACTTTCACTCATACTAAGCCCTCTACTAGGCCTATCCGTAGGAAGGTGTGGCAGCCTAAAACTAGTATCCGTCCCAGTGCTAATCCTGCTCGGAGTCTTAGGCTTCATCGCCGGGATAACAGTAAATCTTATCGCGGCCCTTGGGGAAGAGCTGGGGTGGAGGGGGTACATGCACGTCCTGCTAGTTAGGGAGACAGGTAGCACGCTCCTCACAGGATTGATCGTCGGGGTGGCATGGGGACTATGGCATGCCCCGCTGATATATGCGGGGTATAATTACGGTCTAGGAGGGCTCGCATACTGCGGGGCTCCCAGTAAAGGCCTGACTGCCGTGGCAGTATTCACAGCTTTCACCGCCATGCTAGGAGTAATCATGGCCCTCCTCCGGGAGAGATCCCAGAGCGTCATACCGTCGGCCGCTATGCATGGGACTCTTAACGGTCTATCCGGCCTAGTTGCGGGCCTGGTGGTTGGGCCGAGAATACTTGCCCCGCCCGCCGGGCTCGCGGGGATCGCCGGGTATACGGTATTGCTCCCCCTGGTGTATGTGGTGGCGTCTAGGGTTGAGGGGAAAGCTTAGAGGCGTTGGGATGCTAGGCCTGGTAGTGCTATACTATCTGGACAGGGACGGGGAAATGCACGGTTACGTGCTCCGTAAGAGGATAATAGAGGCCTCGGGGGTCGAGATACGGGAGAGCAGCCTGTATGATGCGCTTAGGAGGCTTGAAAAGGAGGGCCTAGTGGAGGCCTCATGGAGTGTTGTGGGCGGGAGGCTAAGAAGAGTCTACCGCATAACAGGGAAGGGGAGAAGCATCCTAGAGCAGGGGCTGAACGAGGCGAAAGCACTCCTCAAGCCCATAATATGTGGGGGAGGAGACCCGTGAACACAGAGTACATGCTAGAAACACTTCTAGCCATGCCACCCATAATAGTGGGCCTGCTAGTAGCAGGACCCCTGTGGAGAAGCGTGAGCCTCCCCGGGCCGGCATATACGAGCCCAAGGCTAGAGAAGAAGGCCGCCAGGCTCACCGGGATAATGATAGCCCTCTCAGGCCTTGCAGGCCTCCTGGCAGGAATAGCGTATGGCGTGCAGCTCGAAGTCTTAGTGCTAGCCTACACCCAGCTTACAGGCTGGTTCGCCCTCAGCCCGCTACTACGGCGGGAAGCAGTATTGGAAGACATGAAAGAGCCTGTTCCACCCAGTATAGCCGCCGAGAAGCTGGTATTCCCCCGCTGGAAGCAGACCATGTACTTCACAATACTAACAGTATCGGCTCTCACAGAAGCAATACCCGTGCTGAGGCTCCACAGGATTCTCCCCTACACTATAATTCTATCCCTCCTAATACCATCCATTATAGCCCTACTACTAGCAGTTACACTCATCACCGCACCGGAAACCTTCTGGTCCCCGGAGGGCGGGTTTAGAAGCCTGGAGGCGGGGAGCATCGCATTATCCATAACGTGCATCATTCTAGGCATAATACTGCTAACATTATAGTACTACCCGTCCCCGCCACGCCTCTTATACGCGGCCGCGGCAGCATGAAGTATGGCTGCACCATTGTCCCCATAGAGTTTCTCGAGAAGCACTACCGGGTCCTCTCCGAGCCGTGTTGAGGCCAGGGCGAGCAGGTTTTGCAGTCCAGGGGCAAACCCGTATTCAATCCTACCCCTTTCCCTGCTGTGCGGGCCGCGCTGCCTCTTCCTGGGCATTAATGCTCAGCCTCCATGGTATAGGGTGCTAGAACTATCACCACTAACTAGTGGTGGCGGGGTGCTGTTATTTGTGGGAAAGAGGAGGGTTTGGTTTGTATCTTGTAGGAAAAAGATTTAGACAGGGAGGTTTAGAAGATGAAGTCGTCGTCGGGATCCCTCTCCCCGGTTGTTCCTATCCCGTGGTGGCCAACCGCCACTGCCACGGCCAGGGCTACTGCTGTCAGGGCGAACTTGAGTATCTTGGGGTGCCTGACCACTAGGGCCACGATCCTGTTCTTAACCGACATTTCTCGTCTCACCTTTCCAGGGTGTCTTGGTCACTTAATCTTAATTATTCTAACGTTTTTTAATTTTAATATCATGCTACAAACCAGTCAGTATATACTTGCTATAAAAGGGAATACTGAATAAACAAATGAAATAGGCATGGGAGAACATTCAAGATTAAATGTTAATGGTCGAGCACTCTTACCTTTAGGCTAAGAATCCTCTTAAGACGCACAGTATAATCCTAATATAGAGGTGGTGCCGCTCGGAGATGCCTGATGACCGTATTAGAATTTTGAGGAAAATGTATAGTCTAAGAAAAATCACGAGAAAACACGTTATAGGCGAGCTGGGAGAGGACTACAAGATAATAGGAGAACTGGAGAAGAAGCTCAGGGTTAAGCCAGAAGTCTCGCTCTACGCGTTGAAAATTAGAAGGCTACAGGTAAACCTACCCAACTATATTATAAATCCTAAAAAAGTATGCACACGTCCTGATTGTGAAGAGACACTCGACGTTTTACAAAATGTGAGAAGCATTTCTACATGCCTCCCCGTTGAAACCATGCTCGTGCTTGAGTTTCCCTTGGAAAAGGCGGATGAGGTCAATCTAGACGGGCTGGGATACGAGCATTATTGTATTATTGAGAGTGTGGGTGCCAGGCCTTCTACTAGAGGGATCGAGCTCCTCTTCCAGGGGGACTATATGGCGTTGCTCGACCCGGACAGGGTGCGTGACATTATTGACGAGGCTGATATTGACGTT
>JALSOR010000008.1 GCA_026986415.1 Acidilobaceae archaeon
ATCGATATGGGCGAGGCAGTCCTACGCGTGGCCGAGCTACCCGGGCACACGCCTGGGCATGTGGCGTACGTGTGGGAGGAGGAGAAGGCCGCTTTCGTGGGCGATGTAATACTTGAGAGGATAACCCCTCACGTGACGATCCACAACTGGGGCTCTAACCCCCTGAGGGACTATCTTAACAGTCTCGAGAGGCTCGCCGGTATGGGGCTGAGAATAGCTTATCCCGGCCACAGGGGGGACATTGCTGACCCTGCCGGTAGGGCGCGCGAGATAATCGAGCACCACAAGGAGAGGCTCCAGGACATAATCAACATACTATCAAGAGAGGGCGCACTCTCAGGGTACGAGATAGCGAAGCGTGTCAAATGGCGTGTCAAATACCAGAGCTGGGACGAGTACCCCTACGCTGAGAGGTTCTTCGCTATGGGCGAAGCGCTAGCCCACCTGAAATACTTGGAGGATGAGGGTAGGGTAGAGAAAACATTCAGGGGAGGCGTGACGCTCTGGAAGCTTGCCTAGCACGCTATAGCCTATACCTCAACACGACCCTCTTAGCCCACGTCTCATGTATCGTGGACTTAGCGGGTAGCAGGGGGAGCCTTACCAGCCTGTCTAGGAGCCTCATCCTCTCCCCGGCCCCGGTCAGGGACGTGTATTCGGGCTTCAAGCTGAAGAGGGGCGTCCTGACCCTCACGCTGCGAATATCCCTCTCATAGTCCACCAGGAGCACGGGGGCCCTCCTGACCCCTAGGAGTGCCAGGCTCTTCAGCCTGTGGTGCCCGTCTATGAGTAGGAGGGTTTGAGCGTCCGCTATGAGCGGCTTGTAGAGTGTCCGCGTCCTCCTAATACTGTAGTATACCTGGTGGAGTCTTGCTGGGCGTAGATGCTCGTGGGGCTTGAGCGTGGAGAGCTCTACCAGTTCTATCCTGGGCGGTGCTCTCAACTCTCCCCCTTCCCCCCATCTGGAAGGCTCTGGCCTTGGTGCTAGTGGCTGGCGAGGCTGGGCTCCGCGTCGGTGAGACGGCCGTTGAGATAGTCGTCGTAACCCTGGAGGTCCAGGAGGCCGTGCCCGCTAAGGTTGAACAGTATGACCGGGCTCTTGCCCTCCTCTTTGGCCTTCAATGCCAGGTCTATCACCGCCTTGACGGCGTGGGCCGACTCGGGCGCCGGGATTATGCCCTCGTGGCGGGCGAAGAACACGGCGGCGTCGAACACGCTCGTCTGCGGGTATGCTACCGGCTCTACCAGGCCGTTCTTGACGAGGACTGAGAGTGTGGGTGCGAGGCCGTGGTAGCGGAGTCCTCCCGCGTGTATTGGAGGTGGCACGAACTTGTGGCCGAGAGTGTACATGTATATTAGTGGTGTTAGGCCTGCCGTGTCGCCGTAGTCGTATTCTAGCCTGCCCCTGGTCATTGTTGGCGCTGCTGTGGGCTCTACCGCTATGAACCTCGTGTTGCTCGCCCCCCTGAGCCTATCATACATGAAGGGGTAGCTTATCCCGGCATAGTTGCTCCCGCCGCCCACGGCGCCCACGACTATGTCTGGGTATACTCCGAGCTCGTTCAGCTGCCTCTTAGCCTCCAAGCCTATGACTGTCTGGTGGAGGAGCACGCTGTTCAGCACGCTCCCCAGGCTGTACTTGGTGTCCTCATGCTTGGCAGCGTCCTCCACGGCCTCGCTTATCGCTATGCCTAGGCTGCCCGGATTGTCGGGGTCCTCGCGGAGTATGCTCCTACCCGATTCCGTGTAGGGGGAGGGGCTGGGGATGACTTCTGCACCGTATACTTGCATTACAACCCTCCTGTAGGGCTTCTGGTTGTAGCTGACCTTCACCATGTAAACCCTGACCTTCACGCCGAAAAGGGCGCCTCCCAGTGCCAGTGCTGAGCCCCACTGTCCGGCGCCGGTCTCGGTGGTGAGCCTCTTAACGCCTTCCAGGCTGGCATAGTAGGCTTGTGCTGTCGCAGTGTTTATCTTATGGCTACCGGTCGGTAGGACTCCCTCGAACTTGTAGTATATCTGTGCCGTGGTGCCCAGCGCCTCCTCGAGGCCTCTCGCCCGGAAGAGCGGCGTGGGCCTCCCAAGCCTGGCGTATAAGGATCTCAGCGTCCCGGGGATCTCTATGTAGCGTTCCCTGCTGAACTCCTGCTCTATGACTGCTCTGGGGAATATTGGGAGGAGGTCTCCCGGCTCTACCCTGCTGCCGTCCGGTCTCAGCATTGGGGGGAGGGGTTCGGGCAGGTCGGGAACAATATTGTACCAGGAGGTGGGGATAAAGGAAGCGTCCTGTGGAGCCCTTAGAAGGCGGGGATCCATTGGCGCATCATCATCACCTCGTCGCATAAACCCACTGTTGTGGGACGGTATTTAAGGCTTACGATTATCGGGCCCTCCGAGAACGCTAACAAGGGGGAAACGATAAGGGGAATCCTCCGAGCGGGGGGAGCCCCAGGGAAAGATTATATTGTGAGGTTGAGGATCCTCTCAGCCTTCTCGATATCCTCCTTGCTGGGCTTCCTAATCTTCGGGTCCACGATCTTCATGACACGGCCTGTGAGGAGGAGTATTGTCGCCGTCAAGTCCTGGAGGTTCTCCTTTACAGTCTCCCCAATGTTTATACCGCTAATCTCCTCCTCCAGGTACGCCAGTATGGGCTGGAGGTCTAGCCTGGGATCGCCCAGCCTCTCCCTCTCCCTACGGTACTCCTCTATCGTGTTCTCCAACGCTATTGTTACGGGCAGGTCTATCCACTCGACAATATCGTCGCCCCGAGCGTACGCCCTCTTCTGGCCTGCGAGGAGGAGGTCGCGGAGCTTCCTGCTCGAGACGTCTATTATTTGCTCGGCCCTCCCCTTGTCGAGGTCTATGCCCAGGAACTTCTTGTATAGCGTCTCGAGCCTCGTGTATCCCACTATTCTCGTCATAACTGCTTCCACCTCTCCCCTAACATGTTGGGCCGGGGCTACTGCTTATAATATTATGGTTTATTCTTCAAGAGTCAAAAACTTATATTATGTGTATACTTCTTCTAGGCCGAGGGGTGAACATAATGATTAGGGTATCCCAGAGGCTGCTGAGAGCGCTCGAGGCGGCAATGGATAAGGGATGGTTCCACGCGAAAGAGCTTTCACAGCAGCTCGGCGGGGCCGAGGAAGCATTCTACACTCTACTCGAGGGGTTCAGCCTCGGAGTGTTCCGGTACCGTGGAGAGGACGAGTTCGAGATTAGGCGTGAGGGGCTCGAGCTCCTCGACGCTTGGAGGGAGGCTGGGAGGCCCGAGATAGACCCGTGGATAGACAGTAGGGTCTACACCATGCTGCGCACCCTGAAATACTCTCCCGTTGAGCCCTCGGAGGAGTGGAAGCCCATACTCGAGGACAGGGGCTTCTATAGTGCCGGGAGCGTCTTGTCCAGGGCCGCAGAGAAGGTCGTAGAACTTGCCGGCAGGCTGGAGAGGAGTCTCGTGATCACGAAGTCCATGGCGAGGAGCCTCGTAACAGTACCTGAAGGGCCCGCGAGGAAGGACGATTACGGGCGCTTCCACCCCGTTTTCGAATCAATGGGAATACTAGTCGGGACGGTCCCGCTAAACCCCTACTATAGCCTAACCCTTACCGGCAGGCTTCTCAGGAGGGCACTACAAAGGGCTAACCTGGACGCCCCATTCCCGGCCCTCGTGAACCCCTGGATACTCAACGCCCTCCGCAAGGCTGCAGGCGGCGAGGATCTCACGCCAGAGGAGAAGACCGTCCTGGGCACCATAGGCTACATTAAACCTACAGGCTCCATAGCCTATCCCGGCCGGCTAGTACTGGAAGCTGTAAGGGCCCATGAGAGGGCCCGGCTCAGGCCTCCCATGGCCCTGTCGCCCAGGGAGGAGAAGCTTCTCATCGCGATCAGGGACCTGTGGAGGGAGAAGCTCGAGAAGAAGCCTAACATTCATGTAGAGAAGGACAGGATAATGCAGAAACTATCAGAGCAGGGCGTAGAGGTAGACCCTGCAAGGCTAGGATTAGACCTTCTACACTTAGAATCCATGGGCCTGATAGTCGAGGAGGAGGAAGAGTCTGTAACCGTCTACAAGCTGACCAGCGCGGGAGAGACTATGGCGAGCCTCCCGGGAGCCGGCAGGGGCGCGCCTGCCACTGCAGTGAAAGCCTACACTTACCCGTACGCCCTCCTCAGCCCCAGCATATCCTGGGTTGAGAGCGGGATAGAGCATGGAACCCTAGGCACGGGAGGCCCCACCAAGAGGGGATTGATGCTGGCGAAACTGAGCGGCACGGGCAGGATACCCTTCCTCACAAGGCCCGAGGCTGTCGGGCTGCAGAGGATCCCGGACGAGAAGAGTGTTAGGCGTGAGGATCTCGCCGAGGCTATAAGTGGGGCGGGCGGCGACCCGTGGGAGAGTATTGAGAGGCTCGAGACGAGAGGCCTCATAGAGACCCTCCCCGACAACAGGGTGATACTCACGAGGGCTGGACGCCTCATCAAGACGGCCCTCATCGGCGTCCCCTCGGGAATAGCGACCCCCATCTACCCGGTACTTGTCAGGGTGCTAAAGGCTATAGCGGAGATGGGAACCGACGACCCGGCAAGGCTGGTCAACACCCTGAAGATCCCGCTCTCCTCGGTAAAGGACGCGATAGTCCTGGCTAGAAGCGCCAAGTACCTTGGAAGGTCCGGCCTCACAGCCGCGGGTAAGAGCATACTGGAAGCGTTAGAGGAGCTGGGCGGGGAGGAGACCGCGGAGTACTAGGCGGGATAACCGGCTCTCACCCATCCCTTCATTATTATTATAATTTTTTATTATTAGTTATACAATATATGCAACCGCTCTCGCATTACTAGTGTCAACCCATCTCCTTATACTGGACGGCCTAATCCCACATTCTACCGCCATCCCAACCTCAACCCTGCAGATCGTGTAGCCGACAGCCCTGCCGACAGGATATGCTAGTATCGCGTATCCGGACCATGAAGCGTCCAGGACTGTTAGGAGCACTGTATCCCCGTACTGGCGCGCGAGTATCCCGGCAACCACCATCGCATGTCCCACGCCTCGGGTCGCGTGGACGCATGCCTCGTCCGACTGGCACTCGTAGCGGGATCCCTTCGTTCCGAGTATGACGCTCGTAACGAGCTCTACAAGACCGGCCCTCTCAACTATATTATCGCTGTGATGTCCTTGTCTCCCGCCAGTATCTCCCCTATTAGTGTTTCTCCTGCCCGCATGCAATCCCGTGTTCCTCCGCTGTTCACGTTCTACTACCATCCACTAGCACCCTTATCTTAAACCGTCAATATCGAGATGCTCTGTTAGATCCGTATGCCGCCTGTAAGGGCTACCTCCTTGCCCGCATGCTCCCTCCGGCATGCTATTCGCTTCACATGCTGGATGGACCTGAGTATTTAAGCCGGTGAAGCCTATAAATATAGTA
>JALSOR010000009.1 GCA_026986415.1 Acidilobaceae archaeon
CGGGCTTGCACTTACCGTATACGAAGTTCCTGAACGGTTTCGCCTCGTCTAGGATGTCGACCAGCCCCTTGAATCCTCTGACCGGGTCCGGGAAGAAGCCTACACCGCCTGTCGGGCTACTGCTTAGCCCCATCTTGGCATAATACTCGTGGTCCTTGAATCCTGGCGGTGGTTCTAGAACCTTGTTAGCTATGAGACCGCCATAGCTGGCGCAGTTGCCGACTGTCACGACAGCGACAGCCCTCTTGAGGAGGCGGCGCACCCACTCCATACAGGATATCTCCTTACCGTTCTCCTCGCCAATATAGCAGAGGAGGTCACTATAGGGGGGACCGCCGGCCTTCTCGTCGGGAGGCACGCTGCCCTCTAAGACTAGGACGTACGGGTCTAACTCTCCGGCCTCCGCTTTTCTCAGTATGTCCAGCGCGCTGGCGCCCCACTGCGGCATTACGGTTTCATGGAATAGCAGCTTCACCGTTCCGGGACCGGCGATGACTGATGAGCCTCCGAGAATATCTATTATGTCGGGATCGGTCGCTTCGAGGAGGGCTGTAGTATTACCTGCACAGTCCTGGGCTTCGAACCATATAATGTTTACCGAGCCGCTCCTAACAGTCTCAGCCATAGCCCTTATAGCGGATTTCCAGTCTAGGCTTGCAAGCAACGCTGTCGCACTAGAAAGCTTGAGGAATTCCCTTCTCGTTAGCTTAAAGCTGCCCGCGCCCAAACCTTTCGCCCCACAAGATATATCAACGCCACTCAGTATTTACCAGTGATAAATCATTCCTGCCAGGATAGAAAAAAAGCTTAACTTGGAGTTCCAGACCGCAAACAATTATATAGCAGGGTCTACAGTATTACATATACGTGTATATCTAAATATGAGAATCAACACTCTTTATACCATACAGGGGAAATCCCTTCCACAAGGAGGATAGGTTGCGGTCTATTCTAATACTCGGGACAGGAAACCCTATGTATGGCGATGATAGCGTAGGCTACTGCCTTGTACGGGCGATGAGCAAGTGCTCTTCTTTCGAGAACGCCCGAGTAGAATTTATTTACAAGACGTCTCTTACTATAGCCGACACCTCGTATCTTGAGGGTAGAGATGTCATAGTGATAGTAGATGCCGGGGAAGGCTTGGATAGGGACTACCAGCTCTATAAGGTCGAGGCTGACATGCTTGAGGGGGAGCTGCTCGAACAGCTTTCAAGGCCTATAGACAGCCACGACGTCAGCCCGATAAACATTGTATCGGCGGCTAAGTCCGCAGGTCTACTGAGAGGTACAGTATTCCTCTTGCTTGTCAAACCGGAAATGTTAGAGTTTGGCGCCGGGCTATCAGAAAAGGCTGCCAGTAGGGTACTGGCGGCTTTACAAGGCTTATGCCGTGCTTTTAGAGAGGAGTGCAGGCTCAATCGTGGGTGCGCGGAGAGCCTTGTTGGGGAGTGTATTGGTAATCCTCTGGTCGACCTGAAATAGTTTGAGTATTACAGGTTAGCATATTCTAGGTACGATCTCGCCACTCGGCTCTTCGACTATTCTATATCCCCCGGCGCTTGTCCTAGCTATAACTAGGCCCTTGTACTGCTCGCTTCTCGGGCTTCTCGCCTCCCCTATAATTGTCGCGTGCCTGTAGCCCCTGCTCCGCATGAACTCGACTATCTCGTCTGCCATGCTAGGCTCTACTGCTAGGACAGCGACGCCCTCGCTGGCAAGACTCAGAGGGTCTATGCCTAGGAGCTCGCTATAGCTCTTAACCTCCTCGTGTATAGGTATCGCGTCCTCAAGGATGGCTATCGCGATACCATTCTTCTTAGCCCATTCGTTGAGCAGCATCGCCAGCCCTCCTCGAGTGGGATCCCCGGCAGCATGGATGTACTCGTGGTACTTCTCGTGTAGCGGGATCATGAGGTCTGTCAGGGGTTTAACGTCGCTCTTAATCTCCAGTTTAAGGCCAAATGCTCCCCGAGCGCTTAATACGGCGGCTCCATGATCGCCGACATGACCGCTGACTATTATTTTGTCACCATCCCTTATCCGGGTGTCTATTATCGGGTGCTCCGTGTAGCCTATACCTGTGGTTGCTATTACCAGCTGGGGGCCCTCATGTTTCGGGACAACCTTGAAATCTCCTCCTATAAGAGCAACCCTATTCTCGACCAGTACCCTCTCAAAGTCGTATACTACTCTAGAGAGCGTTTCTATAGGGAACCCCTCGACAGCAATAATATCGTCGAGGACCGCTATGGGCCTGGCTCCAGACATTAGGAGATCGTTAATAGCACCGCTCGCCGCGAGAACACCAATACTGCCTCCGGGGAAGAAGAGCGGGTCCACAGTGTATGAGTCGCTGGTTACCGCAATATACCCCTCGCCTACCGGTATTAGCGCCGAGTCGTCTAGGATATCGGTTCCAGTACCCCCTTCAACCCTTTTAAGATCGTCGGGGATGAATGCTAGGATTATCTTTTCTATTATCTCGGCTGTTTCGCGTCCCCCGCTCCCATGGGCTAAGGTAAGAGTCCGGGATAGGACTCTCCTAGAGGCTCTCTCCCAGGGTTCCAATACTATCCACCCATCGAGTAAGATCCCACAGGATCACTCTCCATTAGCGAGTTTTTATCGTTTGGATACAACCGTGAGGCGTATAGCTTTACAGGTAATACTCGGTGGCGTGTAAATACGGTTTTATTACGCCTGTTTAAGGTGTACAGGTTATAAGGATCGCTTAGCAATAGGTATCATAGTGAAGACCCCTTCTAGATAAACAGGTGGTTCAGCGTGGCCAGAAAGAAAGCAGGGGCTAAGGAGAAGATAAAGTTCTTCGATCTCAAAGCTAAGCAGTTCTTCGAGACGGACGAGTATGAGATAGTGATAAAGGAGACTAAGAGAGGAAAAATCAAGATGGCGAAGGCTGTCAGCCCGCTCACAGGTAAAGTATACTACAGGATACTCGGTAAGGCCGAGTAGCCGCCCTTTATAAAAGCTAGGGCACTCTCCTTTTTCCCCGTACACTCAAACTCTTTCTTCCGCTAGACCGGGCGTTCCGATTTTACGCCTTTTTCCCCAGCGTTAGTTGCCCCTTCTTCGTGTGGTGCGCGCGAACAGGCATTTAGGGTTAAGGCTGAAGGGTGGGACCTCCTCCTCATACTTATGGTACTCGTATCCCAGCAGTCTCCTCGCCTCCGGCTCCTCAACGTGCAGTATGAATAGGAGGCCGCCGCTGACCGGTATGAACGCTGAGAGCATACCTACTAGGCGGCCCGTTATTACGCCCACGCCTATGCCTACGAGTATGAGTCCCAGCTGTGCGGGGTGCCTCATGCAAGAGTAGGGTCCCGCCCTGACGAGCCTGTCTGGGGCTGTGAACCTCCTTGTCCTCACCGTGTGGCCGTAAATCCTGAGTAGTCTGCCGGCTATAGCGTTAAGATATATTCCTAGGACTATTAGTGCCGCGCCCAGTATTGCCAGGACGATCCTCCATCTGCCCGGTATCATGGTGTCTCCTGTTGAAGGCATGTACCCTGCTATTAGCGCTGGTGAAACTATTAGTAATAGCCAGTATATGGCTCTTAGCGCGTATCTCGCCGGTGTCATGCCCTGTTATGCCCTCCCACTACGGTTATTATCTTTGAAGTGCTCTTACATGTAAAAACGTATCTGTATACTATCCCTCGCCGCTCTACTATCGCTCTTAACCTTCAACTCTTGGCTTATAGTGGAGAGTTAAGGGTAGGGTGCGAGGTGCCCTGAGGGTTGAATGCTCTAATATCGCTGCTGCTGATCGTGCTTTTCAGTATTATTGTTAATAAGATAGCGGCCCATGCGCTCGTAAGAACAGGCCTATCACGCGAGGTCGCGAGCTTCCAGGCTATGAACGCGTTTAGCGGCGTAGGCTTTACCACTAGTGAGAGCGAGTACGTGGTTAACCATCCCGTTAGGAGGAGGATAATACGGATCCTCATGCTTCTAGGCTCCGCCGGCCTGACAAGCGCTGTCGCGACACTGGTACTCTCCTTCGTGAACACTACCGGGAGGACCGCTATGATACGCGTGCTTGTATTAGCGGCCGGGCTCGGGGTCCTATACTTGTTTGCTAGCAGTAAGACTGTTGATAGACTTATGGGGAGGATCATAGAGTATATGCTCGACAGGTTCACCAGTATTAGGCCCGTCGATTATGAGGCGCTCCTAGGCGTGGCCCACGGCTATATAGTCTCAACGTTCAAGGTCGGCGATAATAGTTGGCTTGCCGGGAAGACTCTGAGAGAGGCGCGGCTAAGAGACGAGGGTGTCTGCGTGCTGGGAATATACAGGGTTGACCCGGAGAGGGGATTACACTACATTGGGGCCCCGCATCCCGATACGGTGATAAGACCTGGAGACGAGCTGGTCGTGTATGGCCCAGAGGATGTTATCTCGAACCTGGCAGATAGGATTGCAGGCCCAGAAGGTGACCTGGAGCACGCCAAGATGGTGGAGCTGGTAGAGAGGAGGAGGGAGGTAGAGGAGGCGGAATCCGGGCCGCTAGAAGGCGAGGAATAGACACGTAAACGTTGCTACCCCGCTACGGCCTCCTCGCTCAGCGTCGCGCGGCCCGCCACTAGCGCGCTAGCAACTGTCGCGAGCAGGGCTGATAGTATTATACTCCCGGCGAGATCATGGGGAAGCACGCCCGACTCTTCCCCCGCGAACGCTATTACTGTTGAAACGGTGAGCCTGGCCCCGAAAACGGTGGAGATCTTCGGGTCTATCCTGCCTATTAGTAGGCGGATGGCAGAGTGTGTCGCTACTATTTTAGCTGGAAGGCTCACGGCGAGCAGTATGAGTGTGAACTCGAGATAGTCGCTTAGGTTGCTAGGCACGGATCTTATGCCAGCGTCTACGAAGAATATTGGTGCTAGCACTCCAAATGTTAGGGCGGCAACTTTATCGTAGATTCTCCTTCTCGCTACAGTCTCTCTCGTTGCAACGCCGAAGAGGAACGCGAAGAGTATGGCGTGGACCCCGAAGTATTCTCCTAGGAGGCTTGCGGCTGCGAGTATTGCAAGAATTATCCTCAGCTCCGACTCTGCCTCCCCACCCGCGGCGTAGTCAAGGATGAATGATAGGGCGAAGGGGGCGAGACCCAACACTATAATATATAGTAGGGTCCTATAGTCGTGCCCGCTACCCGCAATGACAAACGCTATTATGCTGGCAATATCTGCGACCATAGCTACTGAGAGTACTGCCTGGCCCGTCCTCCTACGGAGGAGTCCTGTCCTTCTAAGTATA
>JALSOR010000010.1 GCA_026986415.1 Acidilobaceae archaeon
CTAGAGGCCAGGTGTGAATGTTAGCCCCTGGAGTCTCTAAAGGTGAAGAAATTCTTTTTGTTTTATGTTTTATTTTTATTTTATTTTTTCTTATTAGATATGCTTTCCATGTTGATTTTAGTGTCGTTTTTCCTATAGCGCTTAGCATGCATATTGCCCTGAGTGTTTTATCGCTTATATTATTGCAATTGAAAACTATTGGGTTAAAACAATCAAAAATATTATATATATTATCTAGCTCGGTGGTATGGTATGGGCATGGGTGTGGCGCTGTCCTTGTAGTGTATAATTGTATTTGTCCTGTCGGGTCTGTGAGGGTGTGTATTAGTATCTTCTGTGTGGTGGCGGCCTGTGTGCTACTATCTTTTACTATTTCTTTGAGTGACTCCTGTAGTTCTCTAACCATTTTCTCGATATACTTATTGTCAGGCATGCTGCCCGGGGCAAATGTTTGATTGTGGGGGGATTCTACTTCTGTGATTTTGAACCTGCCGAAGCCTCGTGTTACGGCTTTCCCGAGGCCTGCGAGTGTTAGGGCTAGTATTACCGATATGGTCACGGCCCTGTCCATGGCTGGGCTGGTGTGGGCGTGGGGTCTGCGTATTATTTTTATGGTTGCTTCTATTCCGGGTTTGAGTGGTTGGTTTTCGAAGAGCCCGCGCGCTACTTTTTCATGTTTCTTGTCTAGGCCCATTACTGTTAGCAGGTACCGGGGTATTGTGAATAGGAGGAGTGCCTCGTCCCTCACATCTATTTCTTTCCGGGCCGTAGTGTTCCCTTGTAGGAGGCTCCGGAGACGTTGGTAGGCGGTCTCCACTAGACTGTTTATGCCTTTATTTTTAATGTAAGAGGCTAGTTTGCGCGCGTCCTCCGGGGTGATTGTTAGAATATCCTCCGGGCTGCAGGGTAGCTCGTATGTTACTGTTATAGCATACTTCCCGGCCATGTCTAGGCTCCCATATATTTTCTGGGCGGCGGCCCTGTCGGCGAGGGTATGGTCGACTATATGGGTGTACTGGTTCCCCTGTAGGAGGGGTGCGGCCGCGGCCCGTAGGATCCAGCGGGCCCTCCCGATAATGTGTTTCGCCCCCGGCAGGGCCGGTCCAGGGTCGTATATGCACTCGTGCAGGTTTTGCCTGTCCTGGCAGTCGAATGTTTTCCCGTTCGAGCCGCCGTGCCATAGGAGTGTTGCGAGCTCTGCTCTTATCTCGGCTACCCTGTAGTGTTTCTTGTATATTTCACTTGTTTTATTTAAGATTTTATTTAGGATGTCTCGCGGTGTGTTTGCGTGTTGGCTTATTTTTCGTGCACCTCCCCCGGGGAGATAATAATATGTGTAGTGTTATTGTTTTATTTCTTTCCGTGTTTTGCTAGTTTTCGAGTATTGATGATAGGAACTGCTTGACCCTCTCGTGGCGGAGGGCCTCTCCGGGCGGGGCCATCACTACTATGCGTCCCTCCTCCATGAATACGAGCCTGTCCGCTACCTGGAGGGCGAAGTCGGCCTCGTGTGTCACTATGAGCATGCTCCTCCCAGACCTCGCGATCCTGTAGAGCGCGTCCACCACGCTGCTCCTACTCTCAGGGTCGAGCGCGCTGGTCGGCTCGTCTAGCAATAGTATCGCTGGGTCCAGGGCTAGGGCCCTGGCGAGGGCGGCCCTCTGCCGTTGCCCCCCGCTCAGCTGGGCTGGATAGCGGGATGCGAGCCCCCCGATGCCCAGCATTTCGAGGTGTCTCATCGCCCTCTCCACGGCGGCCTTCTTGGGGAGCTTGTGGACTCTTACCAGGGGGAGCACTATGTTGTCTATCACGCGTAGGTGCGGGAAGAGGCTGTAGCTCTGCGGTACGTAGCCCATTCTAGCCCTCAGCCGCCTGAGAGTCTTCCGGTCAGCGCAGGATACGCACTCGCCCTCTAAGAGTATGGTCCCGGAGGTGGGCTCAACGAGCCGGGGGATCGCTTTTACGAGCGTGCTCTTACCGGCACCGCTCGGGCCCATGACTACGAGCCTCTCCCCGTCTCCTACCGTCAGGCTCACCCCGCGGACGGCGTGGTGCCCCTTATAGTGGACGTGCAGGTCCCTGACCTCTAATACCGGCCTGCCCATCGCCTGCATGGCGCTTCACACCTCTAGAGTGTAGTGTTCTAGAGGTTCTGGAAGCCAGGTATGGCGGTCCTCCTCTCCACGGCCCTGAAGGCCTTGTAGAAGATGGCGCTCAACACGAGGTATACGAGCGCCACTATGCCGAGGCTCTGGAGGGCCTTGAAGCTGGTGCTCACCATGTACTCTCCAGCCCTGGTGAGCTCCATAACCCCTATCACGCTCGCGAGACTGCTATCCTTCAACAGCATGACCGCCTCGTTGGTGAGCCCGGGTAGGCTCGCCCTGACCGCCTGTGGGAGGACCACGTGCCTCATCGTCTGCCATCCTGTGAGGCCGAGGCTCTCCGCGACATGGAGCTCCTCCTCGGGCAGGCCCTTAATGGCGACCCTGAGAATCTCGGCCTGATAGGCGCCGCTGTTGAGCCCCAACGCTACGGCCGCGCTCTGGAAGGCTGAGAGCTGTACTCCCAGGCTTGGGAGGGCGAAGAATATGAAGAGCAGCTGCACCAGCATGGGGGTTCCCCGGAACAGGTCTATGTAGGCCTGTGCTAGGATCCTCGCGGGCCTCGGGGCCATGTAGCGCGTCACAGTCAAGAGCAGGGCTATAGCGAACCCGGCGGTGAAGCCTAGCAGTGTTAAGACCAGGGTCATCCCGACCCCCCGGGCTAGGAGGCCGCTGTACGCGCCCACGATTGAAACAATACTCTCGGTGTTAGCGTCGTACACTCGCATGCCACCCCTCTAGCCGGTTAATGTTTCCACGACGGGTCCTAGCAGGCCTGCCTCTTAGGAGGCTCTAAGCGGAGGAGCGGGAAAGCATATTTTGGAGGGGGAAACAACATGTGCGGCCCTCTCATCCCCCTGCTAGCCTCCCTGCTGGGACTGGAGCCACTTGGCCATCTCCTGCTCTATTATCTGGTTCAGCTGGCCCGACTGTTGGAGGTCCCATATTGTCTGGCTTACAGCCTGTTTCAGGCTGAGCGCGTAGTGGGGCAGTACTACTGCGGCGCAGTCGTGGTATGGTAGCTGGCCTGCTATTTTGAGTCCGGGGGTCATGTTTACTATGACCTGGGCCACGTAGGGGCTGAGTATTACGGCGTCTATCTTGCCGGTTTTGAGGGCGAGGATCATCTCGGGGTACACCTTATCGTAGGTTTCAATGGTGGCCTTGCCCTGGAAGTACTTCTTTGCCAGGTCCTCCTCGGTGGTGGCGGTCTGGGCCCCGATCTTCTTCCCGTAGAGGCTCTGGGGCCCGTTATAGGAGGAGGCGTCCTGGGCCCTCATGACTATGTCCATACCGTCGACGCACATGTAGGGTATGCTGAAGTCTACGGCCTGGTACCGGCTGGGCTTCATGCTCACATCTGCTATGACGATGTCGACCTTACCGTCCTGTACCGCCTGGAAGAGCGCGTCGAACTTCATATCCTTGACCACCAGCTTGACGCCGAGATCCTGGGCTATCTTCTTCGCGAGCACCATGTCTATCCCGGCATAGCTACCGTTGGGGAGCACATACTCGTAGGGCGGCCAGTCAGCGCTAGTCCCCACAACAATATACCCCCTCTCCTTTATCTTCTCCAGGAGGTCAGCATTCTTACACTCACCAGGACAGGACCCCGCGGCCGATCCCGTAGCGGTAGTGTTCCCCACTCCAGCACCGGTGCCGGTCAAACCGTTATGGCCTCCCGTAACCGCTGAGATCCCATAGCCTAGCGCTAATCCCACAATGAATAGTAGGACTGCTATCGCGGAGAAGGCTGTGGCCCTCCTCCCGAGCTCCACGTAACCCATATTCCACCCACCTTCCATCGTGCTGGGGTCTGAGAGTACTGTAACAGTAGATTTATTAGAGACTGTCCCAAACGTAACATTTCAAGGATATCATGTTACAATTGTAACATGAGAGGGGGAGAGTGGGAGCCCCGTGAGCCAGACCATAACAGAACTAGTGAGAGAATACCTCGCCAGGAACCCGGTAGCCCTGGAAAGCCTCAGGCTCGGGATAGCGAGCATCTCCCGGCTGGCCCGCGCTATAGCCAGGGAGGCAGGCATGGCCTACGGCTACAGGCCCAGCATTCCAGCAGTGAAAATGGCCCTCTCCAGGATGGAAAAACGGCTCTCCCAGGAACAGGGCCAGAGCAGGATAGGGGAGATAATCCGGATACTCGGCATGACAACACTGACAGTGCACGACAACATATCAGTGGTAACGGGGAGCTATGAGAGCCTCCCCCGCCTCCTACAGGTCCTCCCAGGCCTGCTCTCGAGGAGCAGGTTCGTACAGCTCCTCCAGACGTTCAAATCCTACACTCTAATAATAGCGGAGGAGGACGCGCCTAGAGTACTAGACGCGGTGGGGAGGCCGTTATCGTTCCAGGAGGGCCAGTCTGCCCACATACTATCGAGCCCTCCAAGCATAGTCCACACTCCAGGGGTTCTCAACTGGATAACCGGGTACCTGGCAGCCCACGATATTAATATAACGCAGATAGCCAGCTGCCATACCGACACTATCATAGTTGTGGATTCCAGGCTGAGCGGTGAGACCTACGCTTTACTCCACAGCCTAATAGAGAGGTCGAGACGGGCTGCTGGAGGGGAGGCTCATATCCTGGAGAGGAGCCCTTCCAGCGCCGTGTAGATGTTGGCGCCGCCGTGGACTGTGTGGTATAGGAACTCGAGCACGGGGTACTTGCCCCTCTCTGCTTCTGGTATGAGGTTGTAGGCTGCCCGTATGTTTCTCAAACCCTCAACCAGGAAGTCCTCCCTACCGCCGCGGGGTATAACGTTCTTGGAGAGTAGGAGGCCTATAAGCCTGGAACAAGCCTCCTAACAGCGGCGGATAACAGCTCGCCCCTCGACACGGCCTCCTCCAGGTCGGTAGTGGCAGAGACGCCCTCCGGGAGCCTGAGACGGGGGAGATACCTCGCGTTAACCCTCCCCTTATTAATGCTATCAACAACATCTCTGCTTCTACTCCAGAATACGACCTCCACGCCGGAGCTCGCGACCA
>JALSOR010000011.1 GCA_026986415.1 Acidilobaceae archaeon
CCCCTATGGGACGAGCATGCTGGCGCAGAAGCTTGAGAGTATTGGCTACAAGATACAGGTTATTGGAGGGCCGGGACAGCTCGAGCAGGTGGACCTGGGGGGCTATACTGATCTCGTCTACCTCGTAGTCGCGCCCACGAACATTTCGGCCACATATGCGCAGAGGATAGCGAGAACCCTCACCAGTATTGCCGTGGCGAGACATGTCAGGGTGCACCTGGTCGTTTTCGACGAGCTCGGCCTTACCGGCGAGAACGTTCTCGCAAGACAGGTGGAGGCCGTGGTCTGCCCCCAGAGCGGCGTCTACGCTACGATAAGGACTGTCACGCCGGGAAACACCTATGCGACCATCCTGTTCTCCGACGGTAGGAGCCTAGCGACCGGTCTCACGAGCAGGATAGACTTCACAGAGCAGACAGGCCCGGGAACGTTCAAAGGGCTTGCCGGCCCCAGCTGGACTATGAAGCCGAGCCTCCCTTATAGTGTTCAAGGCGTGTGGTCCGTGGAGGCCGCGGTTTTCCCCTCCCCCGCGGAGAAGCCCCTTTGGGTCCCGGCCGCTGCGGCCTGCGTCTCAGGGGAGGGCAGCGTCGTGCTTGTTGCTGACTCGACAATAGCCGTTAACATGGCAGCGCAAAACAATACGGCCTATCTAGACGAGGATATCAGGCTTATAACACTGGGTGTCCCCCCACATAACAGGACCCTAGTGGTTGTCGATGGGAGCCTATACACGGACCTTTCCCACAATATTATGGTCAGGCTCCACCCGAGCTTCCTGCTGATCAGCCTGGCCTCGGCCTACAGGCTGGCGGAGGCTAGAGGGTTACAGTTCTTCCAGGCTCTGGGCATTAAAGGCCTCCTAACCATGCTATCCGGCGCGGTGCTCATGCTCGCAACCTGGGGAGCGTCAAGGATATCTTCTGAGAGGATGCCTAAGAAGGTGAGGAAGAGCCTGGAACCCTCAGGGCCAAGCCTTGGGAGGATAGCTCGCGGGCTAATGGGAGTGTTCGGATCTTACAGTAAGCTGGAGAGGGCCTGCAGGCTGGCGGGGCAGACGATTAGGGGTGGGAGTGTTAGGGAGCTCGCCCTCTCAATCCCGGACCCGGCGGCGAGGGAGGTGGCCGTCGACCTTCTAACCGATATAGAGGAGTCGTGCAGGGTGCCCTTCAAGCAGGTCCTATCCTATATTCCCCTGTGGGGTGGGAGGGCTAGAAGGGTTGAGGAGGACCTGGACTTGCTCCTCTCTATTCTAAGGCTTAGATCCCCCTTCCCCCGCGGCGAAACGGGGAAGGGCTAGACTCTAGGGGGTGTACTGGTAGTGTCTCATGAGGGAATCCGGGACGAGCTGGATCCTGGCTTTGCCAGGAGCGTGGCGGAACGGGTCATAAGCGAGGTAGGGAAGGTTATCGTTGGTAAGAGGAGGGAGCTACGCATCATACTTGCAAGCCTGGTAGCAGAGGGCCACGTGCTGCTGGAGGGAGTGCCAGGTGTTAGTAAGACGACCATGGCTAAAGCGCTGGCCAGCTCTTTGAATCTTAAATTCTCGCGTATACAGTTCACGCCCGACCTCCTGCCTAGCGACGTTCTGGGGACCTTCATCTATGATCAGAGGACGGGCGAGTTCCGGTTCAAGCCCGGCCCTATATTCGCCAATATAGTGCTCGCAGACGAGATAAACAGGGCCTCGCCCAGGACGCAGAGCGCGTTCCTCGAGGCGATGCAGGAGCGGCAGGTGACAGTGGAGGGTAAGACGTTCAAGCTCCCAGAGCCCTTCATTGTTATCGCGACCATGAACCCTATAGAGTTCGAAGGCGTCTACCCCCTCCCCGAGGCCCAGCTCGACAGGTTCCTGGTTAAGGTGAAAGTCGACTATCCCACGCCCGAGGAGGAGGCGGAGATTCTTAGGAGGATAAGCGTTATCGAGTCGTGGCCTATAAAGCCTGTGGCCTCGGGCGAGGATATCCTGCGCATAACCAGGATGCTGCCGAAGGTGAGGGTTGACGATGCCATCATAAAATATATCGTCGATATTGTCCAGGCAACTAGGAGGCACCCCCACGTGAGGCTTGGGGCCAGTCCTAGGGCGGCGATAGCGCTTCTCAAGCTCAGCAGCAGTCTAGCACTGCTTAGCGGTAGGGGGTACGTAATACCAGACGACGTCAAAGAGGCAGTCAAACCCGTACTGGTCCACAGGATAACCCTTAAACCGGGCCTCGACCTGGAGGAGAGCGTAACCGTGGAGTCAATAATAGACAGCATACTCGAAACAATCCCAGCCCCCAGCCCCCCAGCAGTCCCACCAGTCCCAGGAGGAGGTAAGAGTTGAAGTCGAGGATAGTATCCATATCACCCTCCAATAGGGCACACCTACTAGTACTCCTGGGAGCAATCCTGCTGGGGAGCTACATTCTGGGGCTTACAGGCTGGAGGACCGCTGTGCTCGGAGGCCTCCTACTCGGCCTCCCCCCAGCAATGATAGTGCTAACACTATACACCGTAGCCTCTGGCAGTGGAGGGCTGAGGGTTGAGAGGATAGTGGCCGGGAAGCCTGTCGAGGGGTATTATACTCCCGTCATACTCAGGGTTAAAGCCGGCACGATACTAGCACCACTCCTATACACTATTATAGACACTCCCCCGCCCGACATCGAAACTATGGAAACACCGGGATCCCCCGGAGTACTCCTCCCCGGCTCGACAGGCGAGGGACTCTACTATGTCAAGCCCAGGATCGGTAGGAGGCGTTTCGGCCCGGCCAGGCTAGTCCTCTCCGACCTGCTCGGAACCGTCAAGGTAATACTAGAGGTTACGCCCGAAGGGTTCAACAGCCTCACAGGCTACCCGAGCAGGGCCCTCACCTTCGAGGCGCCAGAGCTCAAACCTGTAGCAGACCCCTACGCCGCCCCCAGCACCCACCTCATCCGGGGTCAGGGCACCGAGTTTTACAGTATAAGGGAGTTCGTGGAAGGCGACGAGCCAAGGCTGATAGACTGGAAGGCCACCGCCAGGACCGGGAAGCTCTACGTCAAGGAGCTACGCCGTGAGAGCGAGATGCCGCTTCTAATCGTGTTTACAGCCTCCGGGGAGGCCGGGAAGGGGGAGCCCTATAGGACGGCGTTCGAAACCCTCGCTAGGGCGGTATACGTGCTTGCCAGGATAATGGCTGAGAGGGGGAGTAGTATCGGGTATATAGCCCTCACTGGCGAGACACCCGTGGAGGTCCCACCCGTTAAGGGGAGGGAGGCTACTCCCAGGCTGGCCGACGGGATCGCCCTCACCCCTCCACCAGGCGGGGAGGCCCCGTACAATCTCAGCGAGCCCATAGTATACGCTAGGAGGTATATTGCGAGCCGCGGTATCGCGGTCCTCGTCGGGGACGCCGCAGGGCTTAGGAGGGCTTCCAGGACTGCCCGGGCGTTAAGCCTTATGGGGCACAGGGTTTACGCTCTAACAATATCTAACGGTAGAGTGGTCCTCGCACCCTACAGTCAGACCACGATAGGGGGGAGTGGGAGGGTTGCCGAGGCTTAAAGGTGCGGCCACACTAGTAACCGCCGCGCTCCTCGCATGGTCGGTATACGCCTCCGCCGGGACGCTACTGGTAGACCTGATAGTCTATTTTCAGAGGTACGCTTCAACGCTAGGTCCGGCCAGCATACTAGGCCCGGGCCTGGAGGCTTCCATGGGCCTAGTAGCAGGGCTCCTAGCACTACTAGCACTCTTAAGGCCCGGGGTCACCCTGCTACTGCCCCTACTCTACCTGGTGGACGTGACCCTTACAGGCAGCCTCTACCTGCGGGTCCTCATAACTCTTGTCGTGGCCGTACTGGTTTCACCCCTCTACGCCCACCTCGCCGGCGGGACCAGGTTTAGGCTTAGGATTAACAGTTGGAAACCCCTTCTCGCCGGTGTGGCGGCCCTCATAGTGGCGGTAGCCTCCTACACCCTCATACTCGCAGAGTCCGGGAGGATGGTGAGAACCCTTTACCGTCTCGCCCCAAAGTATACTGCTGGGGACGTGAAAACGTTCATCTCCATGCTATCCCCCACAGCGGCTTTCAAGCTCGTACTAGCAGGGTTCGCATTCTACATAGTATGGAAGGCTGTAGACAGTATCGGGTGGATAGGGCTTCTAGCATTATCGCGCCAGCCCGCGCTTGCAGAGTACGAGGCTAGGAGGCTGGCGCGCGAGTGGACCTCGAGGCTGGCATTATTCCAGGGTAGGCAGAACGCCCTCCTCAGGGAGTCCCAGTTCCTCCTCTACAGCTTCCTGTTCAGCCCCGCCCTCTTCCCCCTGGTCAGGGAGGCCGTGCTCCAGTTCATACCTGGGCTCAACACGTTCTGGACCGCCGTCTACATTACGGTATCCTATATTCTCGGCTGGCTCATAACGAGACTAGTAGTCTCAGCCCTATTCGACCCCCCCAGCATTAAACGCCTCCTAAAGCCCAGGAGCCCGGCCGCCTACCTCATACTAGGCCTGCTGGGAGGTGTAACTGTGGCGATGCTTGAATACCTTGCTGGTGGAGACCCGGTGGCTGTGGTGCTCTCCGCCCTGACAGGCCGCCCCTTCCAGGCGGACCCTATAGCTTCACTCATAAATATTGGGAGTCTTTCAAAGAGCGTGCCGGAGTTCCTCGACGTTATAGTTAAGGGGGCGGACGCTGTGGTGAAAACATTATGGGGCGGCTAGCCGAAGAACATGTCCAGAGTTGTCCCCTTCCTCTCCTCCCCGCTCTTCCTCTTACGCCTCCTCCTCTTACCCCCTTCCTTCTCCTCTCCTTTCGAGGGCTTCCCGGCCTCTCCCGTCTCGGCCTTCCTTGCCTCGGTATGTGCCGTACCGGTATGGTGTTCTGCTTGCCGCGTCCTCTTTATCTTCTCTGCGAGCTCCAGTATCTCCTTCGCCCTCTTGCCCGCTAGGAGCTCCACCATCTCCCTTGTCAAGCCGTAGCCCAGGCTGAGCCTCGCGGCGTGGACAGGTGAGCCCTCCCTGAACATCAGTTGTAGGAGGGGGAGTATCTCGCTGTTGAACCGCTTCTTGGAAACGCCGATCCTGGG
>JALSOR010000012.1 GCA_026986415.1 Acidilobaceae archaeon
CGATCCTCTTAACCGCTAGGTGCTTCTTAACACCCACAACCGGCTTGCCTCCAGGCACTAGGCGGCCCCTCTTATCGTAGGAGAGCTGGTTCGCGAGGAAGAAGTCGGCCCCTATCTCATATGCCACGCGCTTCGCTAGCAGGTCTATGCCCCCGCTGATTATCCCGATTATTATGCCGGCCTTCTTCAGAGCTCGCGCAGCCTCTACCGCCTCGGGCCTGACTGGGACCTCCCGGAACATCTTTTGGAGATCCCATACTGTTATCCTGCCCTGGGTCGCCTCGACCCATAGGCTGGTGTCTAGCCTCATCCACTCGATATAGTCTATCTCGCCCTTCTCGTATAGCTCTAATGCTCTCCTAGCCTTGTCGGCGACTCCCAGCTTCTCGTGTATATAGCTCCAGCTGCTACGTATGGGGACTAGAACCCCGTCCATGTCGAATATTACCATTCTCACCCTTCTAGACGATAATGGTTTCCGTTTCAATACCGGGCTAGCACCTCTCCAGAAGATGACAGTGGAAGATGTGGGAGGGTAAAAAGGGTTGGATTAGCCCTGGGAAGGGTTAGAGTCCCACTCTCCTTGAAAAATCGAAGACCGTTATGCTGACTATGCGGCCGTCTTTTATTCCCACGACCACATCGTTATCTAGCATTATGCTCTCTTCCGCCTCTTCCCTTCCAAAGTTGATGTAGAGTATGTCGTTCTGCTTATCATACTCTATCCACATTTCCTTTATGCTCGCCACGGGGAGCTGGTCGATCTTGCTGAGCGACTCCTCATACTCCCTGAGCCTGTCCTCTGCGGCCATACGCTTACACCTGGAATCCCGGCTTCCTTATGTTGACTACCTCCTTGTTCACAAGCGTGGGCGGCACGCGGCCCTCGGCGAACGCTATAAGGTTATCCCTTACTATCTCCGCCATCCTGACCCTAGTGTCCCATGTCGCGCTCCCTATGTGAGGTGTTAGCACGACGTTGTCGAATTTTGTTAGCGGGTGGTCTGGCGGTAGTGGTTCCTGCTCGAACACGTCTAGTGCTGCCCCTGCTATCCACTTCTCTTTTAGCGCCTTTACTAGGGCGTCGGTGTCTATTACTTTGCCTCTGCTCGTGTTCACTATGTACGCGGTCCTCTTCATCTTCCTGAGTCTATCCTCGTTGACTAGATGGTAGGTGTCTTTTGTCAGTGGGGTGTGTATTGTAACTATGTCCGACTGGGAGAAGAGGGTGTCGAGGTCCACGTATGTCGCGTTAAGCTCCTTCTCCACCTCTTCGGGGAGCCTCTTCGGGTCATAGTATAGTATTTTCATCTTGAACCCTTTAGCCCTCTCAGCCACGGCCCTGCCTATACGGCCCATCCCTACGATGCCCAGCGTTTTACCTGTAACCTCGAACCCCAGCATCATGAGGGGATGCCAGCCAGTTCCGGACTCCCACCATTTACCCTCCCGGACGAACCTGTCAGCCTCCACCACCCGCCTAGTCACGGCTAGGATCAAGGCCCATGTAAGGTCTGCCGTCGCGTCCGTCAGGACGCCGGGAGTGTTGGTCACGTAGACCCCATGCCTTGTTGCGCACTCAATATCAATATTATCGTAGCCGACCGCATACTGCGATATTATCCTCAGCCTCGGCTGGCTCGACTCTATGAGGTTACAGTCCACCCTGTCTGTAAGCAGGGTTATCAGGGCATCACTATTCCTAGCCTTCTCGAGGAGCACCTCGTAAGGGGGAGCAGTATACTCGGGCCACACCTCGACCTCATAATACTTGGACAGGTCTTCGAACACAGAGCCGGGAAGCTGTCTCGTCGCAAAAAGTTTCGGCTTAGACATATACAGGACACCTCGCCATTCGCACTCGATTATTATATGAAGATGTCCGGCCGGGATTATAATGGTACAATTAGACTTCTCACTTCTTATCGGCAGCCATAAGCGCCCCCGTGCTAGTGGCGTAAGCCTTCCTCTAGGTAAAAGTTAATGTCGTGTCCCGGTATTGTTGAGATAAGCGGTTGAACTCCTGTCGAGGTGGGGTGCCATGCTTGTAGGCGTGATAAGCGATAGCCACGATAACCTGGCAAACGTGTCCCGTGCCGCCAGGATACTGAGGGAGAAGGGTGTAGGCGCCGTGTTCCATCTCGGCGATATCGTCTCGCCGTTCACGCTCGCACACCTCGCCGGGCTCCTAGAGGGTGTGGAGATCCACGCCGTGTTCGGCAATAACTGCGGGGAGATCGAAGGGCTCCTGCGCGTCGCCTCAACTGTTGGAGCCGACATCTCCAGCCCGCCCCGCGAGGTCGCACTGGCTGGGAGGAAAATACTGCTCCTACACGGCTTCGGCTCTCCCGATATGACTAGGAAGATAGTGTACTCTCTAGCCCGCGGCGGGGAGTGGGACCTGATCCTCTACGGTCACACGCATATACCGGACGCGAAAATAATAGGCGGCACGCTAGTCTATAATCCGGGCGAGCTCGCCGGGGCCCTGAACAAGCCCACACTAGGACTCATAGACCTGGATGATATGAGATGGGAAACAGTAACGCTCGAATAACCTCCCGCATCCCGACAGCAGTCTACTGCCGGGGATTCTACGGGCTAGCACGCCAACTCCTGGAAAGCCCCAGGGGAATGGAGTCGGCAGGGCTCTACTTCGGGTTTAGGAGGGGAGCTGTCTGGTATTGCACGAGATACTATAGTGTGGGAAACATTTCAGGGGTCCCCTGCAGGTTCGAGATGGACCCGTGGGGGGTTGTCGTGGCCCATAAGAGCGCGGAGAGGTACGGGCTCGAGCTAGTAGCAGTGTTCCATACGCACCCCCGCGGGGCTCCCGTGCCAAGCGTGCTGGACAGGAGGTCTATGCGGCTCTGGCCTGTACCCTGGATTATAGCTTCGCCCCGCGGGGTCCGGGCTTGGATGCTTAAGGGGAGAGAGGCTGTGGAGGTCGCGTTAAGCTTTTAGTATAAACATGAGGCCTATGGGATTCCATAGCCCTGTCATAGCCATATATACTGGCGTCCCCGATAATCGCCAAGGCCCCAACGCTATGGGCAGACTGCAGAGTAAGGGTTAGCGTGCTGGCGGCTGGTCTCGAAAACGATAAGAGGCGTGCCAGGAATGAATGGGAGGCAGAGGAAGAATACGGGCTCTAGTAAGAGCCATATTACTGTGCTATACATTATCCTCCTATCCTTCCTAACAGTTCTAGCATACAGGCTGACCGGGAGGGTTTCAGTATCATACGTGACGGCAGGCCTGCTAGTCTACCCGATACCATACTACTATATGAGGAAGTTGAGGCCCTACAAGGCATTGGCCGCCAGCATAATTGTGCCAGTCCTTGCAGGCACCATAGCGGCGATCACGCTATACTCTATAATTGGGAGGCCCGAGAGGCTCATACTCGAATACCGGGTTCCAGTGCTTGGCCTTCATGTCGACGCTGGTTCCCCACTGCTTGTTCTAGGAGGCGCAGTTGCAGGCATCTTCACTGGAGGGCTCGCTTCGGTGCTAGTGTCTATCGCAGTATATGCTAGCCTGTTCGCCAGGCTAGTGTCTGGGTCTCTAACTGTTGACATGATTTATGTTTACACCCTGGCGGGCATGCTGGGGAGTATCGCTACTGTTATAGGAATGGCTGTTATTAGGGCGGCCAGGAAAAAGGATGGTCTCAAGGCTAGAACCGTCTATGTTCTCATAGGGCTCCTAATCGTGTTGTCCGTGGCGTATGTTCTCGCATGGCTGGGCATGCTTGTGCCCTCGAACTATTCTAGGCTTTTAGGAGTGCGGGCAGCGTTTTAGTGTAGGGCTGGTAGGCTATACCCTTCTCCGTTATTATCCCAGTAATATACCTGGGCGGTGTAACGTCGAAGCTGGGGTTGTAGACTTCAACGTCTGGAAGCGTGAGCCTGCACTTTCCAAGGACCGTCCTGACCTCGTCCGGATCCCTGATCTCGATCACTATGTCGTCAGGGTTCAGCGTCTCCTGGATAGTGCTTGTGGGCGCTGCAACGTAGAACGGCTTATCATTATCGTGCGCTGCTAGTGCTACCATGTACGTGCCAATCTTATTGGCCGTATGGCCTGTCAGTATTATCCTGTCAGCCCCGACTATAGCCATGTCAGCCATACCGTTCCGGAACACTATCCCGGGCATCCCGTCTGTTATTAGGGTGAAGGGTATGCCCTCCTTCTTCAGCTCCCACACGTTAAGCCTGGCCCCTTGGAGCACGGGCCTCGTCTCCGTGGTGATAACCTTGATCTTCTTGCCCTCATACCAGGCATACCTGATCACTCCGAGCGCTGTGCCGAAGCCCGACGTTGCTAGAGCGCCGGTATTGCAGTGGGTCAGGATTACGTCGCCGTTATCTATGAGTTTGGAGCCGTGCCTGCCTATCTCAATGTTGGATTTGACATCCTCAACATGTATCCTTGCAGCCTCCAATAGGACCTCGCTCCTAACCCTGTCCGGGTCCCCCCTCTCCGCAGCCTTTCTCGCGACGCCCATAACACGGTCTAGCGCCCAGAACAGGTTGAAGGCGGTGGGCCTGGTGGATCGTAGAGTCTTGTCTGCCTCCTCGAGATCCCTGAGCAGATCCTCTACGGTCCTAGCGTTACTGTGGAGTGCGGCTAGTGCTAGCCCGTAGGCGGCGCTAACACCTATTGCTGGTGCACCTCTTATTTCGAGGTCTTTGATTGCCTTTGCGACCCTCCTATAGTCTGTGGTCTCCCTGTATACCTCTTCGAACGGTAGGAGCCTGGTGTCGAGCCATACGAAGGAGTTCTTTTCAGTGTTCCAGTATAGGCTCTTAATCTTTAAGTATTCCTCGAAGGATTCGAGCTCTTTGAACGGGTCCAATGCTAACACCTCTCTAACCTCTAGGGTGCAATGGGGATAGGAGTATTGTCTGGGGAAAATAAAAGTGCATGCCGAGGTAAAAACGTGTTTGACGTACTATTAAACCTAGAAGTACTCCTCCTCTTCCTCGAGCTTGCTCAGTATCTTCCCGCGTGCCACGTAGAACCCTC
>JALSOR010000013.1 GCA_026986415.1 Acidilobaceae archaeon
CACAGGGGCTAGGCGCAAGGGTGCCTGGGGCGGCGGCTCCCAGCGGCATGTACGCCTGCATCATTGTCTCCTCCGTTAGGCGGGGATGCCTTGGCGGGCTTCCCCTCCCGGCTCTATCATTGTTTTAACTACTGGGCGGCGATGGTGCCCGCCGGCCTCCGCCTGTCGCACATAATTATAGTCGTAGTTAACAGATAACTACGGGGTAGCTTTGTCCTGGGGAGGGCCCGGGTTGACGCTGATTATCAAGACGGTTAAGGGCAGGAAGTACGTTTACGAGCGGTTCCGCCGCGGCGACAGGGTCTACACCCAGTACATCGGGCCGCTTGAAGAAATGGTCCGTGTTTGGCAGTTGTATAAGAGCCTGGGCAAGGTCGAGAAGCTGTCGAAGCGTGACCTCCGCCGGCTAGCCAAGATTATCGTCCAGGAATACAACAAGGCAATCGAGAAGCTCTGCACTGTAGTTAACTCGAAGGAGCAGAGACGGGAGGCGATGGAGAGGTGGTGGGCCCGCGGGGATTTGAACCCCGGACCTCCGCCGTGTGAGGGCGGCGTCCTAACCAGGCTAGACGACGGGCCCTGCTCCACTGTTAGCTTAGTGTTTCCTGTCTCGCCTTTAAAAGTTAGCCTTTCAAGACGTGTTTTATAGTCGTTCTTCGATGCCTGGCCGAAGAATGTGAATGTCCTTTTAGAATCATACATGTAGGCAATAGGAGCCTGGAGTACATTTTACGGACGTAACCTTGACATACGTGGTGCTTCTCTTAGTTTTTACCCCTTCCAGGATAGGGTGTTCTATTCTATATATTATTTTTATAATAATGATTTAAATAAACAATAGTCTTTAAAACGTTATACGGATCTAACAATGCTAAACCCAGTGGTAGTGCGGGTCTTGACGTGTGAGGTATACACGGTAAAGGACTACGTGGCCTGTAGAGTTGACAGTAGGATAAACCGTTTCGTTGTTCGAGCCTATATTGAGGATACACACGAAACTGTAGATGTGCATATTAACAATACTGGCAAGCTAACCGGCGTGCTCCGCCGCGACGCTAGAGGCTACTGCTACCCGATCAGAGGGAGCAAGCTGTCCTACAGGCTTTTCAGTGTGGAATATCATGGCGGATTTGCAGTTATAGACACTGGACTCCAAGAGTTATCGTTCGCCAGCGCAGTAGAGGCCGGGATGATACCCTGGCTACGTGATTGCAGGGTTAAGACTAGGGCCCCCAGGATTGGAAGGCATAGGCTGGACTATCTCCTCTCCTGCATCGGGGAGGAGCTTCTAGTGGAGACTAAAAGCGCCGTCCTAGCAGACAGCGAGGGATACGCTCTTTATCCTGACACGCCATCGCTCCGGGGGAGAAAGCATGTCGAGCTGCTACTATCCCTGGCAAGGGAAGGTAGGAAAGTATTGCTCCTCTTCATAGCAGCGTTCCCCAACGCCAAAGGGTTCAAACCCAACCGGCAGATAGACCCAGTACTTGCAAGGCTTGTTAGCGAAGCAGCAAAAGCAGGCGTCAACGTTAAGAGTATAGGTTTAATGTTCGAGCCGGCAGGCGGGAGAATAATACTCTACAATCCCGATATGCCGGTCCTGTTAGACTAGTGTCCTGGGAATGCCTTATGTGCCGGTAAACCCTTCGAGGCATATAGTGGGGTGCGATTGTTTGGGCGAGTATGATGCCATAGTTGTTGGAGGGGGTCCTGGAGGCTACCCAGCCGCTATACGCCTATCCCAGCTAAACCTGCAGGTCGCTCTCTTCGAGCCGGGCCCTCTCGGCGGTGTATGCACTAATCTCGGCTGCGTCCCCACAAAAGCGCTACTAGCATATGCAGCTGGGAAACGCGGCCTAGACGGTCTATGGGCCTGGCTTGGTAGGATCGTTGAAGAGACGCGTAGCGGAGTAGAGGACCTGCTTGCACATTACGGTGTTGACCTTTTCAGGGAGCGCGTGGAGGAGCTATATGAAGATAACGGGAGGGTTTGCGCCCGTACAGCCAGTAGAACCATCTGCGCCAGCCGCGGAGTAGTTCTAGCCACAGGAAGTATCCCGGCGTACCCGCCAGGATTGGAGCCGGACGGGGAGCAGATCGTAGGGAGCAAAGAGCTGCTATCAGGCGCTGTGGGGGGCGTGCCCGACCGCATGCTCATTGTTGGGGGAGGGTTTATCGGAGTCGAACTCGGCTACGCGTTTTCACTGCTAGGATCCCAGGTTACACTGGTCGAGATGATGAGTTCTCTCCTTCCAGGTACGGACAGGGACTTATCGTTTGAGGCGAGAAGGGCTCTCCGGGCTTCAGGCGTGAAGGTCCTACTAAACAGTAAGGTTACACGCATAACACGGGAGGGGCGAGAGCTGAACGTTACAGTTGAAAATGCCAGGAACGGTTCTCGGACAGAATACAAGGCCGACCTCGTACTAGTAGCCACAGGCAGGAGGCCAAATCCTAACGTTGGAGGGCTGGAACAGCTTGGAGTAAAGTTCGGCATGAGAGGAGAGGTGCTGGTAGACTGCCATATGAGGGCCGGCCCCAAAATATATGCTGCTGGGGACGTTACAGGCGAGCCCTTCCTGGCCCATAAGGCTTTCCTCCAGGCTAGGATTGCCGCCGAAAATATTGCCGGGCGCGAAACATGCGCTAGCAATACGGCGATACCTACAGTCGTATACATCCGGCCCGAGCTTGTCCAGGTCGGGAGGCTCGAGGGTGAGAACATTAAAACCGTAAAGGTGAGGGTGGAAGCTCTCCCTAGAGCTAGAATAGAAGGGTCGAGAGGTTTCGTCAAGATAGCGTATGATACAAGAACGGGGAGAATAACAGGCCTCGCCTTTGCTTTCGACCATGCGGGAGAAGCGGCGGGAGAGGCGGCAGCGCTAGTAGCGCTAGGGGCAACGATAGATAGTGCTGCAAATATTGTACACCCGCACCCTACACTTGTAGAGGCCATATGGGAAGCTCTTGAGGCTGCCAGGGGGAGCCCGAGACACTACATAGTATAGTATCTATGGTCCTCCTATTAGCATAAAAATAAAAATAATAGTTACTAATAAAATATTACCTCTAAAAGGTTACTCCAACAAACATCTCCTTTATTTCCCCGCTACTAGAACAATGCCCTACGAGGTTTAGAAATGGCAGAGGCCAGGTATTCGAGGGTCGTAGTTAAAATTAGCGGAAGCCTGGTCTACCCTCCCAGACCTGATTACCTCTCCCGTCTAACAGGCGTGTTACTATCTCTAAGAGATCACGCTAGGCTCGCAGTAGTTGTTGGCGGGGGCGGGATTTCCAGGGAGTACATCAACGCCGGCGCAAGGCTCGGGCTAAACAAGGGGATGCAGGACCTGCTCGGCATACATGCTAGCAGGTTAAACGCCAGGATCCTAGCGTATGCGTTGCAACCCTTCGCGTCTCCCAGAATACCGGAAGCCTTAGAGGAGGCGATAACCCTCTTCGACATGGGCCTCATACCGGTCCTGGGAGGCCTACAGCCAGGGCAAAGCACTAATGCTGTCGCCCTATCGCTCGCCGAAGCTGTAAACGCGGATATTGTCGTAAACCTACTTCGCGGTATAAACGGTGTATACGATAGGCCCCCCAACGAGGAGGGAGCCAGACTCCTCAGGAGGATAACCCTCTGCACGCTAGAAAACATCATCCATCACCACCGGCAAGAACCAGGAAGATACGAGCTCCTAGACCATACAGCGCTTCAAATCGCGAAAAGATCGAAAACACCAATCTTATTCACAAACGGGGAAGACCCGGAAATCCTTGCTAAAATAATCCTTGAAGGAGAACAGCCTGGGACACTAGTAGAGCCATGCTAAAACACTCCAAACCCGAGACAACCCTTATAAGCGCATACAGCAACATACCAGCATGGCTGGACCAGCCAGACGCGGTCGGGCGTCGGGCCGGTAGCTCAGCTGGAAGAGCGCCGCCCTCGCACGGCGGAGGCCCCGGGTTCAAATCCCGGCCGGTCCACCACATCTCCGTAACCCCTCCACCAGGGTCCTTCGAGACAACTATAGTGCATGGCTTCTCGGCGGTCTAATACAACAGCATAATGTGCTGCAATAACAGCAAGCCTACTCAATCATATCCCTTTGCATGCTCTAACGGTCCCAACAGGAATAATCCCACACCCCTGATGCTCGCCGTTCCTCGAGTTTTTGGAAAGAGAAGATATGCCTGATACCTGGTCTTGAGGGGCCCATATAGCCAGAAACAAGTAGTAGACATATTGGCACTGGAACCTTAACATGATCGGCCCTGCTAGACGGCTAGCTACCCCTCCCTGCCACACTCTCGCGGCAATCTGCGAGCCGTAACTGCTCTTTTTAAGACATTCACTAATGAAAGCCGGTCGTCGACAGCATATTCATTGAACTGTGACAGTATTGCAGAACATGTGGTTATCTCATTTACGATTCTCACCGCTGATAGAGCAAAATATGTATAAACCCTCAGCTAGGCACCAACATTACTAATCATGGGTGGTATTGCCAGGGCCCGTCGTCTAGCCTGGTTAGGACGCCGCCCTTACACGGCGGAGGTCCGGGGTTCAAATCCCCGCGGGCCCACCACTCCTCAGCAAGCCCTCCGCCAGAGTCCATCGAGTTTAACTACACACGCATTCTCAACGGCTTTGCTGATAGTCTTGTCATACTCCTGGAGGAGTATGCGGGCGAGCCTGCGCAGGTCACGCTTCGACAGCTTCTCGACCTTGCCCAGAGACTTGTAGAGCTACCAGGTGTGCACCATCTCCTCCAGCGGCCCAATGTACCGGGTGTAGACCCTGCCGCCGCGGCGGAACCGCTCGTAAACGTACTTCCTGCCCTTAACCGTCTTGATAACCAGCATCAACCCGAGCCCTCCCCAGGACAAAGCTACCCCGTAGTTAACTATTAACTACGACTATAATTATGTGCGACAGGCGGAGGCCGGCGGGCACCATCGCCGCCCAGTAGTTAAAACAATGATAGAGCCGGGAGGGGAAGCCCGCCAAGGCATC
>JALSOR010000014.1 GCA_026986415.1 Acidilobaceae archaeon
TACCTTGTCAACCCAGGGCCTGTGCAGATCCTCGGGCTCGCTGCCTCCAAGCTCTTTCAGCTCGCCAACACTGCCTATGACCCGTGTATACCCGCACTTCTCGCATCTCCAAATGGGGAGCGGTATCCCCCAGTATCTCTGCCTGCTTATAACCCAGTCCCTAACTTCTCTCAGCAGGTTCACAAACCTGGTCTTAGCCCATCGTGGCTGCCATTCGACTTTTTCAGCCTCTTCTATGAGCTTGTCTTTCAGCCTCTTCACATTTATGAACCATTGGTTAGTGGCCCTGAGGACGAGCGGCGTTTTACACCTCCAACAGACGGGGTAGCGGTGTTTTATCCTGCCCTCGTGGAACAGGGCGCCCCTAGCCTTGAGATCTTCTATGACGGCCTTGTTAGCGTCGAGCCTGAAGTATAGCCCACTATACTTTCCCGCCATTTCAGTCATACGGCCGTCGTTGCCTACTAGCGATACTAGCGGGGCTCCGACCTTCTTCTCGTTAACCTCATAGTCGATTTCTCCATGGCCGGGGGCGCTGTGCACGAGGCCGGTACCCTCTGTTGCCGTTACAGCTTCTGGCGCGAGAACCACTTTATGGTAGGGGGCGAGTATTTTCTGTGCGGGAACTAGATCCTCTAGGGGGTGCGAGTATTCGAGCCCTTCCAGTTTTTCGCCTGGGATTTCTTCCAGTATCTCGTATTCCTCGATTCCCGCTTCAGACATAACACTCGGAACTCTAGCCTCAGCCATTATGAGTATATCGGTTCCGACCTTAACACGCACATACATTAGATCGGGGTTTGCCATTACGAAAGCATTGGCGGGGAGAGTCCAGGGGGTTGTGGTCCAGATCAGGAGGTACTCGTTCTCTCTGCCCTTAACTGGAAACTTAACGTATATGCTTGGGTCTTCGAGAACCCGGTACTCGCTCACCTCATAGTCTGCCAGCGTGGTCTCGCACCGCGGGCACCAGTGGACAACCCTCTTACCCTCATAGAGGAGTCCCTCCTCCCAAGCACGTTTTATCAGCCACCATCCCGACTCGATATACTCGTTATGGAATGTTAGATACGGGTTGTCCCAGTCCATGAACACTCCTATCTCTTTGAACTGTTCAGTCATAGCGGCAGCATTCTCCTGTGCGAACTCCCTGCAAGCATTAACGAACTTGTCGACACCGATCTTCTCTTCTATCTCCTTCTTACTCTTAACCCCCAGCCTCTTCTCTATCATAACCTCTATTGGCAGCCCGTGAGTGTCGAATCCCGGCTTGTCCCAGACATTATAGCCGCGCATTCTATAATAGCGGAGGACCACGTCTTTAATTATCTTATTCCATGCCGTACCGACATGTATGCTCTTAGCAGAAGCATAAGGGGGGCCGTCTAGAAAGTAGAACTTCTTCTGGTTCTGAGAGGATTTCTCCTTGACTAGCTTGTAAACATTGTTTCTAGCCCAGAACTCTTTGACCTCCTCTTCCAGGCGGAACTGGTCGTATTTCTCTTTCGACAGGTAATCTTTTACTTGGGCCATGACCTTATCACCTGCTAGTGTCTATCCAGTCGACCCTAACATGCATCACTCCCAGCACGGCCCTTACAAGATCGGCTATTTCATCCTCAAGGCCAGGCCTGTCTAGAAGTAGCTCTATGAAGCGGAAGTCGGGGTGGACCCGGCTCTTATGGTCTACTATTTTAGCCGCATACCTCTCCTGGAGGATCCTCTTGAGGTTCTCATGAGCTTCGTCGTCGAAAACACTATAATAAATCCTATATAGCCTCTTCACCCTCTAGCACCGGTAGTTTATGGATGCGCTATATGGGGGAAATAATGGTTAGCGTTCAAAGTGGAAATCATAGAACACTATGGAATCGGTTAAAAACCCGGTTTCAAGATAAACTGAATTAGGTGTTCGATGATGACCCGTATGTCCGCGCTGGTAAAAGTAGACTCTAAAGGGCGCATTACGATACCGCAGCCTCTCAGAGAGGCTCTCGGAATAGACACGGGCATGTACGTGGTTCTCCTCGCCGACGTGGAGCGGGGCGAGATACTTGTTTCCCCGGTAGCCTCGAGATCTCACAATATTTACGAGTTCGAGATCGAGTTTAAAGACGAGCCTGGAGCGCTGGCGAAAATATTGAATGTTTTCGCGAAGCATAATGCTGACATCATAGCCTCGAAGTGTGCAAGTATAATGCGTGGCGAAACTGCAGGGTGCACAATAATCGTTGATTTCGAAAGGGCAAAGGTAGAGCCCGACACTGTCCTGAGAGAGCTCGAGAAGCTCGATATAACAAACATTGTTAAATATAAGAAGTTCGAGACATACTAGCGAAGCCTATACTGCTAGATCCCAGCCTACACCGTATAATCCCCCTAAGACAGCTAGGAACACTCATAGGGTGCAGAATGATTGGCTCCAGAGCAGTTTTTCGAGACAGAGGATCTCCGCCAAATAGCTGTAAGAGTCGCGGGCGAAGCGGCCGGCCTACTGCGGGACGAGGCCTGCACTAATATTAGTAGGTTGTCAAGAGTTATCAGGGGCGAGACGACACAAGTAGACCTAGAAGTGGAGGACTACATTATAGACTTGCTCCGCAGAGAGCTGGGACAGGTTAGGATAGTAACGGAAGAGCAGGGAGTAGTGGGCGAGGGGCCGGTAACAGCGGTAGTCGACCCATTAGATGGCAGCAAGAACTATCTCAACTGTATCCCCTGGGCCAGCGTGTCAATCGCACTCCTAGAATCTGGAGGTACACTGCGCGACGTGAAAGCCGGAGCGGTGGCCCCGATATTCTATGGGGACGTGATATCGTTCGGCCGGGGGAGAGGCTGTTTCCTGGGGGCTGCAAGGCTGGAAAAGCCCTCCAACCCTTCCAGGTTCATATATGTCTACATAGAACATCCCGAAGCCGCGCACCGCCTAGCAGAAGTTATAGGAGGGCTCGGCAGGGGCTACAAGATTAGGAGTCTTGGAAGCGCAGCACTCGAGATAGCATACACGGGAATAGGCCGGGGCACCCTATTCCTAGATTTAAGATCTAAACTGAGAAACGTGGACATCGCTGCAGCTATGGGGATAACATTGGAATGTGGAGGAGAGGTTCTAGGTGCTAACGGTGAACCGTTAAACATTGGAACAGGCCAGGTGGAAAAAGCTGGTACAGTAATAGCTGTTCCGAACGCCAGCCTGGCATCACGAGTAGCTAAGATCCTAACTGGCAATTAGCGTTGCAGACTCCCGCACACCGTTAGAAGCTCTTATAGACGTAACTACTTTATCCACATCTTTGAGGCTCTTAGCATTAAAGCATACTACTATATCGTAGAGGCCGTAGGTCACGTAGACGCTACCCTCAATGCCTAACGCTTTCAATATCCTCCTAATATTAGAGGCCACCTCGTGCTCCCTACCAACAATAGTGTTAACCAGGACGATAGCGAATATACCATTATTACTACTCATAGGGTTGAACCCCCAAACCGCTCATTATTATGTAGATGCGGGCCCACTCAAGGAACACTGAGTATTAAGACAATATTTATACCTATGCCGTCAAGCAGGGATTCCTAATTAAGGCTTCCAAGAGCTAATTAATACCTGGGGACGGCCAATAGCCTGGAAGAGCAGTGATGAGCCGGGACTGGTCAGCTACGAAGCGTGAGCCCTAACCCCTTTATCCCTACGGGGGTCGGGGTGGTGATCCTGGGCCGGCGCTGCTGAGCTCTGCTCTACCCGCCTCTAACAGGATACCTTAGCCTGGCTAGGACGCCCCCCATAGCTCGGAGTTTCTCTCCGATGGGGGAATCGGAGGGTATAAAGATCACCTCGCCACGGTACTTCTCAGTGTTCTCTACCAGGCGGTTAGCCTTCTCTCTTTCCTCGTCGTCGATACTATAGACTAGGTCTTCTATTATGAGCAGCGTATCGACTGCCCCGAGCTCGGAGGCTTCAAGTGCCTCCTCTATGCCGAAGACGACGCGCTCCGGGTTAGACGCGGCCTCTCTAAGTATTTCGGCCAGAACATGTTCGGCTCTAGCCACAGAGTAGGTTTTCAGCGCCTCTGCTAGGGTTTGGCGGCGGAGTATCTCTTCAACGCCAGCTCTCCCACCCATAGAGGCGTTATCAACTATCACGTTAAGACTCCTAGCAAGCTCTCTAACCTTAGCAGCTAACAACTCCTTGAGCGGGCCTGGCCCCCCAATGATAACAAGTTTCGCGTTGTTTTTAGAGGCCTCATCTACAATTGCCTTCGCTATCCTATCAATATACTGGTTTAGAATTCTCTCTCTAGCCTCGGGATCATCCTTCCCCGGGAGCCTTAATGATTCCTCGACTATAAGCTTATAGCCGAAGGGTGATAGCAGTGCGATGGCATACTCGTCGTAGTCTATCGCAACTATAACCGCTCTACCTTTAGGGCCCGAGGAGGATAGCTTATCTATAGAATGCTGCGGCCACCCACCATCCCGTATAAGCGTTATTGTCTTGCCTGGAGTGACAAGTATAGACTGGTGTTTCCCGCGAAGCCCGTATTCTTCGGGCCCCTCCACTATCACTCCAAATATTCTCAGTTTGCCTGTGAAAGGCTGGAATTCCACGTTTTTAACCTCTAAGGTAACGGTTATAGGGCGCCTCTCCTTTTCCCCTCTCCCCTTCAGGGAGACGTCTCTAACCGTTCTCCCGCGAACCTTATCTCCCGGGCGGAGCACTGTTTTAAGGACCCACAGGTCTTCTTCGCTCTCAGGGGTTACTTCGATCTTCTCTTTCTTCCGATCTATAATGTTTACTTTCATTATCGTGGTACACCTGCCAGTCGTTACCGTACGGAAGCCCCGTGAAGGTAAAAATAGGAGTGTTTCACTAGCTTATAGGATTATTATTATAATAATTATTACTTATTTTTCATCACAATATACGCTATGCTGCCGAGCTTCTCGGATCCTGCTGGGGGCTCGCCCTCATACACG
>JALSOR010000015.1 GCA_026986415.1 Acidilobaceae archaeon
CCCTCCACCCTGCCGTTCTCGTCCACAACAGGTATTATGCGGCCCCTCTCCTGCATCATTAAAGCTATGGCCTCCCTCAGCGTTGCCCTGATACTTATAGGCTTGTACGAGGTGTCTATTATCTCGCTGGCCTTAACGTCTGGCTTCTCGCCCGAGTCTTTCAGCATTACCAGTATGCTCTCAGCCGTTACAGCCTCCTCGTGCAGCCTCCTCGGGATCTGACTCTCATAGATGCTATCGTCGCCGACGAGCTCCCTGGCTATGAAGGCTGCTATGAGTGTCGGCGCTATCAGGAGGTAGTCTCCCCCCATCTCGCCGACCATCACGCTTGTGGCTAACGGCACCTTGGCGGCGGCGCCGAAGAACGTGGCCATACCGATATAGGCGAAGAGGTGTGGGGTCAGGCCTAGGTCTGACGCGTAGGGCTTGACGATCTGGTAGTATGCTAGCCCCACGAGGCTCCCGGCGAAGAGGCCTGGAGCGTATACTCCGCCGCTTATACCGCTCCCGATTGTGAGGCTTGTCGCTATAATCTTCATGACCGCGGCTATTATTAGGGCTAGCCATAGTGGGAGGACGTCCCTGAGGGGCACGTAGTTTACGATTTTGCCTTCAAGGCTGAGCTTCAGGACCCCCCTGCCGCTACCAGAGGTTAGGGGCCACAGTATTATTATTATGCCTCCTATGAGTGTTCCCAGTATCGGTTTGAGATAGATGTTGAGCCCCTTCTCCTCCACCAGCCAGTCGAACTTCTGCTTGAAGAACTTGAAGGTTTTAACGTAGAGCCAGCTGAACGGGGCTGTGAAGGCTCCCAGGCCTAGGAGGAGAAGTATTGTCGTGGGCTTGTACAGTACGGCATTGTTTATAGGTATCGTGGGGAGCATGGTCCCATACTTGAAGTAGGGGGCCGTTACGGCGAAACTGACAATACTGCTTATAATGCTGGGCATGAACGCCTGGACCTCCATGTCCCTCTTGTATAGCACCTCCACCGCGAAGAAGCTGCTCCCGATCGGGGCACGGAACATTGCGCTTAGAGCCCCAGCAATCCCTGCTGTGAGCACTATCCTCCTGTCGCTAAGTGTGAGGTGGAGGAGCCTCCCAATAGTGCTCCCTATACCGGCCCCCATCTGCACGCTGGGACCCTCGACGCCCCCGCTATTACCGCTGCCTATCGCTATAGCACTGGCCACGGCCTTCACTATCGGTACCTTGAACGGTATTATGGCGGCCCTCCTATGGAAAGCTGCCACGGCAGCGTCAGTCCCATGGCCCTCAGCCTCGGGAGCGAAGGTGTATACTATAAGGCTGCTCATAGCGGCCCCCGCCAGTAGTACGAGGTAGAAGCGTACAGGATCGAAGCCACCCTTCACCACAGCAGTGGACAGGTCGGCCTCTAGAGGGCTTATCTCAACGTTGCGCTCCCCTATAAAATAAGCTACCATCTCTACAACCTTGTGGAGCCCCATGAAGAACCCTAGCACGAACAGGCCGCTAGCAAGCCCGACAAGTATTCCGAGGACAAGCCACTTCTCCGCGTATGTCAGCCCTTCTATCAGCGATGACAGCCTCAGGCGTAGCGATCCCTTGTCGAGCAGGTCCCTGGCCGCCAATGTTAACACCCTCCACCATGCATTATCCTAGGGTCCGCCTGTGGGAGGGGAGGCGACGGCACGCTTGGACGGTTACCGTGTAGCCTTGTCTCCTGGGAGAATCTAGTGTCTATACGATAAGGTAAAAAACTGGACACCCGGGATGGCGCATATGTTTATAGTAAGTATTCTCGTTTAACATTCCCACTCCACAATAGTACGAGAAATATTAAATATTACGGCTCAGAGCCATCCTCTACACTCATCCCCCAGGAGTACTAGGGGGTCGTCAGGGTACAGCTCACCCTCTCCTCACAGCCCTACTGGAACTGGGAAAACTTTTCTCTCTTCTCCCCCATTGTACAACATTTCTAATTATAATATTATTAAAATTGTTTTCAAAATATTTAATAATCTCATTTTTATTTCTATAACATTCTATGTCGAGACCACTGTCAAGCGATACCAGAACCAAATATTCACAGCCCTCGAAATCCCCGAGTATGCAGGCCCTGCCGCCTCCCGGCAGCTCAACTATAACATGGCCGTAACGCTGCAATAGAGCGTCAATGCTTTGGAGAGCCTCAACTAGGGGTAGCCCCTTTCTCGTGCCTGACAGTTCGAGGAAGCAATCTACCATGTCAATATTCGATGTCCTACCGCCATAAACCGTGGGCCCTGCTACTAGTAGGTTGCGATATTCTCCTACTACCCGTTCGCTTTTTACGTGTTGCTTTCTTATACCTAGGAGCTGGGCTATCCTATCCGCTATACTCCTCGCATCCTCCTTCTCTAGTATCTCAACGTGGAAGTCCATGGGATCTCGAGGGAGTGATTGGATGAACAGGCTGCTTGCCTCTTTGCTCGCGAGGAAGCTTTCCGCTATCATACATGTTAGGCTTGAAATGCTGGCTTCATAATCTTTTGGGCGCACTAGTAGGGGGTGCTCGTCGGTTCCTATGACCCGCCACTCCTCTATGAGTGTGGGAGTGTTCAGGTATAGGTCTAGTATCCAGTTCAGGCCCATGGTTTTATTTTCGATTCCGAGCTCGACAAGGCCTTCTAATATCCTGTATAGTTCCTCGTAAGAATCTTCATAGCCTAGGAGTATTTTGCGCGTGTCTAGGTGTCTCTTGAAGGTTATGGGTGGCAGGTAGCGTGCCCTCATAGTTTTGCATCACCTTGCGCCCTTTAGGGCAACCTTAGGGTATGACTCCCGATGATATGGGAATACGTGGAGAGGGAGTATTATCGCCAATAGTATGGCTTTATACCCATTATTTATTGTTGCTGGATCGGCGATTAAATGGTTACTTTCTTTCACCTAAATATGCACTACATACCAATAATATATATTTCAAATTATAGTATTTTAAAGAAAAACCATTAATGGCCTAACCAAGATAGTCCCTATGCATGGTGTAACGATTGGACCCCGTCTCCCCCCATCTCGCGAGATGGGCCAAGTCAAAGGAGAACCTCGACCTCACAATAAAAGCAGCCGAGACGCTGGTCTCATGCTGCGTATCTCTCGGGCTAGAATGTAGGGACCCGCCCCTCGTGTCGTCAGGCCTCCTTAGGAGCCTGGGCGCCTCCCAGTATAGGCTACGCACGTTCTGGAACCACATGCCTGAGGGGGTCCACCGCGTGGTCCTATACAGGGTTAGGAATAGTGTTTTCACGTTGGAGGCTGAAAGGCTTAGGGGCCCGGTATACGAGGTGTTATGCCGCAACGGTCTCCTCGTGCCCGTGGATGAGCGTGACAGGCGCAGGATCCCGTGGGAGGATCTCGTGTTCACCTCCAACAGTAACCTCTTGTTTGTCAGGCTCCACGGCGAGGTCTACGGTAACACTTTCAAGACTAATATTGCCAGGGTTCTCGCGTGGCTTGAGAGGGCGAATCCTGGGATTACTAGGATGGCTGCCAGCCTGCTGGAGGATCTGGTGTGGGGGAGGTCTGACCCCGAGGTTCTCGTTGACGGGGTGCTCCGGCTTATCGGTAGGTGGGCTAATGTTCTAGAGTTCTTCCTCCCCGTCGTCCCGCATAGTAGGGGTGAGTTGTTGTCTGTGAGCCCGTTGCTGCGTTTTCTTGTTGGTGGGAGAGTGTAGAGTTTATGGTTTGTATAATCTACAAGTGGCCATGCATCACTCCCCGCCCCGATCTACGAGTAGACATATCGTTTCCATTCACACCATACAATTACTACATGGTGAGGCGAGCATGACAGTCGGAGACCCCGACCTCCTAGAGGAGAACAATAGGAACGGGGGTATGGGAAAACTCCTCACAGGGATAAGACTAGTATTCAACAACCCCGCAACCAGAGCATACCTGAAAGCCGCCAGCAAAAGAACAGAATGCTACTACAAGGACTACGATAGGAACGTTAGGGCAAGCATAGTGTTCCACGCGCTCAGCAAGTACGTTGACGAGCAAGTATACGGCTGCCCCATCACGGCGAGATTCCTCGGATGGATGCTCCGGCGCACGATAAACCTGGGGCTCAGGATACTCCACGCCGACAAGGAGTCCGCTAAGGAGGGGCTGAAAGACCCGAGCGTGAGGAGGGGGATAGCCCTCGTACTCGAAGGGCTCGGAAAGTACGGGGTGACAGTACCACAGAAGCTCCCCGCCCCCTTCCTCATAGTATGGAACTTCACGAACATGTGCAACCTCCGGTGCATGCACTGCTACCAGAGGGCAGACAAGCCTAGGCCCGACGAGCTCACGCTAGAGGAGAAGATACGCCTGGTCGAGATGCTGGACGAGGCTGGGGTAGCGGCCGTAGCGCTTAGCGGCGGCGAGCCCACCATACACCCGGACTTCCTAAGGATAGTCAGGGAGCTGAGCGACAGGTTCATCTACGTGAGCGTTGCAACAAACGGTACCAGGTTCGCCAACAAGGAGTTCCTGAAGAAGGCTGTGGAAGCCGGGGTGAGGTATATTGAGGTCAGCGTTGACAGTGCACGGCCAGAGGTGCACGACAGGTTCCGCGGCGTTCCCGGGGCCTGGAACAAGGCTGTCCAGGCTCTCCGGAACGCTGTCGAGCTTGGAGTGAACAATGGGATGGCCGTCACCATAACCAAGCTGAACATCCACGAGGTGGACGACATCCTGGACCTGGCAGAGGATATAGGTGTTAGGAGGGTCATATTCTTCAACTTCGTCCCCGTAGGGCGCGGGGTCGAGAACTCCTGGCTCGACCTCACACCCGAGGAGAGGGAGGAGCTCCTGAAAACCCTATACAAGGCCAACAAGACCAGGCCGTTCGAGGTCTACAGCACGGCCCCCCAGTACGCTAGGGTCGTCCTGCAGATGAG
>JALSOR010000016.1 GCA_026986415.1 Acidilobaceae archaeon
TAAACTCTTATAGTGCCTGAACGTTACTCTGGGTGTAGTGAATCTTGAGTAGCTTACTCTGCGTGCATGGTAGCTGCCCGTTTGTCGATAGGGAGCGAGAGCTTGAAGCCCTAGATAGGGCTTACAGGTCGAGGCCCGCCTTCATAGTCGTTTATGGTAGGAGGAGGATAGGTAAGACCCGCCTAGTAAGGGAGTGGCTCCAACGCTCCGGGGCTAGGGGAGCATACTATCTAGCCCAGATCGCTGGGCACCAGTACAATTTAAGGCTAATGTCAGAGACACTCTCAAGACAGCTCGGCGACCCGCTAATAGCGAGGCTCTCGCCCCGGAGACTGGGCGACCTGCTACTGCTAGCCTCCCGTAGCGGTGCCGAGGTTGTGGTGATAGACGAGTTCACCTACTGGGCCAGGTCTGACAGTATAGTGCTCAGCGAGCTCCAAGAGTTCGTGGACGGCGAGCTAGCAGACACGGGGCTCCTCCTAGTTATTACGGGCAGCCTTATAGGTGTCATGGAAAGCTACGTGCTTGGGGGCGCGAGCCCACTATATGCTAGGACAAACTATAGGCTGCGCCTAGCCCCTCTCAAGCCCTGGGAGGTCTCACCGCTACTACCAATGCTGGGGCCCGCGGATATTGTGAGGACGTACGCGCTCGTGGGAGGGATACCGTTCTACCTCTGCCTCCTCCGCGGGTCCAAGAATATTGGAGACGTGGTTAGGACCCTCATAGTCGCTCCGGGCGCCCCGCTAAGAGACGAGAAGGACCTGCTACTCCGCGAGGAGCTGAGGGAGCCCAGAGTCTACAGCACTATACTCTCCGCTCTCGCGCGCGGGCTGGGCAGGCCCTCGCAGATAGCCCAGGTTACAGGCTTGGAGGAGGGCCATGTGAGGAAGTACCTGCACGTCATGGAGAGCCTAGGGTTTGTCAGGCGGGATGTGCCCCTGTTCAAGAAGAAGGGCCGCTACATTATCGCGGACCCGGTCCTGAGAGCCTGGTACTCCCTGGTCGAGCCCGTGGTGGACCTGTTAGAGCTTGGCAGGCTGGATGAGGCTTACAGGATCGTCATGGGCCGTTTAGACGGTTTCGTCTCGCCCGTATGGGAGGATATCGCCAGGAGCTACCTGCTCGCCAGGCACTCGTCGGAAGGCTACACTCTCACCGGCAGGCTGGAGCATAAGGGGGAGGAGATAGATGTTGCAGTGGTAGACCCGGACGGTAGGAGGGCTATTATAGCCGAGGCCAAATGGAGCGATATAACCCCTCGGAGCGCGCGCCAGGTGAGGGAGCAGGCCCTCCTACGCGCGGCTAGACTCCTCCCCAAAGGCTACACTGTTGCGGGGGTGTACGTGTTTGCTAGGAGCGTGAAGGGCGGGGAGAAGCCTCCGTGGATATTCACGGCGGAGGACGTGTTGAAGCCTCCAGAATAAAAGTAGAAATATTTGGGGTTGGGGGGCTAGCATTTTATGCTGGGCGACTTGATACCCTTCTCGCACAGGGTCCTCCTTGCAAGCTCGTATCCCGCGTCCGCGTGGCGTACGACCCCAAGGCCGGGGTCTACCGTTAGCACTCTCTCCGCCCTCTCCTCGCTCTCCCTGGAGCCGTCTAGTACTAGTCCTATGCCGGCGTGTATACTGTAGCCTATCCCTACTCCCCCGCCATGGTGGAAGCACACCCATGTGGCGCCGGCTGCAGTGTTGAGCAGGGCGTTCAGCACTGGCCAGTCTCCTATCGCGTCGCTCCCGTCCTTCATGCCCTCGGTCTCCCTGTAGGGGCTGGCCACGCTCCCCGAGTCTAGGTGGTCCCTGCCGATCCACATGGGCCCTATCTCTCCCAGCCTTATGAGGCTGTTCATGAGCTTGCCGAACCTCGCCCTCTCACCGTAGCCTAGCCATACGACCCTGGCCGGGAGCCCCTGGAACTTGACGTGCCTCCTAGCCTTCTCCACCCAGCGGGTAAGCCTCTTGTTGTCGCCGAAGGTTGCTATGAGCTCGTCGTCGAGCCTGTAGATGTCCTTCTCCCTGCCGTACAGGCTCGTATACCTGAACGGGCCGCGTCCCTCCTCGAACATCGGCCTGATATATGCCTGCACGAAGCCTGGGAAGCGGAACGCGTCCTTGTAGCCGGCATCGTACGCCATCTTACGTATATTGTTACCATACTCGAACACTACGCTCCCCTTCTCCTGGAACCCGACCATTGCCTGGACGTGGCGCTTCATGCTCTCCAGGCTCAGCCTCTCATACTTCTCCGGGTCCTCCACCCTCAGCCTCTCAGCCTCCTCGAGGGTGAGCCCTGCCGGCACGTAGCTCAGCGGGTCGTGGGCCGGGGTCTGGTCGGTGACCACGTCGGGTATGACCCCCATCTCTAACAGTTCGGGGTAGACCTCGGCGGCGTTCCCGAGGAGGCCGACGCTGAGGGGCTCCCCCTTCTCCTTGGCCTTCAACACCATGTCCACGGCCCTGTCGAGCTTGTCGGTCCAAGTGTCGAGGTAGCCGTGGCGGATCCTCCTCTCGATCATCCTCTTGTCGACCTCTACGATGAGGGCGGCGGCACCGTTCATCGTGGCGGCGAGGGGCTGGGCCCCGCCCATCTCGCCCAGGCCGGCGCTCAGGACAAACCTCCCTTCTAGGCCGTAGCCGCCGAAATGCTTCTCCCCGGCGTAGGCGAAGGTCTCATAGGTTCCCTGGAGTATCCCCTGCGTGCCTATATAGGCCCAGCATCCAGCGGTCATCTGGCCGTACATTGTGAGGCCCTTCTCTTCCAGCTCGCGGAATATCTCCCAGTCGGCCCATTTCGGTACGAGCATGGCGTTGCTTATCAGCACCCTCGGGGCCATCCTGTGGGTTTTGAATACTGCCACGGGCTTGCCGCTCTGGACTACGAGTGTCTCGTCTGGTTTCATTGTGAGCAGGGCGTCAACGATGTTCTCGAACGCCTCCCAGCTCCTCGCGGCACGGCCGGTCCCACCGTAAACCACGAGGTGCTCGGGGTCCTTCGCCACCTCAGGGTCTAGAACGTGGAAGAGCATCCTGAGGGGGCCCTCAAGCTGCCAGTCCCCACTATCGACATACATCTTCTCCCCGCGTATATGGCGGACCCTCAAGCGGGCTGTGGGGTCATAGTAGCCGTCGCTTATAAGCCTGTAGATAGGCCTGTCCCTGTAGGATTCGAGCCCTGACAAGACCCGGCACGCCTCCCAGAACAGTTTAGCACAATACTATATATTAGAACTGTTAGGAGTAAAATACTTCAACCATGAGGGCAAGCACATACACGCCCAGCTATACGCCCCCACGCCTCCAGCCCATAGCGGACCCGAGGCACGCAGGTATCCCCCGGCGCGGGACGCCCTCCGGGCACCTCTCCAGCAGTGGCGCCACACTGCCCGAGGCTATCTCCTCCGGCGTCACAGGCCTGGGGCGAAGCCTGTTCTCCGCCAGGACACACCTTGGCCCCGTATACTTGAAGAGTCTCGGGTGGACCCTTAACAGGAGGCCCCTCAACGCCCAGGCCACGAGCCTAATCTCCCACTGGGCCCTCATACATGAGCGGAGGGGGATGAAGCTCTCGGCCAGCTCCCTAGCGTTCATGGTCACTATGAGCCTGGTCCTCACCATGTGTGGGATAACATAGCGGGCATCCTCGAGCGGGACCCCTAGGGAGAGGAGGTGGTAGTATGTCGCGGTCGCCTCCAGCGCTGTGCGGGCCATTTCCAGGCCCTGGGGGGACCCTGCAGGGTACGGTATAAGGTACGCCCTGAACACCGCATTATAGAGCCCGGCCGGCCCCACAGCCTCCAGGGCCTCCCTGACCGCCCTACTGTAGCATGCATAAGCGGACCTCCTCTCCTGCTGCGACCTCCCAGGCCTCGCAGGACACTCCACACCCGCCAGGCCCGCCGCCATGAGGGCTAGATCCCTGAGCGCGGCCTCACTATAGCGCATGCTCTGCTGTATATAGCTCGCGATCCTGTGCCTCACGAGCTGGTGGCTGCAGACGCGCGTGCAGCCCTCAACGGTCCACGTGTAGACGCTGTGCTCCCAGGGGCTCATATGGCCCCGGGCCAGGGTCTCCCTTATCCACTCCTCCACCTCCTCCTCGGGTATGGAGAGTATCCTGTCGAGAGGTTTCCGGCTGAGGCTGAGCTTCCCGCTCGCAGCGACAATCCTCTCCCCGTCAGGGTTATAGTGGAGGAGTCTCACCCGTATCCCGTACCCGGCGTCAGCCTCTAGCGTTTCAAGCCTGGCGGCCTCCAACACGGATCTCCAATTAGAAATGCCTTCCCCCTGGAGGGGGATACCTGGGCGTAGGCATGGTAATACCCATACACTCCGCCCAATACGGATGGCAGGCTCCGGTCACCGCCGGGGGACCTGGAAGCGGCACCGCAACGTTAAACCTGCAGGGTACGCTCTGCCTGCCGCTCCTGGAAGCTTTATCCCCGGCTCCCAGCCTGAGGGGCAGTGCGTGCTCCCCGTATCCCCGTCCGCCCAGGGTATCACGTGCAGCTCCCCGGTAAGCCGTGAGCCCCCGCCGGTTTCGAGGAGTAGGAAGCCTCTCGGGGACAGGTCTGTCCGGGCTAGGTGTAGGATCCTGTCCTCTATGAGCCACCGGTGTTTTCTCGTCTCCTCACGCCTTACCTGCCCCATAAGCTCTCCTATTACCGGGGCAGGCCCGGCATGTGGGGGCGGGGGGAGCCTTTTCAGGGCGAGCTCGTATATCCTGATCGGGTCTGCTACGAGATCTTTCCATGCCTGTCCTGGAGGGTAGTAGCCTATACCTTTATGGCCCGAGGCTAGGAGGATCTCCCCGCTTCTCGCGTACTGTACGTGTCTAGCGATTATT
>JALSOR010000017.1 GCA_026986415.1 Acidilobaceae archaeon
TGGGAAATAAGGTTTAACCGGGGCTTCGAGCAACCCGGGGGATAGGGCCCTCCCGGGGGACCGCCTCTCCGGCTTAGGCCTAGTGGAAGGGTCCTAGGAATATCAGGTATCCGTACTTGGCGTATACCCTGTCCTTCTCCCTCTCCCTGCCCGACTGGCCTGCCGGGGCTGCGGGCTGGAGTATGGGTTCTTGGACCATGTCTATGAGCTCTTCTACTACAGTGCTGGGCAGTCCTGCTGGCAGGTCTCCCCTGTCCTGCCCCCTCCTGAGCGCTCTTCTCGTTATTCTCCCTATCATCTTCTTCTCACCTCTCACCGGGTACACATAAAGTTGTAAGTGATGGTTTTATAGTGCTCTAGAATTAAATGGGAGTGCAGGTAGTGGGCCGGCTAACAGTGGGACCGGTCCCACCCGGGATGGGACGCTCAGCCTAGGAGTATCCTCTTAGCCTGCAAGTATACGGGACCCAGCAGTTTCACCCCTCCCCATCCTATCCCCTGCGAGAGGATCTCCGTATGCCTCCTATACAGTTCCGGGTCTTCGAGCCTGTAAGCTTCAACCGCCGACTCGACCAGGCTCCTATCCTTACCGAAGAGCAGCGGATATACCGTGAACACGACTAGATCCCACGCTCCCGCCACCGGGGCGTACGGCCTAGCCTGCTCCGCGTCAACAATAGCAGAATAGTCCGGGTTCTCCTCGTCCACGATGAAATTGCCAGGGTTAGGGTCTCCCAGCGCGACGCCATGCTTGTGGAGGAAGGCTAGAGTCCTCCCAGCAGTCTCCCAGTGCCTCTTCTCCTCGCTGTCGAAGGCTGGAACCCCGGGGATATAGTCTCGGAGCATCATGCGCGACGGGTTCACCGCGAGAGCGTGTATCCTGGGTGTCGCCACAGCCTTCCTCAGCCGTCTAAGCCAGTAGTACTCGTTAGCCATCCTAGCCCTTGGCGTGACAAGGTACCTCGCCTCTCTCGGACTGGCAATAGCTGCGGGGAGCCATTTCACGGCCAGCCTCCCATATATTTTAACTACCGCTCTACCATCCTCGCCCCTGCATGCGAGGCTCGAGCTCAGAGGGCTTGGCGGCCTGCAGAGCGTGCCGTCCCCCGTTATCTGGGATGATAGCGTCTCGGGAGTGTGCTTCTCCAGCGTGAAGGATCCTTCCGGGAGCTCGACTAGCAGGCCTGGATTCTCGACTAGCATGTGGGTCTGCTCGTCACTCACAATGGGGCCTAGAAACTGCCCGAGAGTCTTACGGTACACGCTCCACGCCGCTTCTAGGCCCCGCCTGTACGACTCGCTTTCAGCCCTACCCTGCGTTCTCACCGCCCTAACGTTGACCTTCCCGTCCCTCAGGAGGCCCAGGCTGACCGCTGCCTCGTGGTAGGTTTCTTCAAGCTCCTCCCTGGTACTGCCGTGGAGCTGGCGTGATATAATGCTTGAGACGTGCCCTCCAATCCTCCAAGCCCTGACTGCCGGAATGTATAGTGGTGATACTCTGGCATCCCGGAGTATGCCGCCCAGCCAGCTGTACAGCTGGTAGAACTCCTCGATTATAACCCTCCTCCTATAGGTTTCCGCGACCTCCCTTATGGCGGGGCACTCCCCCTCAACAGCGTATATGCCCAGCAGGAACCCAGCAGCCGTCTCGCCCAGTATGCTGTAGGCTGCGTCAGCCCTGAGCAGGCTTAACGGCACCTCGATCAGTGTCCGCGCCCGCCCCAGTATCTTGGGGAGACAGTCAGAGCAGACCCTCAATTTCAGCTTGTCAAACCCTTCCGGTATAACCTCCGCGTCACAGGCATGATCATCGGCCAACACGTAACACCCAATGAACCCAAACGTTAGCCGGGCTCACTATTATATTAGAGTTCTTCCTCTACCCGAACATTTTCTGTTCAACAATAAACATTATCCTTGGGAGCCCGGGATCCTGTGAGAGATGTTTCACCAGGAGCCCAACCAGTGCTTCCCGGGCGGCTCCGGTACAGTAGGGGTCTGAGAGGGCGTCAAGTTTCGCCCTCACAGTGAAGCCCCCTCCCATCGGTGAAGAGTACCTGTAGATAACCTCGTCCCCCCTCACTATAGTGTTTATCTGCCCCGAGCCCCTAGGCCCGCTCGCGGCATCGGGGCTTGGAGGGCAAACCGTGATTATAGTGCAATCTCTAATATTAATAGTTTCACATGCTCGATCCTGCACTCCCATCCCTCTAAACACCCCTCGATAACATGTAGCCCGCCAGCAGCATTACAATACTGGTATTTACCGCTTCAGCATACCCGTACGTTTTCACTCCCATCCTCGCGGCTAGGCCGCCAAGTACCACTGTTAGGCGTATGAGAGAGTCTATTACTATTAGAGCGTAGGGGGCCCACGGCCCTCCATTCTCAGCCGCGATGAGGGAGTACAGTGCTAGGAGTAGGAATCCCCCGATCGCAGCGATCTTCACATACCCTGCCTTTACGACCCTGGCTCCAGCCCCTGTTATGCTTGCCAGACTGTATATGCTGGGTAGGAGTGCTTCTAGGGGTGTCGCGCCGTAGGCTGCAGCCGTTAACCCCCCGGTGAACGCGAGTAGCGCTCCACCCCCCACTATAACCCCTACACCCCTCCAGGCCCAGGAGACAACGGCCAGCGCCACTGCATACGCCACCGCTAGGGCGAACCCCGCAGGCTTCCAGGCTTCCAGGAGCACCAGGGAGTACCCCACGGTGTAGGTGAGCCCTACGAGCACCCGGACCCTGGAGTCTCCCCTCCACGCTATCCTAGCCGCTAGGGGGGCCCCGAGAAGGAGGAGCACTGACAGCAGCCTTACCGGGAGGCTGGTATGTGGCCTGCCAGCCAGCATGTATGAGACGGCATATACCAGGGAGCCGAACCATACGCCTATCAGGCCTCCCTCCACGCGGCCAGCACGGCCTCTGGCGTAGTATCCGCTATCAGCCAAGAGGTAGCCCTCCCCAACGGTCGAACACGGTATTAACCTGGACTGGCCCGAAACAAGGTTTAAATGCGGGAGTAAATAGGGGATGCGCACGGCATGGCCAGGAAGAGGAGTATTATAAAGTCTATGGTGAGGAGAGCTCTCTACCAGCTGGAGGGGAGGTTCAAGGTCTGCTATGTGAGCAGGGAGGAGGTAGGCGAGAAGCTCGTCTGCGTTCCCGGCGGGAGGATAGTTCATAGCGATTCCTGGGCTATATACTTGGAGGATGATACCGCGATCCCCTATCATAGGATAGTCGAGATTAGGGATGAGACCGGTAGGCTGCTGTGGAGCAGGTCCTCCGGCCTGTGGAACAAGAATAACAGTAGCGTTCAGGACAGGAAATAAAAATTCCTCTAACATATAATATCTTTAACGTCTAAGGAGCCAGCCAGGAGCGTATAGTATTGAATATGGCCGCGTACTACTGAGGCCCAAACGGTTACCTCTACTATGACCCCGCTACTGCTAAAAACTGGGTGCGGCGAGAAGGCCTCGCGCGAGAGCGCTATTCTTATAGTACTTACTATCGAGAGAGGCGACGTCGGCACGGGAACGGTCATCCTCGGACTGTTGTTCCCAGACTTCTTCACCGCCATAGGAATTGGGGGTATATTATTGTGAGGGCTGCCAGGCTTAAGCCTAATGGCAGGAACTCTCAGGAGGCTAGCGAGGATTGTTGAAACGGGTCTTGTGGTCCCGGAGGAGGTTTGTGGTAAGACTGCTCTCACGCTCATAGAGCCCTATAAGTATGAGTGTTCGGCCGACCGGCGGCCTGGAGGCTTTATAGTATCGTCTCGTTGAAGACGGTCTATGGGGGTGGAGCACTACTATATATTTTAAATAATATTTTAGCTCCGACAATACTATTAAACCGTTTGCGCATAGTGTTATGCTTGGTGCCGTCCCGACATGACGAGTGGCGGGTCCGGGAAGCTAGGATTCTGGGAGCTCTTCTCCATTGGAGTAGGCGGCATGATAGGCGGCGGTATTTTCGCTGTGCTCGGCTTAAGCCTACAGCTAAGCGATGGCGCCGCGTTCCTAGCCTTCCTATTAGCCGGGCTTATAGCGCTTCTAACATCCTATAGCTATGCTAAGCTGACTAGGAGGTTCCCCAGTGAGGGCGGAACTATAGAGTTCATAGTCCAGGCCTACGGTGACAATATTGTTAGTGGCGGCCTGAACATCATGCTCCTGGCAGCCTATATCGTGATGATAGCATTGTACTCTCATGCTTTTGGAAGCTATGGTGCTAGCGTTCTTGGGCCCAGATACTACCGGGAGGCCTACACTGTTCTCGTCATACTGGTTATCTCGTCCCTGACGTTCGTGAACCTGCTGGGCGCTAAGACTAGTGGTAGGGTGGAGTTGGCCCTTGTAGGGTTTAAGCTCTCAGTGCTTATCTTCGTGGTTATCGTAGCGTGGGGGATGATAAATTGGAGTAAGCTTAGCCCTAGCCACTGGCCGCCCCTCACGAACATCATCGCGGGCGGTATGATAATATTCCTGGCATACGAGGGTTTCGAGCTCGTATCCAACGCCGCCCACGACGCGTCAAGCCTCGACACTCTAGCGAGAGCTCTCTACGCTAGTGTTATCGTTGTCGTAACAGTCTACGTTCTTGTCGCTATCGTTGCTAGCGGGACGCTCACACCAGAACAGGTGGCGAAGGCTAGAGATTACGCGCTAGCAATAGTGGTGGAGCCAAGACTGGGGGAGGCTGGCTTCCTCCTCGTGGTCGCGGCGGCGCTCGCAAGCACTGGGAGCGCGATAAACGCGACCCTCTACGGTACCGCCCGCATGTCGTACGTTGTAGCAAAGTATGGCCAGGCGCCTAAGATACTGGGAAGGCGGGTCTGGAGGGGGGCCTATGAGGGCCTCCTCATAATAGCTATTCTAAGCCTCGCCCTAGCCCTCGGGGCCACACTGGACGAGATAAGCACTGCAGGTAGCGGGAGCTTCCTCCTAGTATTCGCGAGCGTGAACTATGCGGCCTACAAGCTCCGCAGGAAGACCCGTGCCAGCCCTGTCCTCACGCTTCTAGGCACAATCCTGAGCGTAGCCGCCCTAGCAATAATGCTGTATAGGATGGCAGTGCTGGACAGGGAGGCTATAGTGCTGTTCGTTTCCCTCCTCGCAGGTAGCATACTGGTCGAGCTCCTATACAGGAAGGTCACGGGCAGGACCATGCCGAGGTATATTGACGAGAGGCTCCGCGCCAGAGAAGAGTTGAAGGAGAGATGGGAGGAGTGGGTCCCGAGGCTTGCCTCTGAGCTGAGAAAGGTTTTCAGGGAGGCGGAGGTATACCTTGTGGGAGGCGTGGCTCGCGGCGACCTGGAAGGGAGCCATGACGTTGACCTGCTCGTTGTGACACGGGAGAGGCTCTCCGAGGAGGAGATACGGAGGAGGCTGGAAGCGGCTAGGAGGGCTGCGAGACTAACACCATACCATCCTGCCGACATACACGTTACCACTCCCGAGGAGAAGGAGAAGCACCTGGCTAGAAGCAGGGCCTACAAGAGGGTGGGCTGAGCGGCTAGGAGGAGAACGTTTATTCCCTACACCACCAGTAGGCCTGCTAGGCGGAGGGTGCAGTATAGCTTGTGGACCAGGAGGTATGCTGGAATACTGGTAGCAGTGTTCCTGGCCAGCACTGCTAGCGGGCTTAACAGGCCGAGCATCGCCTACTTCGTCCGCTACACGCTCCACGGCTCCGTCCTGGCCGCTGCCGGGCTGACAAGCGGGTTCATGACCGGTAGGGCTCTGGCCAGCGTGCTCGGGGGATTCCTCGGGGACCTGAGCAGGAGGATACGCTGGATCCTCGCGTCGACCCCTGTATTCTTCGCGAGCCTGATAGCGTACACTATCCCCTCGATGGATAGCGTGGGCGCGATACTAGTCCTCATGGGCTTGTGGGGGCTCCTGGCAGGGTTCACGTGGCCGAGCGTGCAAACAATAACCGCCCATCTAGCGAAGCCTAGGAGTAACACGGCTCTAAGCATATATTTCGCCATCGGCACTGTAGGGATAGCGTTCGGCAACAAGCTTTTCGGGCTTCTCCATGCTAGCTACGCCGCGATGATTAGGTGGAGCAGCGTGCTAATGTTCCTGGCCGGCGTGACACTACTCATATCGACAATCGGTGTCGAGACGCCGGAGGCGGGGGGTAGGAGGCTTGCCCGTAACATCGCCCGGGCCGCCAGGCACGGGCTCATAGTATGGGTCCTGGTGGCGGCGTTCACTGTAGGCATGCTGAGCGGCCTTATGAGAGAATACTTCTACATTTACGCTCACGAAATATTCGGCACAACTAAACAGGACCTCGGCAACATACTCCTACTAACAGGCCTTGCCGGCGCGGCAGTAGGGCTCGTAGCGGGAAGGCTCGGGGACATAAGAGGACTCCCTATAGCGCTGACAAGCGTCCTCCTCGGCGCCGCTCTGGGAGGTATAGGTATAGGCATGGCGTCCGGCCTGTGGAGCCTGCTGGCCTTCTACCTGCTCGCCGGTGCCAGCTCGCGGGCCAGCATGCCTCTCACGAGGAACGCGACCCTAGTCGAGGGGGCCGGGGGTGGCGCTATAGTTGGCCTGTCGAACGCTATAAACAATCTGGGCATGATTGTTGGCCCGATGATAGGCGGGGCCCTATACGGCTACAAGCCCCTGGGCCCCAGGCTCCCCTATATTATAGTGGGGGCTCTGCTAGTCCTAGTAGCTATAGGATACTGGCTTGTAAGGCCCCGGCAGGGAGGGAAAGTAGTAGTGGTTGGAGCCTAGGGGTGGAGCCTCCGAGGCTCACAGCCATGCTAGCCCCGAGGACTGCGGGGCTCTCGCCCCGGCAGGCCTCCAACCATTATATACTATTTCTTTTCCGCTTGTAGGGGGAATAATGTGTTTCGGTAACGGTTTTGGTGGTGCCCGTGTTGGAGGGTGGGGTCAGGGAGTGCCAGGTCTACTCTTCGTGGGCCACGAGCCTTACTGGGACCCCGACGGTTGTGGAGTGCGTCCCACGCGCCTCTGCAGGTCCGGGGGATGTGCTTAGGGATGTTGAAGGTCTAGTTCATGTCCTGGAAGGGTTCTCTGCTGATGGTATTGAGAGGAGGGTCCTACCGGCGGAGCTCATAGGCGGGAGGTTTAACGTGTACAAGGTTGTCGCTAGGGATTCGAGGGGCCTCCTGTATGAGGCTAGGGCTGTGAGGGATACCCGCTCTGGCCGTATTATTTGGGCTGGCGCGGTGTATAGGGGTGTTGTTGGGGGTGTTCCCCGGTCCTCAATGTTCACCCCCCGGTTAACAGGGGTCGAGGGGCCCCTCGATCCTCCACCGTCACCCCCGGGACAGAAGACTATAAGGAAGCCCGTTGTATACTCGGCTGAAGCCCCGCTCCAGGACGGTGGGGAGACTGGCGCGACAGGCGAGATCCTGGTGGGCCCGTATAGCGCTGGGGGACCCCGGCCTTCAAGGAGGGTAGGCCTGGGGGAGCTTGAGAGTAGGGCTGAAACGTTCCAGGCAGACTTCCACTGTGTTACAGGCTGGAGCGTTGGCCGGATCGAATGGTCGGGGGTCAGGCTTCTCGACCTTCTAGACTCGTACAATACTAGTGGTAGGTGGATCATAGCTGTGAGCGCTAAGGGGTACACTGCAGTGTTCCCCTATGATAGGGTGATCCTAGAGAATGCTATGGTAGTTGTGGGGCTAAACGGGAAGCCACTGCCATACGAGCACGGGGGGCCGGTTAGACTCGTAATTCCACGGCTCTACGGGTGGAAGAGTGTTAAGTGGCTACGGATGCTATTAGTGGGTGAGGAGTACTTGGACGGCTACTGGGAGGCTAGGGGGTACCATTGGAGAGGGCTTATTGTTGGCGAGGAAAGGTTTAAGGATTACGGTTAGAGGCCGAAATAGTATTGTATCTCCGCCGGGCTCACGTAGCTGTTAACAGTCCTAGCCTCCTCCCGTTTGAGCTCTATGTAGGCCTCCACGAGCTCCTTGGGCCATGCCTGGAGGAGCCACTCGTTATCGGTCTCGAGACAGTCAAGCGCCTCGTCGAGGCTGCGCGGGAGCACTTTGATGCCCAGCTGCCTCCGACGCTCCGGGCTCATACGGTATATGTTCTCGTCCACCGGGCTGCCGGGGTCTATCTTCCTCCTCACACCGTCCAGGCCTGCCAGTATTATTGCTGAGAGTGCAAGGTAAGGGTTAACGCTCGGGTCGGGGCTCCTGTATTCTAGCCTTGCACTGCTCATCTTCTTCTTGTAGACTGGTATCCTTATCGCCGCGCTCCTGTTCGCCCTGCTCCATGCCAGGTATATTGGTGCCTCGAAGCCTGGGACGAGCCTCTTATAGCTGTTGACCGTTGGGTTGACTATCGCGCTTAGGGCCCTCCCATGCTCTATTATCCCGCCTATGAAGTACCGTGCGTACTGGCTTATCCCCGCGTAGTCGTCGTTCTCGTCGTAGAATATGTTCTTGTCGCCCTCCCATATGCTGACGTGGACGTGCATGCCGTTACCGTTATCCCCATATAGGGGTTTGGGCATGAAGGTCGCCGCGTAGCCCTCCTCGGCGGCTATCGTCCGGACAGCCTCTTTTATCAGCTGGATCCTGTCCCCGGTCTCGAGGGGGTTGCCGGGCTGGAAGTTTATCTCGTGCTGGCTGGCCGCGGCGACCTCGTGGTGGAGCACCTCGACCCTTATACCGTAGTACTCCTCGAGGACGCCCGCTATCTCGAGCTTCAAATCCTCCGTAGTATCCCGGGGGGCCGGCACGTAGTAGCCGTCCTTCATAAGGTTCAGGGTCGGAGCCTCCCCCTCCCATGGCCCCTCTATACTGGAGATCTCCAGGCTCTGATACCACGGTTCGACCTGTACGCTCACACTGTCGAATATGAAGAATTCGAGCTCGGCACCCATAACTGCGTGCAGGCCCTGGGATGCTAGGAGCTCTACAGTCCTCCTAGCCGCGAGCCTGGGGTCTCTAGGATACCTCTCCTTGCCGCCGGGCTTGTACACCTCGGCTATGAGCCTCGCGACGGGCTCCTCCAGCGTGTGGAACGGGTACGGCATTATAGTGTCCGGGTCCGGTTTAAGGACCATGTCGCTCTCGTCTATGCTCGTGAACCCTTTAACACTGCTCCCGTCCAGCTTGCCCAGTCCCTCCCTGAAGGCCTCCTCGTCTAGCATGTCGGATCTTACTAGAACCCTGCGGAAAACCCCTTGGAGGTCTGTGAAGTAAATATAGGTCCATTTAGTCCTGGATAGAAGGTCTAATCCTCTATTCTCGGCCGGGCACACGTTTGAGCCCGTCTCTCAAATGTGCGGTCCAAGCAGTTTAAAAGCTGTTCTCATACCATATAACCTCAACGACAGTTCCCTCCGGGCGCGGCTTACAGCTCGACTACAGCCTTAATCCTGGCCGGCTTATATGTTAGCAGTATGAGCCTGTCGCTTATGCTTGTGAGCTCGTCCATCATGTGGCTCACCGTCACTATTGTTAGGCCGTACTCCTCTCTCAGCCTCCGGATAGTCTCCTGTAACGCCTCTATCGTCGAGGAGTCCAGCCCGGTGAACGGCTCGTCGAGGAGGAGTATGTCTGGTTTGAGGGCTAGCGCCATGAGTATCTGCGCTTTACGCCTCGTCCCCCCGCTGATCTCTTTTGGGTACCTGTCCAGGTACTCCTCCAGTCCGAGCCGGGGAGCCTCGGCCTCAACTATCTTCTCGGCCTCCAGCCTCGGGATCCCCCTTATCTTTGCCGCTAGGAGTATGTTGCCCCTCACGGTCCTCCAGGGGAGTAGTATGATGTCTTGCGGCACATAGCCTATGCTGCCCTTGACTTGCACGATACCGTCATCGTAGGGTTCTATCCCCGCTATTATCCTGAGAAGCGTGCTCTTACCGGCCCCGTTAGGGCCGGCTATCCCCACGCTCTCACCTTTACGCACCCTCAGGGATATGTGGTCTAGGACTAGCTCGCCGTTGTAGGTTTTTACCAGTCCTTCCACAACGATTACAGTTTCCACTTCTCACTCCACCTCTCCACGGGCCGGAGTAGGAGCATGTCCACCGCTATCATGAGGACGACGAGGACCAGCGCCCAGGCGAACACCCCCTCCTTGTACCCGTAATCGTAGCTGAAAACCAGCCAGTACCCAACTCCCCCGCTACTACCGAAGGCTTCGGCCACAACGCTTATCCTTAGTGCTATCCCTATCGCGGTCCGGCTTGCCGCGGCCAGGTAGGGGATGGTGCCTGGGAGTACGAAGTAGAATAGCTCCTCCCATTTCCCCGCGCCCAGGCTCCTCGCGAGAAGCATGATCCTCGAGTCGATGCTTCTCACCGCTCCGAACAGGCTTGAGAGTAGGACCGGGTAGGTCGCCGCGGTCACTACGAGTATGGGGGGTTTCCTGCTTGTCACCCCGAATATCATTACTAGGACTATTGCCCATACGAGAACGCTTATGCTCTGGACCAGAGTGTTTAGGGCGTTGAAGAACGCCTCCAAGTGCCTGCTGGCGTAGCTTAGGAGGACGCTCAGGACTGCTAGGCCTAGCGCTATAGCGTAGCCTATGAGGCTGTTAGCTAGGGTGATCCTGACAGCGTGTAGGATCCTCGCTGTACCGTAGGATTCGAGCGCTTCGATGGTGGCGGTGGGTGTGGGTATGAGCTGGGGGTATGATCGGGAGAGGACTATCCATACTGCTAGGAGGAAAATAGTCAGGTATATCCAGCCTAGCCCTTGTAGAAGACGGTGTCCGGTATTGTTTGGGGGTTTCTTGGCAGGTAGCCTCCTTTCCATGCTAGCCACCATTCGCTCCTGATACTCTTGATCAGCCCGCTGTTGAGGTTTCCTGTCACGATAACGGTCCTGTTGTACAGTATGTTTAGAACCTTACTGTCCAGCTTGTAGAGGCTCCCGAGGACCTGGAACGTGTAGGTCTTATTGTTGACCCATATTTTCGCCGCCTCATCCCTGGCCTGGATGAAAGCGTTCACCGCGTCGGGATGTTTAGCGGCGAAGTCGCCTCTCACAACCCATACCAGCATTACCGGCTCTCCTGTTAGGCCCGTCTTGTTCCACATCTCAGGGTAGCTGGCGAGTATCCTGTCGCCATGGGCTAGGCCTAGGCTTACGAAGGGCTCCCATATCACTATCGCGTCCACTTGCCCCTGGTTTAGCGCGTCTAGGATGCTTCCTGGGGGCACGTTTACCACGCTTATGACGCCTGGCTTCCTGGTGTTCTCCTCTACTACTGTCATGTTGTACGCTATTTTCATGTACGCCTTGAAAATCTTGTATGTCCCGCTCGCGACTACGGCGCCTACGAGTTTACCGTTGAGGTCGGTCACGTTCCTAATGTTACTGTCTCCTCTAACTAGTACTGCCTGGTTCTGCAGCATGTCTACGGCTACTATCTTTATGTTAGCCCCGTTTTCTATCATTTTCGCCGCCATCTCGGCCGGTATGACCGCGAAGTCGGTGTCTCCCTTTGCGAGGGCCGCTATTATGTCGGGGGTCTTCTGTAGTCTGAGCACTTTGAGGTTGTACCCTTTACTGTCGAGGAGGTGCGCCGCCTGCATTATGTCGAGAGTGCTTATTCCCCCCTGGAGCGTTGCAGCCCTTATCGTTAGGCTCCCGGTCTTCGCCTGGCTGGCCGTGCGGGTCTGGCCTGTCTGGGCGGTCGTCCGGGCTTGTCCCCCACTCTTATGGTAGTACGCTGCTGCTCCGGCGATTACGAGGATCACTATTATGATTGCGGCTATAACCCCCCATCCGCTCCTAGCCCTCCTCATCCTACACCACTCTCCAGTGGTGAATGCTTATCACCTCCAATATAAAACTCTACCACGAACGGTAATCCCTGTAGCATGGGAGCATGTAGAGGTCGAAACAATGGGATCACCCGACCCTCTAAAGGATCTCCGATCATACATCGAATGGCTAGAATCTAGGGGGAGCCTGGCAAGGATAAACATTGAGGCTAGCCCCATACTTGAGATACCCGCCCTCCTAAGACGGGTAATGTACAGTGGCGGTCCCGCAATCCTATTTGAGAATGTCAAGGGGTACCCGGACTGGAGGGTAGCAGGGAACCTCTTCCCAAGCCTTGAAACTTTCCGTGACGCTCTAGGTGTCGAGCGCCTGGAGGAGATAGGTCTCCGCCTTATCAGGAGCGCTCTCCAGCCGCCGCCCATGGGGTTCCGGGAGAAGTTGAAGGCGCTACGCGAGGCTAGCGGTATGGCGAGAATGCTCCCGGGCGAGACTGGGAGGGCGCCCTTCACATCGCACACTATCACTAGTGGTGGGGCCCCGCTGGACCTCATCCCGGCCTTCAAGACGTGGCCTGGAGACGCGTCGCGCTACCTGACGTTCCCCCTCGTGGTTACCAGGGACCCGGATACTGGCTCCTACAATATCGGCGTCTACCGGGTCATGCTCGTGGACGGTGAGACTGCAGTAGTGCACTGGCAGATCCACAAGCGGGGCGCGGAGGACTACGAGAAGTACGGGGAAGGCAGGGAGATCCCTATAGCCCTAGTGGTGGGGTCCGACCCGGCCACTCTCTTCACGGGCGTAGCCCCTGTCCCCCCACCCCTGGACAAGTACTTTTTCGCTGGGATAGTGAGGGGTAGGGGGTTACAGCTGTACAGGCTTGATAATGGATTGCATGTTCCCGCTAATGCTGAGGTCGTGATTGAAGGCTATATTGTCCCTGGCGAGACGAGCAGGGAGGGGCCGTTCGGCGACCATTGGGGCTTCTACGATAGCCCTATAGAGGAGTACCCAGTGGTCCACGTGACCAGGATGCATTACAGGGACGACCCGATATATTATGGGAGCGTCGTCGGCCTCCCGCCCCTAGAGGATGCGGTCATAGGGAAGGCTGTGGAGAGGGTTTTCCTCCCACTAATGAGAATGATATTCCCCGAGATAGTCGACGTGAACTTCCCCGTCCACGGCGTCTTCCAGGGCGCGATGATTGTGAGCATAAGGAAGAGGTATCCCGGGCATGGGAAGAAGGTGATCTCCGGGCTTTGGGGGGTCGGGCAGACTAGCCTGACAAAAATGGTGATCGTTGTAGATGAGAGCGTGGATCCCCACAACATGTGCCAGGTGTTGTGGGCCGTGACAAGCTATGTTGATCCCCAGAGGGACGTCATCGTCCTAGACGGGGCTCACACCGACATGCTCGACCCTGCATCGCGCGCACCAGGATATGGTGGGAAGCTCGGGATAGATGCGACACGCAAGCTCCCCGAGGAGAGTGGCGGGAGGAGGCCTCCCCAGCTCGTTTCGGAAACCGGAGAGCTACGGGAGTGGGCAGACCGGGTTTACGAGGAGCTCTTCGGCTCTAAACCTCACGGCCCGTTTGAAAGGTGCACTAGAGATGGCTAGCCGCGGGCAGCAAGCCGGTGGGGGCGTGCCACGCTGGGATCCCGGGGCGGTTCCTAGGAGGAGCCGGCTCCACGGCGTGCTCCGCCTCATAAGGGTGGAGCACACACTCTTCAGCCTGCCCTTCGCCTATGCCGGGGCAGCGCTGACAGGGTTACCGTTAAACCTTAAGCAGGCAGTTCTGATCGGCTTGGCCCTGTTCGGGCTGAGAACCGCGGCTATGGCGTTCAATAATATAGCGGACCTTGATATTGACCGTGCAAATCCCAGGAGCAGGAGTAGGCCTCTAGTTCAGGGGACCGTCAGTTTAAAGTGCGCCTGGGCCCTGGTTGCTGTGGGGAGCCTTCTCTACTATGCTAGTAGCGCTCTCCTCAACAGGTACGCCCTGCTCCTGAGCCCCCTACTCTGGGTGTTAGCACTAACGTACCCCTACGCTAAACGATACCATAGCTTCCCCCACTACCATTTGGGGCTCGTCCTGGGGTTCGCAGTTTTCGGCGGCGCTGTGGCCGTCGCGGGCTCCACATACGATAGTCTAGCCCGCGTGCTTGAATGTGTGCCCTGGCTTTACGTTTTCGGCGTAACATTATGGGTTGCAGGGTTCGACATAATCTATAGTATAATGGATATGGATTTTGACAGGCGCATGGGCCTGGGGAGCGTGCCGGCGCTTTTAGGTGCCCGTGGCGCTCTGCTCGTAGCTATAGCCTCCCACGTCCTGAGCACGATATTCTTCCTTGCGGGCAGTTTCACCTATCATCCTCCGGCAGGGCTTGGAACGCTAGTGTCGAGCCTTACTGGAGGGGCTCTCATGCTGTACGCTGACCTAATGGTTGCCAGGAGTCTTGAGAATATTCCTCGAGCGTTCAACCTCAACCTGGTTATAGGGTTGGTGGTGAGCCTGGGGGTTCTACTGGATTATGCCGTGTATCTCCTCCACCACTAGACTGGTCTGCTAGCATTCACATTATCTAGGGCTCAGCCGTATACGACTTCTAACAGCAGTTTTATGGCGCCGGCAATATCGTCCAGATATACTATCTCGGCGAAGGTGTGAGTGTTCAATAAGGGTATTCCTATCGCTGCCGCCGGTACTCCCAGCCTCTGGAAGGCGCTCGCATCTGTCGAGCCCCCTCCTGTGGCGACCTGCAGGTTCACCTTCGCGTGTTCGGCCGATTTACGTATCATATCTGCCACCTTGCTGGTCGCGATGTAAAGGTTATCGGCCAGTCTTAACGCTGGTCCTCCTCCAGGGCGCATTTCACCCGTTATCTCCGGCCTACAGCAGGCCATGGTGTCGACAGCTATCACCGCGTCGGGCCTGTATTTTGCGGCTAGCGCGTAGGCGCCCCACAGGCCTATCTCTTCTCTCACCGTGAACGCGAGCGCAACCCTCCTATCTCTTGGAGGCTCCGTTCTCAGGCGTCTTGCCAGCTGTAACAGTATGAATACTCCCACCCTATCGTCGAGCCCCCTCGTGGATACCGCCTTGCCCCCGGCTAGGATTGTCCAGTGCTTCTTGAAGAATACTGGCTGCCCGGGTTTTACACCCATTTCGACTGCTTCACGCTTGCTGTTAGCGCCTATGTCGATTCTCAGCTTGTGCCATGGTATAACATTCTGCTCGCGCTCGAAGTTCAGGTGTGGGCTTGGGAACCCTATTACTCCTGGGATATACCCTTTATCTCCGCGTATCTCCACGTGTCTAGCCGGTAGTACCCTGTCGTCTATGCCTCCGAGCTTCCGGAAGCTTATCTTGCCGTCGTCGAAAACGTTTGTTGTTAGCAGGCCGAGCTCGTCCATGTGTGCCGCGAACATGAGGAGGGGCCCCTCACCACCGTATAATACAATTATGTTGCCGTGCTCGTCGACCTCTATGTTACTGTTGTCCCCACTAACGTTTTCGAGAATGAACTTTCTAACCTCGTCTTCGAAGCCTGGGATTCCCCGGGCCATAACGGTCTGTTTAAGCATGTCAAGATCAATAGAAACCATGCGTCCCACCCGCATAGGCGTGTCATACACGTTCCCGAAAGTATCTCCTAGCGCAATTATATTTTCCCGGAGAACAGCACGGTCCTACCTCACGTATCTCTCATTTATCCCCTCCCCGACCAGAACCCCTTCCGGGCCCAGGATCTTCACATATACTAGGGCTCTCCTACCGTCGAACTCGAAAACCCTAGCCTTCAACACTAGCCTCTCCCCCGGCCTTACAGGCTTCCTATGCTTGAAGTCCACCCTGTAGCCCACGCTAGGCCTGCCCGTCTTCGAGTCGAGGCATCTCCTCGCAGCCTGCTCCATGTAGAGGATCATGCACGGTGTGGATACGACCAGCTCGCCCCTATCTGCTAGGTGCTCCGCTACATGGGACTCCTCGGCCACCCTCTCCTCGACGCAGTCCCACGCTTCGGGCTCCACTCCCCCTTTCACCTCCTCCCCGGGCCACGCTGTACTGTATAAAAATAGACGTTCGCGGCACAATAATTGTGGTCGGACGGTATAATTAGTACTGCAGGGGTTGATCGTAAATTGGATGCTAGAACCGATCTAACCGCTGTCATACCGGCCGCCGGGCTCGGGACCCGGATGGTTCCAGCCACTAAGGAGGCTCCGAAAGAGATGCTCCCGCTCCCCCAGAGTGGGGAGGGAGGGCTCGTCTTCAAGCCGTTCCTGCAGATAGTCTTTGAGAACCTTTACGATGCCGGGGTACGCGTTTTCGTTTTCGTCGTGGGAAGAGGAAAACGCATAATCCAGGACCACTTCATCGTTGACTGGAGCTTCCACGACCTCCTAATATCTAAAGGCAAGGAGAGGGAAGCCAGGAGCCTTGCAAGGTTCTATGAGAAAGTGGAGGACAGCACCATAATATGGGTAGACCAGCCCTCACCAAAAGGGCTAGGCGACGCCGTCCTAAGAGGGTTGAAGGCTGTCAGCACGGAGAAGGTCCTAGTACACCTGGGAGACGTCTCTGTCTACACGCCCGATAGGAGGCCGGTCGTGGAGAGCTTCGTTAAAGCGGCCCGCAAAGTAGAGGGCGAGTGCGGCAACATTATACACACGATAGAAGTGGAGGATCCGAGAAGGTATGGCGTGATAATGCCTGGCAGCGAGTGGAGGCCTACAGGTGTGAGGGCGGCGCAATGGTACGCGAGAATACGGGGGCTCATAGAGAAGCCCTCCACGCCCCCCTCCAACTATGCCGTAAGCGGCATGTACTATTTCGCGACGGAAAGCATAATGGCCGCGCTGGAGAATGCGGGTGCCAACGATTCGACGGGAGAAGTAGAGCTTACAGACGCTCTAGTACTGCTCGCGGAAAAAGGGGAGCTGTGCGCTGTACTATCGCAACCGGCAGTATTCGTAGATATAGGTACTCCCAGCCTATACCTCGAGGCTATACGCTTCTTCAGCCAGAACCCATAGCCTCCACTATGGCTTTAATCATCGCCCTCGCGAGGCTCTCCTTCCCAGTATACTCGTTTGGAGGCATATACTTGACTATGACATTGTCGAGCCCTAGAGCTTCAGCCTGCCGGGCCAGCCTCTTATCGCCCGTGAAGAAAACCACCTTCCCGCCCTGCAATGCTAGCCGCTCAACAGTTTTAAGCACATCGTAATCGTCGTTTGCAGGCCATTTCGTAGAGACCCCACTCTTAACGGGGGAATCGAGCCCTCGACCGACAATCTCGTGCAGCTCGACGCCGGGAACCTCCCTAGCTATAATATCGGCGAAGCCGCGGAACATTTGGTCGAAAACTGCCTTAACATCACTACGACCTTCCGGGCCTCCGGCTGGGCGGGCTGGGATGAGGGTCTCCGCCTCCTGCCTGCTCTCTACTCTGCCCTTCTTACCGGCTTTCCCGGCCTGGTGGTAGACGCGCACTTCCCCGCTCCTATCAATTATAATTATATGTTCAGGGTAAAATCCTGGGTTGTCTAAAGATAAAACAAGGGCTTGGTCCCGCCCCACGAGTATTATCTTCCAGTCCCCCTCCACTTTCCTCGTCAAAGCGTTCCTCCCACTCTGCTACCGGCCTTACACAGGTATAGAAGGCCTACGCTACCGCCTTCCCCTCCCCACTGGTACCTTGGAGATCAACGTTTAATATCTCATTGATCTTAGACGGTGTCCCCTCTATTATGCGAACAGTATTCATAAGGTTTATAAGCCTCTGGAACTCCTCATCGTCGAGCTCCTCAAGCCTCTGGACCTCCCTGATTATCTCCCTCTTAGCCCGTTCCGCCGGGGGTATCATGGACTCCAGCTCCTCGTGGACTGTGACCTTCGTTATTATTGTCGCGAGATTACTTAGAAGGAACATCATTATGCCGACCCCAAGAACCATTAGCGTCCCCGCGATGAACTTCCCCTCGGGCGTGACTGGGACGATATCCCCGTAGCCTACCGTGGTGGTCGTCACTATGACCGCCCACAGGGCGTCCCATATACTCTTGATGGAGCTGCCCGGCGCGTTGTGCTCTGCAACGTA
>JALSOR010000018.1 GCA_026986415.1 Acidilobaceae archaeon
TCTCAGGACCGGCGTCTGCCCCTCCTCCTATACCTTATAGGTATCACTTTTAGGCCGGCCTTCTCGGCGGCCTCTTGGAGTCTGAGATCGTCCGTGGCGAGATACGTCTTACCACGTCCCGATTCCAGGGCGAGCTGGAGTGCTAGTGCTAGCACTTCAATATCGGTCCTGCTAAGCCTAGGGAGCACTCCGGCCTGGCCCGCTATGGTCTTGGCCTTCTCCACGTATTCCGGGGCGGGATCTAAGACTTGGAGTCTTCCGGTCGATAATGCCTCTTCGAGTATAGCCCTGCTCTGGGGGTCCTTTACTTCGAGGATCACGCCCGGCGTGGTGTAATGCGTAGTGTAGAGTCTCCGGGGTAGGCCGGTTATTATTGCCCCTGTATCGTCAACCACGCGGGACTCGTCGGGCCCGGCCTGCAGCATTAGCGGTCTCCCCAGGGGTATTGTTTGTGGTGTTAGGCCTGCGTGTTAGGGGCGGGGTATATTTTTCTTCCCAGGCTCTCATAGCTGTTATCGTATATCTCGTAGACGTCGAGGACAAGCGCGGGATACCATGGGTGGCTTGCCCTCCCCCGGGGTACAGTGTGCATTAGATCGTGGAGCAGGTTTGTATAACGGTATAGTGGGCCCTCCTCAACTATGCGCGCCTTACATCTCAACTCTAGCGCTCCACGGTCTGGCGGGATGAGTATTCCGACCGCGGCTTCTCCCGTTGCTGAAACGTTAGTGTAGGTGTGGCCTCGCGTCATGAGGTGGCTGACCAGCCGTAACGGGTTGGCCCTTTCAGGGTTGTAGACCCAGTCTAGCAGGAAGCGGGCGGCTGCAGCGTGTACGGTATGGCCCTTCCCCCAGTATTCCCTTCTTATCCTCTCGAGCTCCGCGATAGCCTCGCCTAACAGCTCGTCCCTAACCGAGAAGCTTAGCATGAAGGGTGCAATGTTCAGGCCTGCAGGGCCGTGTGTAGCGACCATAGGGGCTAGGAGGGGGCCGCTAAGCTTGAAGATCTCTTCCAGACTCTCACTGGGGGATAGCATTCTCTCCACTAGCCTTCTCCTGGCGAGGTAGAACTCTTCCATGTAAAGCCTCGGGATCTCACCCGTCACAGTGGACCACCATTATTCTCCCGGCCTCTACCACCGCCCCCTGGAGGGGCTTTACCGCCTGCCGGTCGGAGGGCTCCTAGCAGTCACAGGCCTCTGATGGCCTCCGTGTCCACCACACTCCCCATCATGGCGGGCCTCCAGGGGGCGGTTATGGCGGCCGGTCTCTACTATGTGTCTTCCAGTCTTTTTAGCAGCGCCTATTATCGTATTCACTATGTGATTAAAGAATCCTATTTAAATTAAATTTTTTATTATTTTCATTTACATAAATATGAATATACACTATATACGTATAGTCTATACTTTATTACCATAAGAATACCATATAATATAGCTGATTCCAAGCTATTAACACGAAACTATCCAACATCTCCCGCCTGCCACGCTAGAGTGCAGGGAGGCTGGGTGGGAGCGCCTATACTTGGCCTATATTTAGTCTCGGTGAGAAGTTTATGAGTATAAGAGGGCTGGAGAAGTTCCCCTACAGGATATGCTTCCTGGCAGTAAAGTCCAAACTACACCCTACCCGTACAGGGGAGAGGAATGCCAGCATAATACTTGAGGGGTTCCCAGGCATTAAACCTCTGGGCATCACGAGCGACGCCTCAGAAGCGGTCCGAGCACTCTCAGAGAACGGCTGTAAAGGTCTTGTCCTGCTAGTCCTGAGCGGTGGGACCGAGAATATTATTCTAAACATCGTGTCGAACTATAGGAGGCCTACACTGCTCGTCGGTTTCGGCGAGCATAACAGTCTTGCCGCTCTAGTAGAGGCGTACAGTCTGTTATCAACCATGGACGTCCAGGTCTATCCTCTCTTCCTGGATATTAACCGTTTAAGGGAGAAAAGCCAGAGGACTGCCATCGAGGAGACTGTCCTCCCACTCATGTCTGTTATCGCGCTTAGGAATGCCAGGATCGGCATTATAGGAAAGCCTAGTAGCTGGCTGGTATACGCTGGGAGGCAGGCTGGAGATATAAAATCAGTCTTACACTCGAATATTATAAATATTAGTCTAAACATGCTATACTCCGAATACGAGAAAGCCGATGCGGATCCAGGAGAGGTTGAAGGCCTCCGAAGCGTATCATCTAGCGACCTAGAAGTTGAAGGACTACGCAACGTTATACGATTATACAAGGCTATGAGGAGGCTTGTTGAGGGTCTAAACCTTAACGCTGTAACCATAGAGTGTTTCAAGACGATAGAAGACCTAGGAGTCTCCCCCTGCTACGCGCTAGCACGGCTGAACAGTGAGGGAATAGATGCTGGGTGCGAGGGGGACCTCCCCGCCCTCGTAACAATGATGGTGCTCCACACAATCTCAGGCACGCCCGCGTTCATGGGTAACTTCGCCGCCATAAGGGATAACAGTATAATTCTCAGCCATTGCACCGCCCCCATAAGCATAGCGCTAAACTATATGCTCACGAGGCACTTCGAGACAGGGGTTCCAGCAGGGGTCGCCGCTAGGCTGCCTGAAGGGCGCGTGGCCACGATAGCGAAGATGGACCTCTCCAAACGGAAGCTCCTCTACTTTAAGGGGAAGATAAAGGGGAGCGGGCTCCTATCGCCGAAACTCTGCAGGACGCAGGCGCTGGTGGAGGTGGGCTTCGACCCCCAACTGCTAGTGGAGGCCGGCTTCGGCAACCACCTCGTCCTCGTACCGGGAGACTATACGAGGCATCTAAGAGTAACCGCTAAACTCTTAAGGCTCGAGCCTGTAAGCCCGGAGGCCTAACAGGATTGACCAGGGAAGAACTGTACAAGTGGGCTAATAGTAGGGGGTATAGGTCTTACTGGTGGAGGTTCCAGGCGTTCGATTTTACAAGGCCTCTAAACACCGGGTGCCTGCTAGTCGGCGATAGGTTTGGGCCTTGCGGGGATTCCAGGCACGCTCTTGGAATGCTAACCCTTGAGGAGTACTATAATAGCATGTATACGGCCTCGCTTTCCGGGTGCGCTTTCGAACTGGAAGGATCGTGGAGCGCCCCGTGGCTCCTGCCACCCAAACCCCCGGGGAGATACACTTTTGCCCCCTCAAGACCCGGTCGGGCCACGGTGCGCCGCGTGGATAGCAGGGGGCCGTGTGTCCCGCCCTCTAGGAGTAACGGGTTCCTGGCCATCCTCCTACCCCCGGGGGAGGCCTGTAGTTGGGAGTCAAGGATTGTCCCGATACTCTATGTCTCCTGTGAGCCCTGGGAGGAGTGCGAGGGAAGCCCGGTTAGTGTTGCAGAGTGGCTGTGGTCGGAGGGCTATCCTCCAATAGTTATCGTGTCAGACTCCTGGCTCCTACGCGTGCCCGTCCACTACCCGGAAACCCACTATCATTATCCTGCTGTTAAAGCCGCAGCCTACATCGGGGGGCTCCTGCCCGGCGGCGTTTACCCCCTAATCCTAGAGTGGCCCGACAGGCGTGGGAGGTGGCCTCCCCCGAGCAAAGCATATCCCTGTCCTGAGCGTGCACTGCTACACCCGCTCGCGGGCTACTATCTGGTAGCGCTGGGCGCCCGTGGTGTACCCGTGGGCATGCTCGGGGAACCCCCGAGTATGGGGTTCGAAGCCTATGCCCTCAATACTGCTAGGTCCAGCCTGGAACGCATTATAGAGGGGTTCTCGCTGGGCCCCCTACCTGCTAGGTATATAGCAGCGGTTCTCGCTGGGGCGAGCAAGCTTCTCGGCCCTCTAGGGGCGTTCCAGCTCCTAGCCTCCTCGGGCGGCCTGGTCCCCCTGCATGCTAGCGTTGATGGGAGGGAAGTGCTCTCGCCCGTAACGCTCTGGGATCTCTTCTCCCAACACCTGAGAGAGCACCTGGAAGGCGCCAGTCTTTACACTACCCTTGAGGGGAGGAGCGTCGGGGGCCTGGAGGGGCTTGCTAGCGAAACACTATCCCTAGCGGTGAGGATCTGCAACCATCTTAGAGCAAACGGTGGAGAGGTCGATACCCTGCCTTGCGAAGAGCTCCGGTAGGTCCCTCTCCCTCTCCTCGAAGTATCCTCCCCTCGCAGCATACCGGCGCAGGAGGCGTAGCCAGTCCCTCTTCCTACTGTACGGGGCTAGCTCATCGTATACCCGCCTGAGATCCTCGCTGGTATACCTCCTATACTTGTTCTCATGCACGAGAATGTCTAGGGGCATCCTCGGCCTCAGCGGCGGGTCCTCGCCTGGAACACCGATTGTGAGGCCGAACAGTGGCACCGCCTTCTCCGGTATGTCGAGGAGCCTGGCTATTTCCAGGGCCGCGTCCATAACGCCCCCTATGAAGCATGTACCGTAGCCGAGGCTCTCGGCCGCGAGAGCCATGTTTTCCGCCGCTATCGCCGCGTCTATAGCGGCGAACAGGAGGAGCGCGCAGTCATGCTTTCCAGGCTCGACACCCCTGTATTCTAGGAGCCTCCCCGTCCGGTACATGTCTCCAACGAATACTAGGAATTCCGCCGCCTCTTCGACATGCTTCTGGCCTATGAGGCTTGCGATCCTGGATCGCAGTTGCTTGTCCGTGATCCTTATAGCTGTCCAGAGGTGGAGTGTCGCGTCTGTTGGCGCCCGCCTGCCAGCCTGCAGTATGAGCTCTAGGTGGTCCTCTGGGATAGGCTCGGGCTTGTATTTGCGTATGCTCCTATGGGAGAATATTGTTTCCAGAACCCCTCTAGACTTGAAT
>JALSOR010000019.1 GCA_026986415.1 Acidilobaceae archaeon
CCCCCTGCTGGTGTACAACATACTTGAGAGCGAAAAGCTTGAACGTGTAATAGTAGAACAGCCCGGCGCTGAACGCGAGCGAGGCGAAACTGAACCAGCCATACACCTGCGCGGCTAGGACCGCCCTCCTACTCCTTGCAGGCTCGAGTTTCAGCCCGCTCCTCACCAGTAGCGCGCCCGGATAGATCTCCACCCTGCCACTCCTACCCCTGAATAGCAGTGCTATAGTCCAGAAGCCTGCGAGGCCCGCAAGAAACGCTAGTAGCCCGTTGTTCAAGCCTGCCCCACCATCCCATAGCACACCCTTACCGCGCCTAACAACACGATCAATAGCCTTGAATGTCCAGCCGCCACTCTTAAATCTCCAAACCCGTCCGGGCCTCAGCGGCGCGTGAAATCACGGATTGGACTGTGGGCAGCAGGTCGACCACGAGCCTAGACGCGAGCCTAGCCGCGGTGCCTGGAGGCTTACGCTCGGTACAGGCATAGTGTAGGAGTCCGAAGAGGAAAACGTCTCCCGCCCCGGTAGGATCGGCAAGCCTAACACTGGGCGGGTCGACCCTTATACGCTCCCCGCTCCCGACCTTCAGGTGGAACGGCTCGGCCCCACGGGTCGCGGCTAGAACGAACCCCAACCTCTCGGCCCCGACCGGCGTCTCCTCCACGGTCCCATGGATGAACCCTGCGGCGCCTGCTGGGAGGGATCCTATAAGCATGGTCCGATGCAGCCCCTGGAGGTCCAGCCCGACGCATGCCCCGTAGGCCTGGTATAGTGTTGAGACCTGGGACCCATGGATCTCGTTGTAGACGGGGCTCAAAATTATAATGTCCGGGCGTGCCGTCTCCGCCGCGCTCATAATATCATCATAACCCAGAGAGACGCTATCGCCGAGATAACGGTCAACCCTTACACCCCCACGGTATTCAAGCCTGAAAACGGCCCCACGCCCGCTCTTCATGCAGCACAGCCTCTCGACCCCTAGCATGCGCTCAGCGCTGAGGGTTGGAAGCGTCTCGGCCCCTACGGGTCCTACAGCGTAAACCTTGTAGCCGTACCGGCTAGCCGCGGCGGCAATGTACAGTGTGGGCCCTCCGGGCCTTACAGATACGACGCGCCCGTCCCTAGCGATAATATCGATTGTCGGGGATGAGACCACTAGCAGCCGCTTACCAGTGCCGGGCAACCCTGCTCTGCCCTCTCGTTCCAGCCTCCCAATATTATCGTGTTATTAAAGGTTTGAAGCGTCTCGCACTTCAAAATTGAAGGCGGACAGCATGGTACGCCTGGTGTAGGGTTTTGCGCGTTATAGGGGATCTACCCGTATCGGGGGGAGTATACGCTCTAATATTGAAGTGCGGCCGGGACGCCACGATAAGGGCCGGCTCCAGGCTGTCTGTGAGTGTTAGGAGTGGCGAGATCCTAGTATATGTGGGGTCCGCCCTGGGGCCTGGAGGTTTGAGGGCGAGGGTGGGGAGGCATCTCAGGCGGGACAAGCGGGTCAGATGGCATATCGATTACCTAACAGTGAACGACGCGATCAGTATAGGCCTTGTGATACTATGCCCTTCAGACACACGGGGAGGGGAGGCCTGTATAGCAGGGGAGTGCGCGTCCCGGCTGATCCCAGGCCCTAAAGGTTTCGGATCTTCCGATGATCCGCGTAATCCGACTCACCTTTTCAGGTCCCCAGCCGGGAGCGTGGAGCAGACCGCTAGTATTGTCGGGGAATGCTTCAAGTCCTGCCTACCGGGCTGTGAGCCCGCCCGGTTCTACGTAGTAGAGCCCACGCGGCCGCCTCGGCGAGAGCGGCCGGCCGGGGAAGGTTCAGGGTGGGCCTAACCTGGCCCCTCCTAATACACTCCAACGCCTCCTCGGCGCTCTCGGGCTCGCACATGAAAATAGTGGGTGAAACTGCAAGCTCGCGCGGCACGTGGGCGTCGCTCCCACTGGTCGCGGGCATGCCCGTCTTCTCGGCGAAACGCATGGCGGGTAGGTTGAGCAGGGGGAGCCCCCTACTATTCCATACTTCAACCCCGTCGAGCACGTGTCTAACCTTGTAGATTCGCCTCCCGATAGCATGCCTCCCATAATGGAAGGGGTGCGCGGCCACGAGTATGCACCCGTTACTGTCGGCCCATTCTCTAAGCTCTAAGAGCTCGTTGGGGAAGGAGGGCTCGGGCTTCGGGCAGTATACTAGGATGTCGCCATAGTCTGTCCTAACCTCGACGCCTGGAAGGATAATTGGGGCTCGAGGGGCGAGTATATGGGAGATCCTGAGTGCAAGATCGCTTCCACGGAAGGTGTCGTGGTCTGTAACTGACAGGAGGCGTAGGCCCTTGCGCCATGCAAGCCTGACCAGGCGGCCCGGCGTGGCGGCGCCGTCGCTGGCTGTAGAGTGGCAGTGTATTTCTCCCCTGAAATAGTCTTTCATGACGGGTTCTCCCCCATGGTCAAGCCCAGCATTATTAGTTTGGAGTGTGGAGTTCTAATCCTGTGCGGGTGTAGGTTGTGGCTGTGGAGCCTGTCTATGGACAGGGGTTCTTCCATGTAGGGTGGGGCGTCATCTTCTACACTATAATATTCGACTATTACGACCCATATGGGGAGTACCTGCGTGTTCTACGCGACAATAGGCTTAGGAGGGAAGAGGAGGACTATATTAGGAGTAGGATGCAGGGCTTCCTCGGGTCCGAGCGGATACTGGTCAATGGCAGGCCGGTTAATGCTAGAGTTGACAGTGTGAGGCTAGAGCTGAGAGGGTTAAGGGAGGTCCACAGCGCCACTATACACGTGTACATGGAGTACGAGCCGCTCCAGGGCACTAACGTGTACGAGGACTATTACGAGCCGGATAAGGCAGAATACGACTATACCGTGTACTGGGTGGCCCCGCCCGGCGGGAGGATCCTACACGTTGAAACCCCTGGCAGGCTAGAGCTTACTGCTGGGGGGCGCGTTGCGGTCATAAGCGTGAGGAGAGGCACGAGGCTTGACGGCTACGAGGCGGTAATGTTCAGGCTCGCGGACAGGCTAGGCGGGGAGGCCTAGCAGGTCGTATCCCAGGAGGCTACCGGTAGTTGCGCGGTCGACAGTACCCCTCCTGGCTACCCGTAGAGCCTTCTCAGCCCAAATCCTGGGTAGCCCGTAGACTCTTAGGAGGCGTATAATGCTCTCCAAGGCCTCAACGTCCTCCACGTTAACACCACGCCCCATCTCGACATCCTCAGCAATCCTCGCGATTGTCGACGAGGCAAGCTCTAACAGGTTTCTCCTGGCAACATCACTATACCTGCCCGAGAGCACCCTATACTTCTCAGCGGACTCCCAGAGTAGCGAGACCGGCACTCTACGAGCGGTAGCCCATAACATAGCGTTGCTCCCCGAAAGGGGAGAGTTATGGGTGGCCGCCCGGTTCTAGAGAGAAAAGCAGGGTATTACAGGGGTATTCGCCCCTAGATGATGGGGGCTCAGTGTCTCGCCTGCTCCGCATCGGCCCGTGGGAGGCCTCCGGTGCCGGCGATCATCCTCACAGCCCCCTTAGGCGAACTCTATACCGTCGGTGCTCCTAACTATTATCCCCTTGTATAGGAAGTCTATCTGCCTGAGCGTGGCGTGAAGGTCGAACTCTGTCAGGGCGCTAATACCGTCCACCGGCACCACTACGCGGTACCATCGTAGGGCCGCGCTCGAAGCGGTATGGAGCACGCAGATATTGGCGACGGTGCCGACCACGACAACGTTACGTATACCGTATACTCGTAGGAGATCGTCTAGCGGGGTCCCATAGAACCCGTCGTACCGTGTCTTCTGGAGTACTATATCGCCCTCCTGGGGTGCTAGCTCGTCTATTATCCTCCACCCCCAGGTCCCATACTTGACATGCTCACCCCAGATCTCATACTCGGGATCATTATCGTAGTGGGTGTCCTGGGTGTAGAACACTCTCACCCCCGCACGCCTAGCCCTGTCGAGCAGGCGCCTTATAGGCTCGATCGTGGCCTGAGCCGTGGGGACCCGGAGCTTCCCGCCTTCCTTCACGAAATCGTTCTGCATGTCAACAACAATAACCGCGGTCTCCCTAGCGGGCAGAGAGACGCGATCGACAACCTTATACTCTGGAACCTCCACAACCGCCACAGCCACCACCCCACACCTATGGCCGGCCCGGGAAACCCGGAGCAGCCCCAATAGTATTATGTATCCCTCAGACAGCACTAATACTGATTATATGGAGGACTGACACGGAATGCCGGAGTGCAGCGAGTGCTGCGGGTTCAGGAAGGCGAGCCCCGATAGGGCTGTGAGCGTGGAGCACGTAAGGGCTTGCGAGATCAACGGTGTATGGCTGGGGGTCCCCCTCCTACTCCTCATGGAGAACGCGGGCAAGTCGGTCGCCGACGCGGTAGACTGCAGGCTTGGAGGCGTTAAGGGGAAAACAGTACACGTCCTCGCAGGCAAGGGTGGCAACGCGGGGGACGGCTTCGTTGCCGCACGCCACCTGGCCAGGCGCGGGGCCAGGGTCGTGGTGCATCTCGCATACGAGCCGGAGACTATAACCCATGCAGACACCCTCCTCAACTATAGGATCCTGGAGAAGACGGGGCTGGCCAGAATAGTGAAGCCGCACAGGAGGGGATGGCTGGACCTTTCAGACGCGGACGTTATAATCGACGCCATGCTAGGGGTGGGCGTCCGGGGAGAGCTCAGGCCCCCCATAAGCG
>JALSOR010000020.1 GCA_026986415.1 Acidilobaceae archaeon
GGGTTCGACTCAACAGTAGCTGCATGGTACGCGGCGCGTAGAGGAAGCATTACGGGCCTAGTATTTTACGATCTGGGAGTCGAAGAAGCATGGAATAACGCCTACAAAGCCGCTGAAATACTCGCTGCTAAATGGGCTAGAGGGTGGAAGATCACCCTGTATAGGGCGGATTTCGTCCCGCTGAGAGATATTATTAGGGGCGCGGTGAAGCCCGAGTATAGGGTTCTTATACTGCGCAGATTCATGCTTGAGCATGCATCCGCGCTCGCTTTAGGTCTTGGATACGAGGCTCTTGTCACGGGAGAAAGCGTCGGGCAGGTAGCAAGCCAGACTGTTAGAAATCTCCGTCTTATCGGAAGCATGCTTCCGCTTCCCGTGCTTCGACCATTAGCGGGAATGGATAAGGACGAGATCATGAGTAAAGCCTTTGAAATAGGGGTTTACGATGTTGTCAGCCGCCAGGTGGAACCGTGCCGTAACGCCCCTAAGCCTGTGCCCCGAGGAAGCCTCAGGGTATATCGTGAGATGATACACGCTATCAGGCAGGCTTTGCAATCCCAGGCTAACCCTCTAGAGGTCCGCGTGGAGAAAATAGTGCTATCCTAACTCTTGAAACGCTGGTGTGATGAGACGTTGAGGGCTGACCCTTCCACCCGGTGTGAGGGGATGATGTGGCCCTCGATCACTGATATTCTAGGAATTGTTTTCAACCTCCTTTTCCGCTATCCTGTAAGCCTCTCTAAGATGTCTTTCTACTATCCAGAGGTGCTCTCCGGTATCAACAAGTATAGTGTCACCGTAGAGGAGAGACTCGACCTGGCCGGCAAGACCATATATTATCCTAGGATCGACATCGCGACCCACAGTGAAGACCGGCGGTTTAGACAGGTTGTACACAGCTATTCTCGCCTTAGAACCGACTCTTATAGAGGGCTCTTCCAGGCCGAGGCTCTCCGCCAAGCCCCTACTAGCCTCGTATGGATCCTCAAGCCTGGCCGTGTCCCTGGCAGGGCTCATCATTACCTGGCCTTTAACGGGCTCTATACTGTCGAGCGCGACCGTTAACCCTTCGAGCGGAGCTGTAACTTTAACTCCGCATTCTGGGAGTGGCGCATACCCATACCCCCCTCCGACCCGCTGCGATAATGTTATCGGCAGTTCGGCGTTAGGAGCCAGCAGTATGATGTCTCCATAGCCGGTCATGTGCGCCTCGTATACTAGTGGGAGGGAGAGCTTGAAGAGTTCCTCTCCGCCTAGCCTCGATATTCTACACCTGTCAATACCTCTAGAAGCCCTGAATGGGTACCCTATAGGGTCGAACACGCCTATAAGGGACGGCATAATGGCCCTGCGGGGCCCTCCCAGTATGAGGCTCGCATAGGTGAGATCCTCAGGCGGGGTTCCAGATCCCAGATCTTTCACTATCCCGGATTTAATGTATACGTACCCGCCAGCTATAGTCTCGGACCCGGTAAATATTAGGCTACCGGTTATGAGCACGTCGTATGTCATTACTGGTGCACCGTGAAACTAACTATTGGGACGGGCAAGTCTAAATAGGCTCACGAGGAAACCCCTCTATGGTAGTATTAAACATAAGTCCTCTCCTGGGATTCTAAAGGCTCCTGGCGGGGAGAGTAGCGTGCTGGAAGCCCTGTATATCGCAGATATCGACTCTGTACTGGACGGGAGCCTAGCAAGGCTTGTTGCGAGCGGAGAGTTGCGGGGCCGGGTGATTATACATCGCGTAATAGTAGACTATCTCTATTCTGAGGCTAGAAAAGGGAAAAGCATAGGGATCGCCGGTCTCGACGACCTATCATCCCTAATCGAGAAAGGGGAAGAACTGGTAGAGATAGTTATTGGTGGAGACGAGACCAAGTACAGGCCGGACGAGCTGGACATAGAAAAAGTCAAAGCAATAATAAGAGAGTACGCCTGGAAGTCGGGCGCCATACTTATAACGAGCGACCCGCTCCAGGCTAGAGCCGCCAAAGCCTTAGGCGTCCCAGTATTTCATTTCGAAGCCGAAACGTCCGAGATACTACCGTTCGAAAAGTACTTCGGCAGGAAAACGATGAGCGTCCACTTGAAGGAGGGGGTTCCTCCCCTAGCTAAAATAGGGAGCCCTGGCAGGTGGGCATTCACGGCCCTGAGCGAGGAGCCTCTAACCAGGCGCGATCTCGAAGATACTGCCCGCAGAATTGTCGAGGCAGCGAAGAGGATGGAGAACGGCTTCATAGAGATAGACAGGTTCGGCAGTACCATAATACAGCTGCGGGACTATAGGATAGTAATAACTAGGCCCCCGTTGAGCGAGGCCTGGGAGATAACTATTGTAAGGCCCGTTGTCAAGCTGAAACTTGAAGATTACCGTCTCGACGATAAGCTTATAGCGAGGCTTAGGGAGCGTGCGGAGGGAATACTTATCGCTGGCGCTCCCGGCATGGGCAAGACAACCTTCGCGCAGGCACTGGCAGAGTACTATGCTTCTCAGGGCAAGATAGTGAAAACCATAGAGTCCCCGAGGGATATGCGCCTCCCGCCAAGCGTGACACAGTACTCCAAAAACTATGCTGATCTCGGAGAGCTCCACGACATACTCCTCCTCTCCCGGCCGGACTACACGTTCTACGACGAGCTTAGAAGCGACGAGGATTTCCAGCTCTATGTTGACCTGAGACTTGCGGGGATAGGAATGGTCGGCGTCGTACACGCAACCAGCCCCATAGACGCTATACAAAGATTCATACGCAGAGTAGAGCTAGGCATGATACCAAGCATTATCGACACGGTAATATTTATCGATAAAGGAGAAGTCTCTAAGGTGCTCGAGCTCCAGATAACCGTAAAGCTCCCCACAGGGCTCAAAGAAGCAGACCTCTCGAGGCCTGTTGTTGAGGTCCGAGACTTCCTCACAGGCGAGCTGGAATACGAGATCTACACTTTCGGAGAGCAAACAATGGTTGTCCCCGTTAAGGAGAGGATACGCGAGGCCAAAGAGGAGGCTATAGTGCGCATAGTGCGCCGCATGATCCCTGAGGCCGAGGTTGAGATTAGAGACTCCATACTCATAGTAAGAGTCCCGAGGAACTCTCCCAGACTAACAGCTAGACGATTGAAAAGGATCCGTAAACTCGCGGAGAAGCACGGCCTGGAGGCGAGAATCATACCTTTCTAGTCTCACCGGCAGGATCGCGTAGAAACTCGTCAATCCTCCGGGAGAGGCCGAATACTATCTCCTCGAGCTCATATATGCGGAGCCCTTTTAGCGGGTCGGCCACCTTTCTCCTCCCGCCACGCGTCTCCGGCAGGTCTCTTAGAAAATGGAACCTCCATCCATGGTAGGGTACGCGTACCGCTATTACGGCCGTGCCACCACTCCTTTCTTCCAGTTCCTGGAGGCCGCGGACTTGATGCTCTGGAATGTATACTGGCCCGGATCTGCTAGTCTTTTTAACCTCTATTATAAGTATTTTCCCGTTTTTTGCGGCCACAAGATCGGGTTGGAACCTGTACTGGACCCTTGAACCGCTCGACGGCCCCCTAACAACAAGATAACCCCTCTCCCACAACATATTTGCTAGCTCGTTCTCGAATCTCACTGCATCCCTCTTCCTTACCAAACCCCCATAACCCCTCCCCGCCGGGCTGGGAACCGCTAGCAGTACCATGTAATAATGCGTGGATCTCCCATGTTCTGCCAGCCATCTTCAGCTCAGAAATATTATTTCTAAACGGCTCCTTTAAAGCGTGAGGATGCATTGAAATGGCAGCACAAGCAGCAGGCCCGAGCCCTGCTATTATTGAGGCAGCTATCGGGTTACTCATTATAGTTATATTCCTCTCCATGAGTATCAAGGTTGTGAAAGAGTATGAGAGGGCAGTAATATTTAGGCTTGGGAGGCTTCTAGGGGCTAAGGGTCCAGGCCTCTTCTTTATCATACCATTTGTTGATAACTTTGTCAAGGTTGACCTCAGGATCGTCACGGCGGATGTTCCAGAGCAGAGGGCTATCACTAGGGATAATGTGACTGTTGGCGTTGACGCTGTCGTATACTATAAAGTATTTGATCCTGTCAAGGCGGTAACAAAAATTGAGCACTACCACTACGGAGTCGTGATGCTCGCCCAGACAACCCTGAGGGACGTTATCGGGCAGGTAGAGCTCGACGATCTTCTAGCTAAAAGGGATGAGATAAACAAGAGGATACAAGAGATCCTCGACATGCTTACAGACCCCTGGGGTATAAAAGTCACCGCGGTAACAATCAAGGAGGTTAGATTGCCCGAATCAATGCTTAGAGCCATGGCCAAGCAGGCTGAGGCCGAAAGATGGAGGAGGGCACGTATTATAGAAGCGGAAGGCGAAAGGCAGGCCGCGAAAATAATGGCCGAGGCAGCCGCCTTCTACGAGAACCACCCCGCCGCCCTAAAGCTTAGAGAGCTCCAGACAATGGTTGAGATAGCGAAAGAGAAGAACCTGATTGTCGTGACACCGCACAGCTATGTTGGATCGAGCCCGGGAGACATTGTAGCTCTAGCCCGCGCGGTAGAACAGAAGCCTGTCACCTCTGAACACGACTAGCCTAAGACTTTTAAAATACATTCTTATTTATAATATGATATTTATAATATTATTTTGGAAGAACAGAGAGTGGGGCCGATGAAGCAGGGAGAAGGATTCCCGGAGAGGACAACA
>JALSOR010000021.1 GCA_026986415.1 Acidilobaceae archaeon
ATCCGTGTCGGCGGGAGCACATATTTCAGCATAGGCGGTATCGCGATACAGTACAACTGGCTAGTACCGTTAGCCTACGCGCTAGTGATGATTGCCGCGGCAGAGCTCTTCCTCAGGAAGACCCTCTGGGGCATAAAGATGAGGGCTGTAGCCCAGGACAGCAGGGCCCTAGCCCTTACAGGAGAGGATCCTGTCAAGGTAAAGCTGCTCACAAGCATTATCAGTGTGGGCCTGGCCATGATGGGCGGCGCAATCTACGCGCTCTATAATAGTAGCGGTATTAACCCGGACCTGGAGTCGCAACTAGCACCTCTAAGCTTCGTGATAGTAGTCCTCGGAGGGTTGGGCAGTATTATCGGTACTCTCATCGGAGGCATAATCATCGGCATAACGAGCGGTATAGTTTTCGCGTTCACGGGAAGCCAGACTGTCAGCCTGTCGGTAGCATTCATCATACTAGTGATAGTCCTACTCGTCAAGCCTAAAGGCCTGTTCGGGAGGTGAGCAGCGGTGAACGACACTATAAGAAAACTGTACACTAGGCCCTCAGCCCTGATAGCCTGGGGGCTAGTACTCATATTCGTAGTAGTGGGCGTGCTATTCAAGGCGGGACTGGTGAGCCTCAACACTGCGACAATCGCCATGGACCTCATGGTCAACATAGGCCTAGCATTGAGCCTCGCAATAATAATGAGCTACGCCGGCTACGTGAGCTTCGGCCACGCAGTATTCTACGGTCTCGGCGGGTTCCTTACAGGATACATAGTGTATAATGCCGTGCAGACAGCATACACGGCGAACCCCCAGAACTTCAACCTAACATTCGGAAGAGCACTGGGATGGTGGCTCGAAGGCGCAGTGCTCGGAGCCCTTGCCAGCGCCGCGCTAGCGGGGACCGTGGGGGCCGCAGTATTAAGGCTCAGGGGCGCGTTCTTCGCTATCGCAACGATAGGCCTCGACTATGCCGTGCTATACCTTGTGAAACTCTACCATAACCCTCTCAGTGGTAGCGCGGATATACCTGTAACCCAGCTGGGAGCCATTGAGGGGTTCTTCTATAAGACCTACGTGCTGGTGACAGTATTCTTCATAGTCACCGTAATAGTAGCATACCTGGCCAGGGTCTCAAAGTTCGGCTACGGGCTGAGCGCTATACGGGAGGACGAGGACGCGGCCGAAGTGCTAGGGGTTGACACTACCCGTTACAAGGTCTACGCTTTCATACTAAGCGCTGTCCTAACAAGCCTCTGGGGCAGCATAACAGTGTGGAGGCAGAACAGTTTCGGCGTTGATATCATGTTCAGCCTCCGGGAGAGTGTACACATGATAGCGATGAACGTTATAGGCGGGCTTGGCAGCTTCCTGGGGCCGACCCTGGGCGGCATGGTGTATTATGCCCTGTATAGGGCTACGCTCACGAAGCTCGCGAACAGCCAGTTCATAGTTGTCGGCATCATAGTCATACTGTTCATAAGCCTGCTACCCGAAGGACTAGTAGGCCTCGTCAAACTGGTCAGGCCCAAGCTGAGAAAATACATAGACTAGAGATTGGGGGTGACACGAATGGCGGCACAACTGAAAGGGGCTAGGGTAGCCCTTGAGGTGGATAACGTTACGAAAAGGTTCGGGGGGCTCACAGCCCTCGACCACGTCTCATTCAAAGTATACGAGGGCGAAATACTGGGCCTCATAGGGCCCAACGGCGCCGGCAAGACGACAATGTTCAACGTTATAACAGGAGTGTACAAGCCCGAGGAGGGCCGGGTCATATATTATGGGGAGGACATCACAGGGCTTAAACCCCACGTCATAGCGAGGAAGGGCATAGCGAGGACCCACCAGGTCGTGAAGCCCTTCAACGAGCTCACAGTGCTCGAGAACGCGATGATAGGCGCGCTCTTCGGCACCAGGCACGGCCAGATAACAGAGGAGGAGGCCCGCAGCATAGCGATGGAAATCCTAGAGTTCGTCGGGCTCGCAGAGAAGGCCGAGGAGCCAGCTAAAGTGTTGAACATCCAGGAGAAGAAACGGCTAGAGCTCGCCAGGGCCCTAGCAGAGGAGCCCCGGCTCCTACTGCTAGACGAGGTCCTCGCAGGCCTGAACCCCACCGAGGTAGCACACATGCTGGACCTGCTCAGGAAGATCAGGAGGGAGAAAGGGGTAACAATGATAATGATAGAGCACGTAATGCACGCGGTCATGAACCTCGCGGACAGGATAGTAGTCCTACACTTCGGGCGGAAGCTCGCCGAGGGGACCCCGGAGGAGGTGGCGAGAAACCCGGAGGTTATAGCCGCATATCTTGGAGACCCGGAGCTAGCCCTGAAGTTCGTCCGCAGGCTGGGAGGTGTGTAGACGGTGGCGCGCGAAGTACTGGTGGCGGAGAACCTGGAGTCGGGCTACGGTGAGACCCAGGTCCTCTTCGGTGTCAGCCTAAAGGTTGAGGAGGGGAGCATAACAGCTCTCCTAGGCAGTAACGGTGCGGGCAAGACGACCACGCTGTGGACTATAACAGGAGTGCTCAAGCCCTGGAAGGGTAGGGTAACCTTCATGGGGGAGGACGTAACCCATAAGGAGCCCCACGAGAAGGCCCACATGGGCATGGCCCTAGTACCTGAGGGTAGAAGGCTCTGGCCGCAGCTCACAGTAGAGGAGCACCTCATACTCGCAGGCAACATCCCACGGAGCAAGCCCAGGCTAGGAGAACTGCTAGACATGGTATACACTATGTTCCCCAGGCTGAAGGAGCGGAGGAACCAGCTCGCCGGCACTCTGAGCGGTGGGGAGCAGCAGATGCTAGCCATAGCGAGGGGCCTCATGATGAGCCCCAAGCTCCTAATGCTAGACGAGCCCAGCCTCGGCCTAGCGCCCAAGCTGGTGCAGGACATAGCCAATACTATATCCAGGCTGCGGAGCGAGTGGGACCTGACAGTACTGCTCGTGGAGCAGAACATCCACATGAGCATGCAGATAGCAGACTACGCCTACATACTGGAGAATGGGAGGATAGCCCTGGAAGGCCCTGTAGAAATGTTGAAGGAAGACCCGAGAGTTAAGAAGGCATACCTCGGACTCTAACCCATACCCTTCCTCCTCTCTACCCGGAAGTAGACGATTTTTATCCTGACCCTCCGCGCCTTCTCCCCAAGCCGTTTCAAGTATAACCGGTAGGCCGCGTAGACCCAGGGGACCCCTGCTATGACGCCTGCCGTGACCCCCCTAAGCCCTCCGATACGGTCGGCGAAAAACGCTATTATTGCCATGTACACTAGGAGCGTGTAGAAGTACGCTATGTCATAGACTGCTACAACCCTCTCCTCGCCCTGGAACCTCTCAAGCTTATAGACAGTATACCCCGCGATAAGCAGTACTAGCCCAAGCAGGCCGGAGACGTCCTCAAGGAGGGACGCGTTACCTCCGAGGCGTCCGGCCAGCACATGGCTGAGGGGCGAGACCGGGGCAGTAGCGAAGAAGAACGCTGCCAGGACTAGGCCGGACGCGATGAGAACCCTGCCAGCACCGCGCCGCATTGAAGAACACCCACGCACTAATACGATAGTCAAGGACGGGATTTATTGTCGGTGGGGATGAGGACAACCTCCGACGCGGACCCCCATTATCGGCTGGCTGGGGGATGACCCGCGCTCGGCGCGCCCGACCCGCCACGGCTAGTGCTTCCACTCCCAGTGCGACACTCCACGGGCGGCCCTCACAGCATGCTCCCCCACAGCACCCACTATCTCCAACGCTACCTTTACGGCGTCCGGACTGCCAGGGGTCACGATTATAATGCTGGAGCCTAGAGTGTACGCTGAAGACCTGCTGAGGGCCGCTCTCAGCCCGACGCTCTCCCTGCTATGCCGCCTCATCTCCTCGCCCAGGCCCGGGAGCTCCTTCTCGGCCACCATTCTAGCGGCCTCGACCGAGACGTCCCTCGGGCCGGGCCCGGTCCCCCCGGTGACGAGCACGATATCAGCCCAGCTTGCAGCCTCAACTATAGCGCTCCTAATAGCCTCGACACTGTTAGGCCTCACAGTATAGTATGCTAGGAGGTACCCGTTACGCTCCGCCCACCCGGCTACGAGTGGGAGTATCCGGTCCTCCCTCTCCCCCCGGTAGACGCGGTCGCTGGTAACCACCAGGCCGATCCTCGCCTTAACGGTACGCACCTCCCCTAGCACCATCCTTACACCCCCATAACGGCATCCACGCTTCAAGGCCCGGGCCGGCTCGGAGGAGGACCACTACTCTTGAGAGTATTTTTCTCATCCCCTCCAGGGCTGGGGTCGCGGGTAGGGGCCTCCTCACCGCCGGCCCGCCACGCTATAATTCTTGGTGTGGCGGCGTTAGTATTGTGTGCTCCCTCCAGGCTATATACTGGTGTATGACAGGTTCCTAGATGTCGAGTCTTGGAGGGTCTGCCCCTTGCCGGTCCTGGGCCCGTTGGAGGCTTTCCTTGTAGGCTACGCGCTGGTGGTGGTGCTGAGCAGTAGGCGTGTCAAGGTGTACCTGAGCCTGCTGGCAATGATAGTGGTTTTCGGCCTCCTAGCCCTGACGCCCGGAGCTGTTGGGCGTAGCGTGGTCGAGCTGGGGGAG
>JALSOR010000022.1 GCA_026986415.1 Acidilobaceae archaeon
TCTCTCACGGTTCGACGATAGGCTGAGAGACGAGGCGAGACTGCTCAAAAGCTTCCTTAAAGGGCTAGGCATCTACGGCGCGGAGACCAGGACTAGGGGGTTCTCGGGTTACGCTGCAGAGCTGCTCGTATACGCGTACGGAGGGTTTAGGAGCGTGCTGGAGGCTGCCAGAGGGTGGAGGCCTGGAACTATCATAGACCCTGAAGGGGGAAACCGTGGTGAAAACCTGAGGAGAAAGTACCGTGATAGAGTTATAATCATCGTAGACCCTGTGGACCCGGAGAGGAATGCTGCCGCCTCCGTTTCTATGAAAAGCCTGGCAGTGTTCGTTGCGGCCTCAAAACTATACCTTAAGCGTCCATCCCCCTACTTCTTCCACGTCTACAAGTGCAGGCCGGCCAGGCCCCCAAAGCCTAGGAGTCTATGCCTGCTCCGGCTCTCCTGTAACGGGACGTTCACCAGTAAGCCCCCGGAAACCGTGTGGGGCAGGCTGTACAGGTCCGCTAGGAACCTTGCCAGGCTCTTATCCGATGAGGGCTTCACGGTTTATAATGTTACGGTAGAGTATGACGAGTCGAGTACCGCCGATATCCTCCTGCTCCTAGGGGAATGCCGTAGGGGGAGCCTGGAGACCCTTAAAGGCCCCCCGGCATGGTCGAGGGATGAGCGGATTGTCGGGTTCGTAGAGAAACGGCTCCGCGAGAACAGTATAGCGTACTTTACAGAGGAGGGAGTACTAGTGGGATTACGCTATAGAGAGCCGCTCTCGGCGGTGGAGGTAGCGCTCTCCTGGATAGGAGGGCCCGGGGACCATATCACAGGGCCCTTCAGTGCGAGGTGCACCCCGAGGCTCTACAGGTGCTGGGAGGAGTGGATCCCGCAATGCGATCCCACCCCCTGCTGGATGCGATCCCCCTGAGCACGCCTCTCGCATGCGAGATAGTATCCTATCCTAACCCGTACAGTGGCCACTGTCATGATAGGCTGGAAGAACTCCGCCGTGCGGGGGTAGAATGCCTGGTTTCAGGGGGCAGGACGCTTCTCGCCACACGACATGGCCGTGTGAGAGTGCTAGGCAAGGGCCACTCGAGCGTTGTAATCGCGGCATTACTTGGGGGGAGGCTTGTTGCGGCTAAACTGAGGAGGACCGACAGTAAGAGGGGGAGCCTGGAGGGCGAGTACCGCCTGCTGAGGGAGGCGTGGAGGGTGGGGGCCGCCCCCAAGCCGTTCCACGCGGCTCGGGACATTATACTTATGGAGATAGTGCCGGGCCCCCTCCTCGGGGAGATCGCCCGGCACGGGCTTCCGGGCGAGGCTGTGAGGAGAGCGCTTCTCGCGGCGAGAGCCCTGGACGCAGCGGGTATACTTCACAGGGAGCTGAGCAGGGCGGGCAAACATGTTGCTTATACCTCGTGGAGCCCTTTGGGCCAGGCCGTGATACTCGACTACGAGTCCGCCTCCCAGGGGAAGTGTGGGAGTGTTAACAGGCTGGCCAGCTGGCTTGGTAATAGGGGGCTTATAAGGTGGGACGACAATATTAGAATTATTCTGAGAGAATATAAGCGGGAGGGCTGTACTCTATCCGCTTTCAACGAGTTTATGGGTAGCGCTGTCCCGCTATAATTCCTCGCTTACCCTATCGTCTAGAGTGTTGCCCGCCTCACTGATATTCTCCGTGATACTGTATGTTGTTTCGAGTGTTTCCTCTACAGGCTTAAACAGCTCTGGACTCCTCTCAACATACCTCCCGGTACTGGGATCGTAAACGTAGGCCTCATCGAACTCTTTAACCTTTAAAATATAAACTCTCCATAGCTTAGGCCTGAAAGGCCTCTTACAATGGGGACATATGACTATGCCATCGTCGAGCTCGCCGCCAACATATCTAGCCCTGGAAGGCATTGGCGAGCCGGCGAACTTGTGCTTCGATGTTTTCTTTAACGGTTCATCGCTTAGAGAGTACTCTGCTATTACATAGTTACAGTAGGGACATACTATACTAATCCTACCACTCCTAACAATCTTACTCGGCACAACTATCACCACCGGGGGCCAGCTCTACAATTTCTGGTATTACCCATGTATATATAAGAGCGTACTCCTAACTGGGAGGGGTATTACGCTAATAGTTAACCTGTGGTTTCCTATTGTTTGCATAATTGAAAAACACGCCGAATACTATCTTGTTACAAAGCCAATTTGGCTTTTAAACCGTCAAGCATATGTAAATATATATTAATATAATTTTATAATAATAATTTTATAGCGAGCTAACCTACCACACACTATAAAACCCTGTCCAGAGCAAAACTATGCTTGGCGGAGAGAGGGGCCGTCGTCTAGCCTGGCTAGGATGCCAGCCTGGGGAGCGATCCCCAGCCCCCGAGCCTGGAAGGGGGCACGCCCGGATCGCTGGTGGTCCCGGGTTCAAATCCCGGCGGCCCCACCAACACCATACGCAAACCGTCCTGCCATAGAGAGCAAACCCTTATATCCCTGCTACTAGTCAACGCTCTATGCTGGGGGTTCAGAGTAATGAGTAGCAGGGAGTTTATCGTACAAATAGGGGAGAAGAAGATAGAGATCGACGAGAAGGTGCTAGGAGTCCTCCACAAGTATGTGAGAACCGAGATGACGTTAGAGGAGCTGGCCAGAGAGCTCGGCTTGAACAGTTGGAGTGAGGCGTACGAGTTCCTCAAGAAGATCCCGGCGTGGATACTCTGGATACAGCCCACACTATGGAAGACGCTGAAGACGATGAAGAGCGTTAAAGAGGAATTCGTCACACAGTAGGACCGGGAAGGATGCTACCACCCGGATAAAAATTCTCCAACCAGGACTATTTCTCGGCGATGAGTGCGCGTTCCAGCACTGAGGGGCGTCCTCCAGATAGGGGAGGCACGATGCAACCCCCAGTGATGAATTTCCGCCCCTGACCGAGCCATCACGGCTGTACTTTCTTATCGTAGCATAGCTTATCTACCCCTTACACTCCTAATGCTAATCCTGGCGAGTGAACCCCGGTCCCGTGCGAACCTCCCCCGTTCTCGGGGGAGGGGCCCCGTGGTCCCCGGGGATTGTTACATGTGCACGGGGCGGGTCACTCCCGGCCGTATCCTAATACTATTATTTTGCTTTCTTTGTGTACGACCTGTTCTGGTGTTAGAGGATATGCGTAGGACAGTGTTTATTGTGGGTACTGCTGGTGCCGGTAAGACTGTTCTCACCGGGGTTTTAAAGGAGAGGATAGAGGCTTACGGGCCTTCTGCTATAACGGTCAACCTTGACCCTGCAGTCAAACAGTTGCCCTATGATCCTAATGTTGATGTTAGGGATTACGTGTCGTATGATGATTTCCTAAAGAGCGGGCTTGGGCCTAATAGTGCCTTGATAGCTGCTGTTGACAGCGCGTTGCTCCACGTTGACGATATTATCCGGGAGATTGACGAGTATAATGCAGATTATGTGATAATAGATACTCCAGGGCAGATGGAGGTATACGCTTACCGTGTCGGGGGCCAGATGATTACCAGGGCTCTGGCAGCGGGGAATCCATCGCTGGTGGTCTTCCTTATCGATGCCCTATTCTTCGAGGAGCCGCTCTCGATAGCTTCAGCCCTCTCCCTTGCCAGTAGTATAGCGTTAAGGCTTGGGCTCCCCCAGATTAATGCTGTGAGCAAGGCAGACCTGCTACTCCCCGAGGTTGTAGAGGAGATTATACCGAGGCTAGGAGAGGAGGGGTTCCTGGAAGGCCTTATAGAGAGGGCTGAAGGGGTAAACGCTCAGGCCAGGCTCATGGCCCTAAAACTTGTCGAGGCGATAAGAGAGGCGGGCTTCATCGGGGGCCTAATACCTGTCTCCTCTCTAAACGTTGAAACGGTGGACGCCCTCTACGGTAGAATACAGCAAGTACTAACCGGCGGTGAGGAGCCCTCAGCATATAAATAGCCCTTGGAAAAGAATAGTAGCGGAGAGCCAATCGGCTTATATATTCGCCCGACCCTCTACAGGAACCCGGCGCCCCAATCTACGGGCCGCCGTATATGAGCAAAGCTTAAGAGCCGGGCCCGCAACCGGCGTCTAGGAGTGGGACCACTACAGTCCGAATGGGAAACGCTCCGCGAAGACTCTGCTCGGAAGGATCCGGATTCGAAGCTATCCGGCCCGGGAAAAGGGTGATGCATGGGTTGCCAGAGGCTGTTAGCGAGGTTTCAGAGAACGCCCTGCTAAAACATGCGGACGAGTTGAGAGAGCGGATAATGGAGATCAAACAGCAGAGGAGAGAGCTTATCGAGGAGGTCAAAAAGCTGAGAGAGGAGAGGCGCCGCCTAGCAGATGAGAGGCGTAGAATCGCTGCACAGCTCAGAGAGTTGCGCGCCAAGAAAAGAGAGCTCCACGATACTCTCGCCAAGCTGAGAGAGGAGAGGGATAGCGTAAGAGAAGAGTTGAACCGTAAAGTAGAACAGCTGAAAGAGCTGAGAAAGATCGCTAAACAGGAAGGCGATCTCGCCAAGATCAGCCTTAAAAAGCTGAAACGCAAGCTCGAGGAGCTCGAATGGAGGCAAATGACCAGTGTTCTCCCCCCTGAAGAAGAAAACAGGATTATCGAGAGGATAGCCAGGCTCGAGGAGCTCATAGAGAAGGTCAAGAAGGCTAGAGAGCAGGTCCTCTCACTAATGGAGCTTGAAGCCGAGGTCAAAGCTCTCCGGCTCAAGCTCAAGGAGACTATCGAGAGGATGAACGAGGTGAGAAGCGAGATCGGAAGCGTTAAGCAGCGTATAGCTGAGCTGTCGCCGAGATATGATGAGCTTAACAAGAAAATAGAGGAGCTTTCAAGCATGATAGACGAGAAAAGCGGGATTATTGACGATCTCTCTAAACAGTTGGACGAGTACTACCAGGAGTATAAGGAAACAATGATGAAACTACGCGAGATCAAGCTCGCTAAACAGCGTGGCATAAGGGTCGAGGAGCTGGAGAAGAAGAGGGAGGAGATTAAGCGCAAGATGGAGCGTGGGGAACCGCTCACGCTCGAGGAGCTAAAAATACTCTACGGTGAATTCTAAAGCAATTATTTTAATAGTTATATTAGTTTTTAACCGTATTAGGCCTATCCTGCCCACGCGTGCCCCGGGAACCATTGTTAGACCCAAAATTTTAGGTTTGAACGCTACCGAATAGAACACTGGGAGAGGCTAGCTCTAGATACCATAGTATAGCGTGTGGTGGAAGCGCTCAACAACCCGGGAGGTCTAAGGCTTATGCGGGAGGAGGCGCGTGGGAAACGTATAGTTCCTGTTGTTGTAGTTGTAGATATCGACGATGATATTGGAGAGGTTCTCGGTAGAAGCCTACTGGTGGGCGAGCATGAGATTGAAAAGGCAGTATTAGAGTATGGGAAGAAGAGGCCCTCCGACCCGGACGTTAACGCCATGCTTGCCGGTCTAAGCATTGCGGAGAGGCTCAAGGCCGAGTATGGGGACTCTCTTATAATTGCTGTGGGGGGCCACCCGCTCGACTATCTCGAGGCCCAGAAGAATATTAAGAGGCGTGTTGAGAGCGCGGTTTCAGAACTGGATGGGGTACCCGAGTTCTATATTGTCAGTGACGGCGAGGACGAGTTCGTTATAAGCCAGGTGCTCCGGGATATAGGGAGGATAGGCGGGTTCGAGCGGGTAATAGTGGAGCAGGACCTGGGGATTGAGGGGAGGTACCTTCTAATTCTAAAATATATTAAAAAGGCCATGTTCGAGCCCCGCTTCTCCCGCTACATACTAGGCATACCCGGGATAGCACTAGCAATATTCGCGCTGATAAGCCTGATCGGCCTCGCAGGCCTCGCTTTAAAGGCTACAGCGCTCGTAATAGGCCTGGCAATGATAGTTCGAGGCTTCAACCTCGAGGACCAGCTTGAAGCCAGCCTGAAAGGGTTGACCCATAGAATAGCGTACGCCGCCTCCGGGCTACGCGATAAGCCCTATCTCAGGCTGACGGGACTCCTCATACTCCTACTCTCCCTGGCAGTCTCCATATACACGGGCTACGAGTACTCCAGGATGGCTAACACCTCGGGGACTGTCAGGCTTGCAAGGATCCTGCAGACGAGTATTCCCGTTCTCGCCGTGGGAGGCGCATTCTACATACTTGTGGACAGGATCCTCTACAGGCTTGTAAGCGAGGAGGAGGACGTCTGGTACCATATTATGGGCGACACTGCAGCCCTGATAGTGACAATATTCTTGGCAGTCGCCTTCTACACGCTAGGATCCTACATGTTGAGGGTGGGACCGAAAGTTATAGGGCTGAACGTTTTCCTCGAGAGTGGATTCCTCCAGTTCACCATAGCAGGCGTCGGCCTCGCGGCCATCATCGAAACTATCAGGCACGTCAAGTTTAAGGCTAACGGCCAAAATTCCTCTCCTGCCGGGCAAACCAGTTAAACGCGCGGTCCACCTCCTCCTCTCTCAGGTCGGGCCAGAGGGTGTCTGTAAAGTATAGCTCCGCGTACTCCGCAGCTATAGGGAAGAAGCCGCTCAGCCTCCTCCGCCCACCGGTTCTTATCAGCAGGTCTATTGGTGGTAAGAGGAGGCTTGGAGGGCTCATGCCTTTAGAACAGTAGTTCTCGACCTCCCACCGGCCGCTATAGCATATCGCTATTGTTAGTAGGCCTCCCCTCCTGTTCCTCGAGGATTTGACTGTGGCTATGGCTTCAGCTTCAACCTTGGGGCTGAACATGCGGGGGTCTCCCAGTATGAGGACTCTTATGTCCCTCTCTTTGAGGTCCTCGTCCTCCCTTATCCCCCGGAGGGCTGCTACTGCGACTTTCTCGATGATCTCGTGTTCCTCCTTGCTTCGGAATATGCAGTTCTCCCGGCTCAAACCGTATACTGTAATGTATCTCACACCTTTATTATTAATATATTTAACTATTCTCACAAGGTTCCTGTAGCCCTGCATATACGCCTCTAAAAGGCTGGCACCGTGGATCCTAGCCCAGCGCCTGTTACCGTCAGGTATTATCCCTACATGTCTAGGTAGCGGTCCAGTTTCCAATGCTAACACCGGCACCACTCGCTAACCATCATATTACTTTGGTAGACACGATACGAGCCCGGTCCAGGTAAGAGTTGAGATGCCACCCAGATTAATATCCGTTGGAGCGGCAACCCATCTCAAGGAGCAGCCATGCACGACAGGAGGCCCGGAGGCTGACACGGCTATGCACTGCAAACCGCCCAGGGCAGGGATCGCCACCTCCAATCCCGGAAAGATCAACGCGCTAAAGAAAGTCTTGGCAAGGTATTGCGGCATAAGCGAGGTAAACGTTGTACGCGCGCCAGAAGGGCTGCCGGAACAGCCGGTCGGCTCGATAGAAGTTGTCCGGGGGGCCGTGCTGAGAGCGCTCGAGGCGTTCAAGGCCCTGAACGGTGAAGGCTACGGCTTCGGGTTGGAGGCCGGCCCTCTAGAATTCTACACCCACAACGGGTATATTGAAGCCGAGGTGGCCGCTGTTATCGGCCCGAAGGGGAGGGTGAGCGTAGGGGTTAGCAGCATGTTCCCCCTCCCCTCACACATAGTTAGCCGTATGAAGCGTGGAGTCCCGCTAGGGAGTATGGCTCCTAGGAGGGCTATCGATACCGGGGGTTCGATAGGATATATAGGCGTGCTCACATGGGGAGGCGTTACCCGCGTGGACCTGCACGTTCAGGCGCTAACCTCCGCCCTGATCCCCTGGATCTCAGGGTTCCAGGACGAGCTAGAACATTATAGCGTACTGCTCGACAGGCTCTCCTAGGGCGGCAATGCATATTTTATAAGCTACCGGAACATACACGCCAGGTGGGGGTAGGAATGGGAGTATACCAGTGGAGGGACCATAAGAAGAAGACTGGAGGCGCCAAGAACTGGTATTATAAGGTCAAGAGGAAATACGCTCAGGGCAGGCTTTTCGTGCCCGCAGTATTGGCCGAGGACGAGAAGCAGGTCGCGCTCAAGAAGATCAGGGCTAGAGGGGGCAATATCAAGCACAGGGCGAGGAAGGTGCTATACGCAATAGTATCGGACCCGAAGACTGGGAAGTCCCGCAAAGCCAAAATACTGGCTGTCGTGCAGACCCCGGCAAACAGGGAGTATGCCCGTAGAAACATTATTGTCAAAGGAACAATCATAGAGACCGAGGCTGGAAGGGCGGTAGTTACTAGCAGGCCTGGACAGGACGGTATTATAAATGCTGTCCTGCTCGAGGAGAAGAGCAGGGCGTAGCCTTGCCTGCTCGCCCTCAAACACTCACAATATTTTATCCCTGGATGTTCTTTAGCCGGCCAGGGGGTAACCGCCACCCGTATGGGACCCCCTCCTATACGCTAACCCTCTACCGGTGAGCGTCCAATGATCCAGCGTGAAAACAAGGGTAAGCGGGTCGTACTCTACCCGCATTATTTCGATTCGAGGCTTCCAAGATCCAAGGGTAGGAGGGTTCCGGTCGAGCTAGCAGTAAAATCCCCCACCGCAGAACGGATAGCCGACGCTGCTAGAAGCCTGGGTCTCGACGCCTATATTGAGGATGCCAGATATCCGCGTGCGTGGTGGGTTTCTCCTGGGCGTGTTGTTGTTGAGAAGAAGGGGTTGAGTAAGACTGAAATTATTAGGATGATAGCCTCCAAGCTATCTGAGAGGCAAGGCAAATAGGATTATTCCGCCATACACTAGCATTTAAGGGTATAGGGTTGCCCTGTTGTGGGCGTTTCTTCATATTCCCCTCCAAGCATTCTTCTTATTACTTGCACTGTGAACCTATGCCCTCCCCTGGTGCTAGTATTGGCAGGAGACCATAGGCGTGTAGTGCTGGGAGACCTCCATACTATAGCGGCTACAGGCCATATTGTGGTTCGAATACTGGACCCGAACCTACGGTTGAAGCCCGGGTTGAAGGTTGCGGATCAGGATGGTAGGACTATTGGCGTGCTGGTAGACATAATAGGCAATGTTCGGGAGCCCTACGCTGTCGTGAGACCAAGCTTTAGAGACGAGAAGCTAAGCGTAGGGGAGGGCACACGTCTCTACGTACTGATCCCGCGAGGGGGTAGGCAGCGGAAACGTAGGGGGAAACGGCGTGGCGGCCGAGAAAAGAGAAGCGAAAAAAGAAGAGCCTCTACAGGAAATAAAAGTGATACTCGTAGAAGACGAGAGAAAGGAGGAAGCGGGGAGAGGAGAAGAAAAACGGGTGGAAGAGCAGGTAGAGGAAAGGCGCATAAGGAGCGAGCCAGTAGGTAATTACATTCTAGACTCCCAGTACGGTATCATGGTTAATAGTAGCGGCGTTGTCGTTTCCGATTATCTTATCGATGAAAGCAAGGACTGGAGACAGTATAACGGTGAAATGAAGGGTTCCAAGAGGGCGTATTCGATCGATCCGTCCTACCATTACGATGCGGGAGCCTCCCTAGGGAAATTTACTGGTAGGATGAAGAAGAGGGCTATTAGAGCGTCAAGCATTGACCGTAACATTACAAGCTCCAGGGTGAACAAGGATAACTACAAGGAGGTTACTACTAGGAGTCTCCTCAGGGATCTCATGTCCATACTACAAGTGAACAATGACAGGGAGCTCGAGTACATCGTATACTATATTGTTGGCGCATACCACGAGGAGAAACGTAAAAACAAGGAGTCCATGAGCAATCTCGAAGTGAAAGTGTTAGCCCCCGTAGCTCTCGAGGAGGCAAGCCTTCTGACAGCAAGGCCCATACCGACAAATAAGATATACGAGGTATTCTATAACATTACAGGGCTAGGCGAGGAGCACCGCAACCAGGTGGAAACGCTAGCATGGAAGATTAAGAGGAAAATAGCTGAGTATGATATTAAGAGGAGGATAATGCTTTACAGGAGAATGTCTAGGCAGAGCATGCTTTTAAGTAAAGTCTACGGGCATATTGAGCACATAGTTTCTGTTCTAAAAATGAACAATAAGATAATATATTATCCGGAAAAAGTTAGAAGCTTCGCACGGCTGATAGTAGAGTATAATGTTACCGAGATGAGGAAAAGCCTATCCGGCAAGAGGAGCGAGGCTATCGCGGCCGCCGCAGTATATATCGCGGCTAGACTTTTCAATAACGAGGTTACCCAGACCGACGTTGCACGGGTCGTCAAGCTCAAAGACTCTAATATACGTAAGGCGTTCAAATTCCTCCTGTCCGGGGTACAGATACTTGGAGTTCTAGAGCCCGTCTCTAGGGTTGAGGAGAAGTAACACTTCCCCATACTAACGTATATAATAATATTTATTTTCTACTATACACCGCTACCAGCGAACAGATAAAACTCTCTCCAAACAATATCTTACAGTATAGGATAACCCGCCACTCTAACCCCCCAAACCCGGCATGCAACACTCCAGGGGGCCCACACGTAGAACGGGTAGACGCTATACTGTACCATTACGCGGGTAATCCCGGGTGCCGTAATAATGGTGGTAGCGAAACAGCTTAGCAGTCTGGAAAAGAAGGCTCTAGACCTAATCAGGAAGTCCGAGGGAATACTCCAAAGCGACCTGTGGAAGACGCTAGGGCTCGACAGCAGGGAAGGGAGCAGGCTCGTGCTAAGGCTCCTGAAGAAGGGGCTTATCCGTCGAGAGCAGGTCATGATTAGAGGGCGTAGAACCTATAAGCTTTACATTGTGAAGCCGAGACAGAGCACTGGGAAACTCCTGATAGACGTTTCCACCCTCCTAGAAATACCGTGCTCTACATGCAGATGGTTCAACAATTGCGGGCCCAACAACTTCCAAGACCCTAGAACCTGTAGGATCCTCGACGCGTGGCTTAGAGATAAAGCCTCGGAAGGGGCAGAGGAAGGCACGCAATAGGATGAGGCTCGACTCAGCGCTTCCCAGAGCCTCTATCCTCCCAGTAGGCTGCCACGAGCGCTACCAGGTCTTTCCAGTCCGCTTCAGCCCTAACCCCTTGCGGGTCGAAGTGGGTCCTGCAACTCTCGATGCCGTTCTCCCGTAGGAACCCTATAAAGTCGTCTCTAGGGGGAGTATTCACTCTGGCCTGCGAGGCGAGCCATGGCAGTGGAGTGTAGACCTTTTCAGGGTCTAGCCTGTACTCGCACTGGAGGGTTTGAAGGAGACTCTCAATTCTTGTTCGGGTCGGGAGGTAACTATAGGTTGTCTCCACAATCTCGGCTAGCCTCGCCGCGATACCCGCATCGCCTAGGGGGCCGGTCCAGAGCGGTCCCACCGTTACACAGCCGGCCTGTGGAGCGGCGATATCCATGCCGCCCACTAGTATTGGCCCTTCTCTCTCGCAGATGATTGCGTGGCCCAGGCTTTCCTCGAGCATGGAGTCGGCGGCTCGAGCGCCTCTCCTTACCAGGAGGTATAACCGGTAGTAGTGGTCGGCGTAGTATGCCAGTATCGGTCTTACCGCCTTATCGTTTGAGGCGGCCACACGGGCCAGGTAGCCTAGGAGAACCCTTAAGCCCAGCTCTTTCGATACAGGGGTTTTAACGCACCGGGCCCAGTATTTCCTGTTGCACGCCCTTTGTTTTCCCCCCTCCAGGACTCCTAGGTCTGTCGCTGTGAACGCGGCCAGGCCTTTGTGCCCTGTGGCTCTAAGGGCTTGGCTAGCGTAGGGTGCGGGGGACCCGAAAGGGTCTATATCAACGTATAGTAGGGGTTCTCCTAGTTTGAACTGTAGTTGTGCCAAGAGCGCGTTGGCGTCCGTGTTCCAGGCCGTGATCCTGTTTTCCACCATGTTCAGCCGGGCGTTTAGCGTTATGAGCTTGTAGGCTTTAGGGTTTAGATCGTTGGAGTGCACCCGTTCCACGTCCTGGACCTCTAACGCTATCCTGACCGATCGGACCCCGGTACCGGCTAGAGGATCGGCAGCTCGTATGGGCCTGTGGGGGGCTAAGTGTTTGACGTAGTAATCTAGCAGTAGGACTCCCAGATCCCTATTATAGACCATGACAGGGTTGTAGAACACGTCCAACCATGCGGGTTCAAGCCCTTTCGGGCCCACCGCGCTTTCAGGGCTTGAAATGTAGAGTAGTGCTTTACCCTCCCTTACCAGTGCAAGCCTCAACGGCTATCGCCTCAACAAGCTGCAGATAACGTTTGCCTATAGACTCTCTGTTCTCACGGGTCACCCACAGGATTAACCCTCTCCTAGCTATTATCGCGTAAATATTGGGGTGCGAAGTCTTAAGCTTGCGGTGTACGACGCCGGTCACAGGCTTATTGAGGCCTAGTATCTCTAGTATGAGCTGCCTGAGCTCTGGAACCTTAAGCTCCATCGGGCCGATCTCGTCCAGGACTATATAGTCTGCGCTCCCGATCAGGCCTCTAAGCACTCCTGCAGCCTCGGAGGCCTGATCTGTGCAGACAGTATAGGATCCGACCCTTACAGTTCCCGGTACCCCCTTCCTTGCAAGACACCATGACCGGCCGCTGGAGACATCTACGATGTCAAAGCCTATCCTCTCCCCGGTTCTACCCCTAACCTCTGGAGCGTAGAAACCCGCCACTCTACAGCCAAGGTTCACGGCCAGCTCTACCGCACGGGCTACAAGGGTGGACTTGCCGCTTCCCGGGGGACCGCTAAGGTATACGTCTCTCCTCTTTATCGCCACGCTGCTTGCACCGTAGCTGGGCTAAAACTTCATCTATAGTTATAGGGTTTAGGCCTTCCCTTACAGCTATTCTTGCCTTCTTCTCGTCTTCTACTATAACGTAGCGCTCCTCGACCCCTATTGTTTCGCTCATCTTGTCGAGGTAGTACGCCTTTTCTACTAGCTTCTCAGGCCTCTCTCTCGGGTGTTCTACCACATATGCTGTCCTCTTAATCCCGCTCTTGTCGTCCATTGTTGAAGCTGAAATGTCGAGTACTGTCCTCTTTGCGTGTACAACCTTGTAGCCCGCTTTTTCCAGCTCTAACGCGACTTTCCTCTCGAGCTCGCTGTCATAGTTCTCCTGCAGCCCGACCCTCACCTTCCTGGCCGGCTCGAAAATGTTGATGGGCTTCACGATATCCTCTCCTAGCACGCGTACGAGCCTCTCCCCCTTCTCGATAGTGGGCTCCATACTCCCCTTCTCATACTCGTATATCGCTCTCCTCGACACGCCAACCATTAATGCTAGGTCTCCCAAGGATAGATTCTTCTCCAGCCTTTTACTCCTCACCTTGTCAGCGTCTATGCTCAGCTTGAACGTGTCCTTCGACTCGTAAATGTAGACCTCCTCCCTGCCGGAGAGCACGCCTTCCAGGGTTTCAAGCCCTACCACGCGTATCCCGGACTTCTCATAGACGACCCCTTCAAGGAGTGGCATGCCCCCCTTCATGGCTGACACTATAATCCCTGGAACTCCCAGCACGCGGCTGAGCCCTGCAAGCTCCGCTATCTCGCTCCTCGGTATCTGGTCAGCGTCGAATGCCACCTTCACTAGGAGCCTCGTCTTCCCACGTAAGCGTACAGCAAGATCTATACTCCTCCTCTCGATCGATCTAGGATAGTCTAACACTACTAGGTCTTCAGAGTACCTGTATAGTGTTGCAAGCACCTTGTAGAGCAGCTCTCTGTTATCCCGCTTCCCGGCCGTCAACCCACCATCACCTTGTATCCATATGCTCCATGACACCCTTGCTGACCGTACTACCCGGCTGGCCTGGCACTCTTAGCATACTGCTCCGTGCCGACACTCTTGTGAGGGTGGGATAAAACGTGGAAGGTCCGCCACCCTCTAGAATCTATTGGTTCCAAGTACTGCTTATATATCTAAAAGGTTAAGATCCCTACCCACAAGTCTCCTCCTGGACTAGTCTGTCTCGCCGCATCCTGCTAGCCGGGCCGCATCGTTGAGCCTACTGCAAACACTGCAAACCATAGTCTTGAACGTCCTGTAAGATTTACCGTCGCGTATACCATTATTCGATATTAGGAGCTCTGCCATTCTAACTATTACTCCCTTATACTCGGGTATTTCAAGTAGTTTCTCCTCAATACTCGGGTCGCCCCTCAAGCCTTTCATATAGTAGGTTACTGAGGCGGGCGTTATGCCGAGGAGCTTGGCTACACTATACCTTGTCATTTTACGCTCTTCGACCAGGTAGCGTACTAGTGCTGCTCTTATTGAAGGTATTATCACCCTTGTAGCCTTCTCGCACGGTAGTTCGGCGACCGGCATCTTCCCCATACCTCCATCGAGCTTGGTAGTCATGCTCTCTGCTGTCAGCTTGCCGTCTACCCTGCCATTCCTGCTAGCCAAGACTAGAGCCCATAGATTCGAATTCTTAACAGGGTTAAAATCTCCTGTATCTATATACCCTCCCCTCTCCGATGGTATAGAGTAACAATATTAGTCTACAAGCGTGTACACAGGTTTGCAGGACCTGTGAGTGGAGGTGTGCCAGTCCATGCCATCATACTATCAGCTCGATACGAGCGAAGAGTTCCAGAGCGAGTTGAAGGAGACCCTTGCAGACATGATTAGCCCTGTAACAGTAGACGTTTTCATAGGCCCAAACTGTGAGACATGCGATGACACCGTGCTCCTACTAAAAATGATGGAACAGGCGAGCCCCAGAGACGAGAATGGCGAGCCCAAGCTTAAAGTTAGAATATTCGATAAGAGCGTCGAGGAGCACCGTAAAGAGTTTGAAAGGCAGGGAGTAGAGAGGGTGCCCACTGTCACGCTTATCGACGGGTATATCCGCTATACGGGCATACCCGCGGGCGAGGAGATAAGAGGTCTTATCGAGACTATATTGAGGATAAGCGAGGGTGAGAGCGGGCTCAACAAGTCGACAGGAGAAATACTGGCGTCGCTGAAAGGGAAAGTATATATTGAGACCATAGTTACGCCTTCATGCCCTTATTGCCCCTACGCCGTGCTTCTTGCTAACATGCTCGCCTATGAAGCGTACAAGAGGGGCAATCCTAAAGTAATATCCGACACTGTGGAGGCATACGAGAATCCCGACATCGCCGACAAGTACGGGGTGACGAGCGTTCCAGCAATAGCCCTCAACGGCCGCCTCGTGTTCGTGGGCGTGCCGTATGAGGAGGACTTCATAGATTATGTGAAGGCCGCAAGCGAAGGCAAGCTCGACGATCTCCTATTCAAAGAGTTCGGGGGAGAAACAGGGCTCTAACCCGGAACGCCATATTTTCTCCTCAGCATCATAAGGCCCCGGACTATTCTTGCCCTGCAACAGCAGCCCCACATTGCCGGTATTCTCACCAGGTCCCCCGTTGAAGGTATACGCTGCTCTCCCATGCAGTCCTCGTCAACCAAGGCCTCCTTGACTGGGAATGAGGCTCTAAGCTCTACGAGCCCGTTAGATACTGGAGAGAAGATGTTTAGTGTTAAACTCTTGCCGTCAGACCCTGCCACGGCTATAGCGTTTGAGGATCTAATGTGTCCTATTCCCCTGCCGCACGACTCTACGGGCTTGAGTATCGTTGCGGCCTCTACTGCTAGCCTGACAGCCTGTATTAGTCCTCCGAGAGCTATTCTAGCGCTATCGTAGACTGTTATTGTTATTCCGCCTTCTCCTACCTCTATGGTGGTCGGGGCTTTGGAGCCTACTGCTAGTCTCCTGCTTCCTAGCCCGACGGTTGCTGCTGGCGCTTCCAGGGTTCCCTCTGTTATCTGGTAGGGGTGTGGCCTGAAGAATGCTAATACTGAGCCGCTGTGCTCGGCCAGGCCTGTAGATACTTGGAGGGTGTATTTGTTTTTCGTTTCAATTATAAGAATATTATTTTTCTTATCATACAGTACTAGCGCGCCGTCTCCAATACCACCTACCAGGCTTCTCAGGCTGAAAACCTCATCCACAGATGCAACAATACGGTACCCTCCTAGCTCGAGGCTTAGGCCGGTTTCAGCCTCCTTAGTGGTTACCGTGCTACACTCGGAAGTGCTGGCAGGCTTCAGGGGTTCGAGTCCGGGCGGCGAGAGTGTTCTGCCCGTTACTCTTACACACCCAGGGACTGCCCGGGCGGTGTCTGAGACTTTCAGCCATGATAGGGTAGGCCATCCTAGAGGGTTCAGTAGGGATTCGCGCCTGCCGGCCTTGCACCTCTCAACGGTTTGCAGTAGCTCTTCCAGGCCGTCTATGCCGACCTCTCTTATAGTGTAGTGGTATCTCGGCGGGCTGGTTAGCCCCTCGTATAACAGTCCCTTGCCGTAATATTCCTCCCCGCAACAAGTGTATGTCCTGTCAGCCTCGACGGTGCACCCTGCCATGCGCAGGGCTTTCCCTATGCCCGCACAACCGGTCATACTACATGTTGAGGACAGGGCTATGGGGGCCGCCTCAACCCATGTGGGCATTCCGGGTCCCGAACACGTTCCGCACAATGTCACTTGCCCTCTCCTCTCCTTCCACCCTGAAAACCGCGAATACCCTCTCATCCTCTTCCACGTCCACCATGCCACCCATGCTTTCGAGCTTTGATGCCACACTCCTCGTGGCGGACCTGCCGTGGAGGGATATGTAGAGTTTCCTCTCCCCCTCCCCCCTGTCAACATAGGAGACCTTAGCGTGATGGCTCGAGGAGTAGCCTGTCACTTTCTCCTCGACGATCCTCTCCCCTGTAAGGCTAACATACTCTACTTTCCTCCTGGAAACCCTGAACCCGGCCTTCTCCAGGCTCTCCTCTAAACCCATACTATACACCCCCTAGAGGGCCCCCAGCAGGCTTGGAACCTGTATGCTGGCCCTTCCACTCTTCTGGTCCTTTAGTTTTTATAGGGAAGCCTAATATGGGAGGCGGCGTCGGTTCGCGGTAATCTCCTCATTATCCCAGGCTCAGAAGGGGCAAGATGCTTCTCACCCGCCGCCTCCACGGTATACACTGCTTGGCGGTCGGAGGGCATATAGTATTATCCCAGGCTCGCCTACACCCCTAACCGTGGGCGGGAGATGAAGTATTACTCCCGGTCTGAGCGAAGGCTGTGAGGACCACTTACCCGTCCGATCCCGCTCTTTTCTCCTGTAGTTGACGTTGGCCGCTGCTCCCT
>JALSOR010000023.1 GCA_026986415.1 Acidilobaceae archaeon
GCTAGTGTTCAACACGACCGCAGGCCATAACAGGCCCGACCTGTACCAGGCGTTCGAGAAGGCTATAAACTCTAAGGGCATAAACTTCAACGACACCCTCGCGCTCGAAACGGAGAGAGCAATGCAGTTCTACTTTAAGGCGACACTAGTAAACGCTCATGACGACCTCCAGAGCACCTGGGCCGCCATACTAAACGCCTACTATAGCGGTAAGATAAACGATAAGCAGTTAAAGGAGCTAGAGAACATGCTGACCGCGCCGATACAGTTCAAAGACCCGCTAACAGGCAAGAACACGACGTTCACCCTGCAGTATGCTATTAAGATAAACAATAAGCTTACAAACCAGAAGATCTATCAGGCATTGATGCAGGAGTGGGAGAGCGCGGCGAGGCACAGGTACATTTCAACGTATAACGCCCTCCAGAACATGCTCACCGGAGGCCAGGGGACTCAGGGGACAGGAGCTGCTGGTAGCAGCGCTACTAGCACTCAGGCCGGAGGAACGACTACTGCTAAGCATAAGAATACTAATGCTATTATAGCGGGGATCATAGGGATCATAATCATTATTGGGGCCGCGTATTTTGTTCTTAAAAAATAATCTTTAAACTATTTTTCCTCACCATTATTACCTCCCTAATAGTCTCCTCACAGCAGATTAGCTTAGCAAGAATATATTCCCTTAACCCCCACGCCACAAAAAACATCGGGGATCCATAGTAATGGGAGCCCAAAACACTGGCCCAGGCAATAAAACCCTCTACACCACAAAGCACGCCCTATTTATAGGCCTAGTAGCAGGCTTCCTATACTATCTCGGATACCTCCTCGGGTACACGAGCATTCTCGAACCCCTGAGCTGGCTTTTCGCAATAGTAATGCCTGTAATACTGTACAAGCGTGGTTTCGACGCGGCAAGGATAAAGTATAGTTTCGGTCTAAGCTTTCTCTCAATAATATCCTACGTGTACTTGTTCTTCATCCTGGCGCTCAGGATCCCGGGGCTTGCACGAGCGGTCGCAATACTCCTAACGCCGATCGCTGTTATCTCCTTCACGTATAGTGTTGACGAGTTCGTCTCCAACCTGAGGAGCAGGGAGAGGATAGGCGTTAAGGTTCCGCTGGGGAAGAGGGTCAAATCCTCGCTCTTCAAGATGGACGCGCTGATAATATCATTCCTGGTGATAGGTAGTACAATGCTTATAGTATTCCTGGTAGTGCCCGTCCTGATGATGTTGTGGAACGCCTTCATAACACCCCCGGGAACCCCGTTCTACGAGAACTTTAAGACAATATTCACCTCCCGTAAATACGTGCGTCTAAACACCCTCGGCGCTAAACCGTGGGGCTTCCAGCCCTACGGGAACACTAAGATGCTAGTAATCACAGGTGTAAACTATGGGGTGCTCCTCAACAGCTTGATAAACAGTGTGATAGTTACCAGCGTAGCCACACTCCTAGGCGTTATAGTGGGGTTCGTACTGGCCAGGTATAGGTTTCCCGGGAAAACGTTCCTCAGGCTTTTCGCGCTTGTCCCGCTGTTCGTCACGCCCTTCGTTAACAGCTATGTTATCAAGATTCTCTTCGGCCCCACAGGGCCCATATCAATAGTGACACGGCACCTCTTCGGTTTCGACGTCATGATAACAAGCCTTGCAGGCGTAACTATAGCCCAGATAATGGCTTTCTACCCGATAGTCTATCTCAACGCGTACAGCGCGTTCCTAGGGATAGACCCGAGCCTGGAAGAGCAGGCCGAGAACCTGGGTGCGAAAGGGTTCAAGCTCTTCAGGAGCGTCACGCTACCCCTAGCACTGCCCGGGATAGCGGCTGGAGCGATAATCGTCTTCATATTCAGCCTCGAGGATCTAGGCGCCCCAATAGTGTTCCAGGAGAGCAGGCTTATGAGCTACCAGATATTCAGCGGCTTCACTAGCGAGACGGGAATAGTATCGCCGGAGCTCGCCGCTCTAGGCTTCGTAATGCTGCTCCTCGCGGCTGTAAGCTTCATTGTAATAAGGAGCTATGTGAGCATGAGGAGCTATGCTATGATAAGCAAGGGTGGAAGATGGGGGACCCGGGAGAGGAAGCTGGGCTGGAAGGGACTGCTCGCCGTCTACCTGCTACTCGTACCCTTAATATTCTGGACGGCGATGCCCCAGATAGGGGTCATACTCCTAGCATTAAACATTATGCCGCCCACAGGGTTCCATATTAACATTCACAATGCTACAGGAAGATTCTTCCTGGGCCTTTTCGAGAACCCCGACATCTTCAAGTATATCCGGAACACTATAAGCTACGCCCTAGCCGCCGTGGGCATAGCCGTCACCCTCGCCATAATTATAGGGTACACTGTTAGCAGGACACGTATAAGATTCCTGACCAGCACGCTCGACACGCTGGCAACAATACCCATCGCGATACCCGGCCTCGTCATAGCACTCGGCTACTTCTACTTCTTCAGCACCGTTTTCAAGGGGACAAGCCTCGACCCGACAGCGGGCCCCACGCTCTTCCAGGCATGGGTCGTACTTATCATCGCGTACAGTATAAGGAAGCTCCCCTTCGTGGTTAGGAGCGTCTACGCCGGGTTCCAGCAGGTCCACGAGTCGCTGGAGGAGGCGGCCCTAAACCTGGGGGCTACGAGGAGGAAGATCATATTCGGCATCGTGCTCCCACTAGTCCTAGCCTACATTATCAGCGGTGCCGTTATAGGCTTCATCTATATTTCAACAGAGGTTAGCACAAGCGTGACCATCGGAGGCCTCAGGCCCAGCCAGGCCCCGATGACGTTCTACATGATGAACGTCTACTACGGGGGTCAGGTCACTGGGATACAGTATGTCGCAGCAATGGGGCTGCTACTAATAATATTCCAGCTTATAGCGATAACAATCGTAATATTCGGCCTCAAACAGTCCTACGCCTTCATAGGGGCGTGATAAAAATGTTTCCCCACCACACAGTTCCCTCCTGGGAGTTCGAGGAGGGCTCTCCCATAGGCATTATGATGCCCGTCAGGGCGTCCTGTCCGGGTTTTGAGGGTGGAGCGGCGTGACAAGCATAAGGCTCGAGAATGTGACCAAGATCTTCGGTAAGACTGTGGCTGTGGACCATGTCAACCTCCACATCCGGGAGGGCGAGTTTTTCACGATCATAGGCCCCAGCGGTTGCGGTAAGACTACGACCCTCAGGATTATTGCGGGCTTCGAGGTGCCAGAGGAGGGGCACGTCTACTTTGACGATAAGGATGTAACATTCGTCAAACCATACCACAGGAATACCGCCATGGTATTCCAGAACTACGCCCTCTGGCCCCACATGACCGTCTACGAGAACATAGCCTACGGCCTGAGACTGCGGAAAGTGCCGGAAGAGGAGATCCGGCGTAAAATACAGTACTACCTGAAGCTCGTGGGCATGGAAGGGCTAGAATACCGTTATCCCCTCCAGCTGAGCGGCGGCCAGCAGCAGAGGGTAGCCCTTATAAGGGCGCTCGTAGTGGAGCCCAGCGTCCTCCTACTCGACGAGCCCCTAAGCAACCTGGACGCTAAGCTGAGACTTGAGATGAGAGAGGAGATACGAGGCCTACAGAAGAGGCTCAACATTACAACAGTGTATGTCACCCACGACCAGGTCGAAGCCCTCAGCATGAGCGATAGGATCGCCGTGATGAACAAGGGGAGAATCCAACAGGTGGGCACGCCAGACGAGCTATACTTTAAACCTAAGAATCTGTTCGTAGCGAGCTTCCTAGGCAGGAGTAACATTCTGGAGGGCCGGGTTACCGGGAGCACGCCGCCATACACTACCGTCGAGGTTCCCGAGCTCGGAACGGTACTCCGCGTCTACACCGGGGATAAGCAGTTCGCAGGGAAGGTCCACGTAGTCATAAGACCTGAGAACCTAGAATACTCGGAGCTACCCGCAGGGGAGAACGTACTATCCGGCATAGTGGAGAGCGTAATGTTCCTGGGGGACAAGGTCGAGACGAGGGTGAAAATAGGGGAGACCAGCCTGATAGCATACCTGCCGAACAAGGTGAACCCTAGGGAGGGCGAGCCCATAAACCTCCATATCGACCCTGACAGGATCGCCCTTCTAGCCGGCTGAAACCCTCCTGTTAAGGGCTAGCGCTATATTGTCCCACCCTGTTTTCCAACAGTTTCAAGCCACTCCAGGTAGTCGTACGCATCGGTTACGAGAACCCTAGCGGTCCTCCAGGCCGGTCCTGCAGGGCCCTCAATGGAGACCGGCGAGCCCTCCAGGTGGAATACCGCAGCGTTACCCTCACCCTCAGCCCTGCCCAGCGGCGTGCCAGCTTTTACTTTTAGAGGTGCAACCTTGTAAACGCCCTTAGTATAGTCTGCGAATGCCACCTGTTTTACACGGTAGCCCCTGGAGACTGCGGCTCTCACCTCCTCCTCACCCACGGTCTCGAGAGGCTCTCGTTTAACATCTGCAAGACTTATACAATGGCCCAGTGTACAGCTGAGTATTGCGAGTTTGGCCGCAGCATCGTATCCGTGCGTATCCACCCTG
>JALSOR010000024.1 GCA_026986415.1 Acidilobaceae archaeon
TCTGATATTGGCAAGGCCATTGGGAAGAAGGGGAGCAACGTTAAATTATTATCAAAACTATTCCAGAAGAAGGTTGAGATAGTACCTTACAGCCCCGACATGACATTAGAGGAGGCAGTAAAAGCATTATTCCCGGGGGTAAGAATACTGGGGGTAAAAGTCAAAGAGCAGGGAGACAATAAGATACTCCTAGTAAGGGTAGCAGAGGAGGATAAAGGTAAGGCGATAGGCAGGGAAGGAAGGAACATTGCCAGGGCCAGGAGGATCCTCCGGGCGCTATATGGTTTCACGAAGGTTGTTATCGTATAGGAGGTAGTAGCCACAGCAAAACACTATTAATACGGCTACCACTCTTCCTGGGGTGGTGGAGGGAGCTAGAAGGTGACAGGCAAAAAGTCCCCGGCGGGGCTCTTCGCAGCGAGAAAGCTTAGGAGGAAGCGTATGAAGTTCCGCTGGAGCCAGCGGGAGTTCAAGAGGAGAGTCTTAGGATTAAAGAAGAAGTATGACCCTCTAGAAGGGGCTCCCATGGCCAGAGGAATAGTGCTTGAGAAGGTTGGTGTCGAGGCTAGGCAGCCTAACTCTGCTCTGCGAAAGTGCGTCAGGGTCCAGCTTGTCAAGAATAAGAAGGTTGTTACCGCGTTCGTGCCCAGAGACGGCGGCATACTCTACATAGACGAGCACGACGAGGTAATAATAGAGGGTATCGGCGGGCCTAGAGGCCGCTCTATGGGCGACATTCCAGGAGTAAGATATAGGGTTGTAATGGTTAATGGTGTCTCGCTGAAAGCGTTATGGGAGGGCAAGAAGCAGAAGCCGAGGCGCTAGAAGCAGTTTATCCCTAGATATTATTATTTTATATTCCAATATCCTCATTATCCTCGTTGTCAACAAGATTCTCGCTCACATAGATAGGCTTCTCCGCCACCAGGGCTAGAAAGATGGCATGGCTCGGTATCATTTTCAGCTCAAGCTTTATCCCCTCACTCTCAAGCTCCACGGTCGCAGTGTAGAGGCCCGTTGACGGGTCCAGCTCGTCAATAACAACCCTTTTCAGCGTCTCGCTGAACATGTTCCTGAAGTCCTCATTGTTAGCCAGGAGGTCGAAGAGGCTCTGCCTTCTAGGCGGAGCCTCCCCCTCGTTTATCATTTTTATGGCCTGAGCAACCTCGAAGGGGACATTCACCAGCACGAAGGTCCTATCATCCTCAAGGGCCAGTCTTAAGCCTACAATGTACGCTCCAAGGCCTAACTCCTCGTCATGGAGTATTCTCGAGAACGGCTGGACATACACAACACGTAAGAGCCTGTCAAGCCCTGTCCTGCTCGCTGCCATTACCGCTCAGCTCCTACACGTCCAAACGCGTCTATCCTATCATACGCCCGGGCGAATAGCACCAGGCTGTCCCTGCAACTATGAGGGTCTATATTGGTTTCCCGGGAATATACATGCTTGCCACAACAGTATTATAGGAATATTGCGCCCGGATACATGCACGCGCGGCTGTGGTCCGGCGAGTTTAAAACCTGTTAGGACAACGCATATTGAGAGTGGTCTAAAGGGTGTAGCGCAGTGCCGGAGGAGGCCGAGGTTAAACTGCCAGAAGGGTTAGAGGTCAGAGCCGACGCTATAAGGCTATTCGGCAAGTGGAGCTGGGTGGGTGTCGAGGTTTGCGATCCCAGCCTCAAACGATACATTAGTCTAAGGCCCATCTGGCTCCCTCATACTGGGGGTAGGCACGAGCATAGGAGGTTCGCTAAGAGCCAGGTCCCCATAGTTGAGAGGCTCATAAACCAGCTCATGCGGCCGGGACGGAACGGCGGTAAGAAGCATCTCGCATATAATATTGTGAAGACAGCGTTCGACATAATATACTTCGAGACAGGGGAGAACCCGCTCCAGGTTTTCGTTAGAGCAATAGAGAAGGCGGCCCCCAGAGAGGAGACGACGAGGATCATGTTCGGAGGTATAACTTACAGGGTGAGCGTAGACGTATCCCCGCAGAGGCGTGTAGACCTCGCTATAAGGTTTATCGCTGAGGGCGCGCGGCAGTGCGCGTTCAACAATCCGAAGCCCATCGAGGAGTGCCTCGCCCAGGAGATTATACTTGCTAGTAGGGGAGACCCGCAGAGCCATGCTGTGAGGCAGAAGGAGGAGATAGAGAGGATAGCCCTGAGCTCCAGGTAGCCCTTCCAGCGTCTCCACCCTATTTCTCTATGCTGCGTGGTGTTGTCCTGCGCGTATCGTTTCTGTTTGCGTCTTATTTTTATTATTATTCTTTTTATTTTTTAATTTAGACAGTCTAAAATGATAGGAGGCTTTATAAAGCCCAGGAGGACGCTATGAAGATGCAGGGAAGCGTGGTTCCCCCACGCTCAGAAGAGTATGGAGAGGTGGATAGATAATGGCTGAGAAGCCCCACATGAACCTAGTAGTAATAGGACACGTCGACCATGGTAAGAGCACGCTCGTAGGCCACCTACTCTACCGTCTAGGTCTGATCGAGGAGAAGAAGCTCAAAGAGCTAGAAGAGCAGGCCAAGGCCAAGGGTAAGGAGAGCTTCAAGTATGCTTGGATACTTGACAGGATGAAAGAGGAGAGAGACAGAGGTATAACCATAGACCTAACCTTCATGAAGTTCGAGACTAAGAAGTACGTCTTCACAATAATAGACGCTCCCGGCCATAGAGACTTCGTCAAGAACATGATTACCGGTGCCAGCCAGGCTGACGCGGCTATACTTGTCGTATCGGCCAGGAAGGGAGAGTTCGAGGCCGGTATGAGCCCCGAGGGCCAGACCAGAGAGCACCTGCTGCTCGCGAAGACCATGGGTATAGACCAGATAATTGTTGCTGTCAACAAGATGGACGCTCCCGACGTGAACTACGACCAGAAGAGGTACCAGCAGGTTGTCACCATTCTGAAGAAGTTCATGAAAGGGCTCGGCTACAATGTCGACCAGATACCCTTCATACCCATAAGCGCGTGGAAGGGAGACAACCTCATAGAGAGAAGCCCCAACATGCCCTGGTATAACGGCCCCACACTGGTTGAAGCCCTAGACAACCTCCAGCCGCCTAAGAAGCCCATAGACAAGCCTCTCAGGATACCCATCCAGAACGTGTACAGCATACCTGGAGCCGGCACAGTCCCCGTGGGCAGGGTCGAGACCGGAGTCCTAAGAGTTGGAGACAAGGTAGTCTTCATGCCGCCGGGAGTCACGGGAGAAGTAAGAAGCATACAGATGCACTACCAGGACCTAGAGAAGGCGGAGCCCGGAGACAACATCGGTTTCGCCGTTAGAGGTATAAGCAAGAACGACGTCAAGAGGGGAGACGTTGCTGGACACCTCGACAACCCGCCGACAGTAGCCGAGGAGTTCACTGCCAGGGTATTCGTAATATGGCACCCCAGCGCTATAGCGCCCGGGTACACTCCAGTCATACACGCCCACACCGCTAGCATAAGCGCCAGGATGGTTGAGATACTCGCCAAGCTCGACCCAAGGACCGGTAAGGTAGTAGAGGAGCACCCGAGCTTCCTCAAGCCGGGAGACGTCGCTATAGTCAAGTTCAAACCGATAAAGCCCATGGTCATAGAGAAGTTCAGCGACTTCCCGCCGCTCGGAAGATTCGCGATGAGAGACATGAACAGGACTATAGGCATAGGCATAGTCACAGACGTCAAACCCGCACAGGTAGAGATAAGGGCCAAGAAGTAAGCAGGCCTTTTTCCCCTTTCCTAGAACATTCTAATAATTAATTTGAAAAATTTATGTTCATCTAACTATAACAGCTATTATCTTTCTTGTCCCCATACAAGGAAACCCGGGAGGCCCTCCACGCGTAGCTGTCTCCCCTCCGAGTAATAGGGGAGCTTAGACTTAATAATCCGCCCAGCTATCCCGTTGTTGGCTGGTGGGGGATAGTATGGCGTTCAAGATAAGGATATGGATATGGGGCAACAATGTTAGAGACCTTGAGAAAGTTGTAGGAGAAATAGTCACAATAGCGAGAAAAACGGGAACACCCATTAGAGGGCCCGTAAGACTTCCCACGAAGAGGCTTGTCGTCCCGATCTTCAGGCTGCCACACGGTGAGGGAAGCAAGTACTGGGAGCACTATGAGATGAGAATCCACAAACGGCTAATAGACATGGACGCGGACGAGCGCGTCCTGAGGAAGCTCATGAGAATACAGGTCCCCAGGAACGTCTATATCGAGATAAAGCAGAGGGGCAGGGCGTAGCATAAAGTTTTATCTCCCCGGTACAGTAGTGTATTCCTACCCTTGGAGGACGGGATCGTTTCCCCACGCTTCTCTCAGCGTGCCGGG
>JALSOR010000025.1 GCA_026986415.1 Acidilobaceae archaeon
TGGGGACTATGGATATCAGAGGTTGCCAGTATGAGAGGGCCTCCCTGCTGCATCGGCTCAACACCCCCGAGAGCAGGCTTGTAGGTGCTTCACCTTAACTCTGGGTTCAGACTGCCCATCGCATGTCATCGGCCCTCCCATTGAGTCACACATGCGGCATGGAGGGAAAAAGTTATGCCTCCTTTTCCCGGCGGCAGTTGCACGTTTCCACCCGGAAGACGGGCTCTGAGGAGACTATGTGTAGGTCTAACTGTGGGTACGGTATCTGGATGCCCTCCTTTTCGAGGGCCTTCTTGAGGCCTGTCTGTAGGTCCATTTTCGCGGGGTACCACATCCTCGTGGGGGTCCAGCACCGGATCCTTATGTTGATGCTGGAGTCGGCGTATTCGTCCACGAAAACCTCCGGGGAGGGCGATACCAGGCAGTACGGGTTATCGTCAATATATTTCTTGATGGCTCTTATTGCCCGGTCGATATCGCTATCATAGTGGACCCCCACAATGAAGTCAATCCTTCTAGCCTTGGTCCCGGAATAGTTTGTTATAATGCTGTTGAACACGGTCTGGTTAGGTATCCTTACAAGGTAGCCGTCCCAGGTCCTTATTAGGAGGCTCATAACCCGGAGGTCTATGACCTCGCCGGATACATTGCCGATAGTCACCGGATCCCCAACCTTGAGGGGCTGTTCTATAACGAGGAAGAGACCGCTGATAACATTACCCAGACTGTTCTGCGCCGCAAGACCAACAACTATACCGGCAAACCCCCCAGCCACAAGCAGGCTCCCCAGGTTGAGGCCGAACGGGTAGAGGGCGAGTATACCTGCAGTAGCAAGTATACTGTAAAACGTGAAGTTCTCGAGCGGCTTGTATATGTAGGTTGGGAGCCTTACGCTGAGGGCACGCCTCATACTGGACCTGACCAGTACCGCTATGAGAGCGCCCAGCACTAGTATTGCCACAGCCTCAGCGATCTTCAAAGCGTTAACCTTCAAGTAGCCTGCCATGCCGACGATAGACTCCCTAGCCGTCACGTTTTCAGCCCCGGCCATAGCCTCCACCCGCGATTCACAACCACAACGGGCCCGTAACCCCCTAGAACTGCGCCTCTCCCCTCGCTAACCTTGCGGAGAGGCTTCAACCCGTAAGTAGGGGGTTTAGAGGTTGTTTTTGCCTCTATAATCGCGTCTTTAATGCTAACCTCGACCAGTGTGAAATAGAGCCTCCCCCCATTATCGGTGTAGATCATAGTCTGGCCTAAATTGAATGGTACCCCGCGAATAATATCGGCCCCCTCGGAGATGTAGAAGGCGACAAGAGCCATGCAGTCCCTATCGAGACTACTATATGGGGGGTTGCTCCCAACAATAGGCTCCGCCCGCCAGTATCTTGCTATGACACCCTCGACAAGGCTACCGACAAGAGTATACTTGGATTTAACGGTTGCGAGGCGGACAATGGGTCTCCCCTTCTTCCTGAGCTCCACCTCCACCGGTATTGTAGCCCATAGGAGGTCTCCCTTTTCAACGAAAATCTTATGTGTAAATTCAACATAAACTGTCGGTCCCAGGTCGAAGGGCCTCCTCGTGGGGGGTGCTGGCAGGACGCCTATCTGCCCGCGAACTACTAGCTTCTCCGAACTGTAGGGGTCAGACACTTCGAGTAGGCCGTTAGGATCATACTTAATGCTCGCATCGCAGACGCCTATACTATCCCCGGGCCGGAGAGTCCCCCATAATGGCAATTCCTAGCATACCCTGCTCGGGAGATTGTAGTACTAAAAGAGTTTTATGCTTGCAGTGTGTGGCTCAAAGTCGCAGGTAGAAATATCCTTTTCACTGTACAAGGTTCGCGAGCATCATGTTCACGGCTGACACTAGCGTGTATATCACGGCTGAGGCCACGATATCGTCGGCCGCTTCAGACAGCTGGGCGTCCCACTCTATGCAAGCGGCAAACGCGTCTAGAGCCTCAGGCCTAGGACCACCGACACCGGTGAGCACGTTCACGGCCCAGGCAACCGTCTCTGCCACAGCGTCAGCACCTAGGCATTCAACTATCTCGAGCGCGTCAACGGGGGGCAGCTCGAGCATGGAGAGTACAGGCTCCTGGAGGCTCTCCCTGACAGCGGGCAGTATAGTGTTGTCGAACAGGTTAACAGCCTCCTCCACCAGGGAAAGTTTCGCTTCACCGTCAACTATGCTAGCTACGGCCAGGAAAGCAACCATCTCGTCTACCACAGGCTCGAAGGTCTCGAAGGGTAGCGGGACACTACTACCGCGAGTGTCCGAAAGTATGCCTTCCAACCATCGCACCCGGTATGTAAGGGTAACATGGGGGGTTGACTCCTAAGCCTGTAGTCCCGGTATTACCTATGTGACATCGCATATAAAGAGTATTTCAATAATAAAATATTATAATCAGCTGAGCGGAGGGGCGGGCCTCCGGCTGGACTAGGATTCCTCATAGGCCCCTCATTAAACGGTATCCCTACCCCTAGCGGGGCCTCCGATAGTCCGGGTTCTTATCCGCACCTCCCACCCCTCCACTATCCTAAAAAACTGAGGATTAACACGTTAAACTATGCGGCCCGCCTCTCAGAGCAGACTATCACATCCTGGAGAGGCTTGGCTTGCACGGCCAGGTCTGCCGGTACCGTTCAACTAGCGAGCTCAGGGTTCTAGCCTTTTCAAGGCTGACAACGTTCTCAGTATACTCTCCCAGCTTGACACTAGTACCCACAATAAAGCCGTCGCTCGCATGCCAGTACTTCGCTATATTCTCGGGTTTAACCCCGGAACCGACAATCGTTTTAACATTATATTCGCCGGCTATTCTAGCTATGCTCTCCACATGTTCCGGTGGCGGCTCGACGCCCGTGGACTCCCCGGTTACTATTAGGGCTGAGACAGGATAGCCGCTCCTCTCGAGACAGTCTTTTATAAGCACCTCCGGTTTGTAGTCGTGAGCGAGGGGTTTGCTGTGTTTCACGTTTATATCTGCGAGTATCTCTAGCCTGCCCTCTAAGACGTCATTGTAAATGTCTAGCTCCTGTAATGCCCTAGCGATATCCCGCATGGCGGGCTCCATGATCCCCTCAACAGACACTCTAAGCTCGCAGAGGCTGTTCACCCGTACGAACGAGGCCCCCGATATGTGGGCAGCGTATAGTGTTTCGTAGCCGCTGTTCCTCAGAAGGTTGACGCCGACGGGAATATTTACAGCCCTCTTAACCTCGCCCACAACCCTAACAATCGAAGCTGTCTCTCCAACGCCAACCCTCATCTTGTAGGGCTTATCACCGAAATTCTCAACTATTATCGCGTCAAACCCTGCCTCGCTATACTTCTTAGCCTCGGAAACCGCATACTCAACTATAGAATCGATATCCATCCGTGCCCCATGAGGGTAGGGGAAGGGCCTCCTCTTGTAGAGGAGGGATCCTGGAAGTGGAGGCAGATGGACGACGCCGATAAGGGGTTTACACTTGTCGAACAATCCCACTATATCCCACCCTATTTCCCAGTAGTAGCGGGGCGCGAGGGGAAAAACGTTTTAATGTAGGGCTATTTCTCTAAAAGTTTTTCTACAGTTCTCGCCACTAGACGGGAGCCGAAGCCGGGGGCCAGGCCCGAAGGCCAATAGTCCGGGGCTGACGGTCCGGCGTCCATACCCATGCCTGGCCCGGCAATATCTAGGTGTACAAGGTCTTTGCCGTGGGCGAACTTCTCTAGGAAGAGCGCGGCATATATGGCCCCGCCCCAGCGCATCCCCGCGTTATCAATATCTCCGAGCTTTGCGCCTTTAGAGAGGAACGGCTTGTACTCGTCGACCATGGGCATCGGCCAGACCTTCTCGTCCGTCTCTTCAGAGGCGGATACGACCTTCTCTTCCAGCTCCTTGCTCCTGGTGAAGAGGCCGGCAACTATCGGTCCGAGCGCGACCACAATAGCTCCTGTGAGTGTTGAAAGCTCTATAACCTTCTCAGCCCCGAGCTTGTCGACCGCGTATGCGATAGCATCTGCAAGGACAAGCCTGCCCTCAGCGTCGGTATTGGTGACCTCCACCCGGGTGCCATCCCACATGCGGATTACATCGCTGGGCAGGTAGCTCTCGCCGCTGGGCACGTTAATAGCGGCGGGCATGAGGACCTCGACGTTCACGGGCATCTTCTTCCTAGCTATTATCCAGAGGGCTCCGGCGACGGCCGCCCCGCCCGCCTTGTCCATTCTCATCCCGACAATGCTGTGAGACGGTTTCAGGTTTATCCCTCCAGCGTCGAACACGAGAGTCTTACCCACAAGCGCGATAGGCTTCCCAGTATCGCCAGCACCTTTATAGTGGAAGACTATGAGGACAGGCTTCCTCGTGCTTCCCTTACCAACATTCACAATACCGCCGAAACCCTCATCGACCAGACGCTTATAGTCGAATACTTCAACGCTAACATTTTCAAGCCTAGAGAACAGGTCCCGGAGCAGTTCCGCCAGCCTCTCCGGGTAAACCTCGTTGGGGGGCGCGTTGGCAATATCCCTTGCTAGGTAGACGCCCTCCGCCTCTATAACAGCGTTCTCATAGCCGCCAGCAATGTCTACCAGCACCCTCTCCAGCTTACCCTTACGCTCGCTCCTGAAAGCGTCAAGCCTATAAGCGCCGAGTAGGAGGCCTAGAACGGCTTCCCCAGCCTTAGAGCCTAACGGTTCCACTATAGCGTAGAGCGCCTCATACTTCTCGGCATACTGTTTACCAACCTTGCCATAAGCCCTTAAAACCCTGCTAGCATTGAGATCCTCCTGCTTGCCTAGACCTAGAAGGACTATCCTAGCTTCGCCGCATGGGACCTCCACGATCTCCCCGGCCTTACCTTGAGCGGCCGACCTCACACTCTCAACATCCTTGCACGTCTTCTCCAACAGGCCGACCGCCTTACCGGGGATGACTGCAACATCGTTCTCTCCGTGAAACACGGGGACAACTATAAGCTTGGAACCGCACTGCGAGGGATCACCGCACTGTTCAACCCTTGGAGGTTTCGTGAACAGCACTAGGACGCACCCCATATAAGACAGTACTTGTGGGGAAGGACAAAATAAACAGCAAGTAAATACTGGAACGTAGCGCTGCACGTTATAGATCCGGAATCCTGAGAGCCAGAAAATATAACCTGTTGAGCCAACGATCCGGATACCATGAGTAGTAAACACTCAACACTACCGGGTGGCGGGTTAGAAGGATCATGCCACAGGCGACCACAGACTGGGGGACTGCGGCCTGCACTAAAGGTCTAGGCGAGATTGTCGTCCTCGACTTTGGAGGACAATACGCCCACCTCATCTCTAGGAGGCTACGAGAGCTGGGAGCGGCGGCCTGGCATGTTCCAGTTGAGACAGTGGGGCTTGGACCTATTGAAGAGCTTGTACGCAAGGCAAAAGCAGTAGTACTCAGCGGCGGGCCCGGGAGCGTTTGGAAGTCGAAGCATGACAGCATAGCCAGCATAGTGGTGGCCTCCGGAAAGCCCGTCCTTGGAATATGCTACGGCCACCAGCTCCTAGCGAAATATTATGGCGCGATAGTAGACCGATCCCCGGCCCCAGAGTATGGTCCGACGCCCGTTGATATTACAAGCGACGACCCCATATTCGAGGGTATACCTAGGAGGATAAGGGTGTGGATGAGCCATAACGATGCAGTCCTCGAACCTGCACCCCCAATGGAAGTATTAGCCACAAGCCGGGGGAGCCCGGTTGCCGCTTTCAAAAGCGTCAAGGGTATAGTCTACGGGGTGCAGTGGCACCCGGAAGTTTCCCATACGGAATATGGCAGGAAACTGCTAGACAACTGGCTCAAACTCTCCAGGATCTCGAGGGATTGGAGCACCCAACGAGCTTATGAGTGCGCATTGGAAGAGGCTAGACGGGGCCTCGAGAGGGTACCTGAAGGTAGAACGGTAGTTGCCGCTGTGAGCGGCGGTATAGACTCTACCGTGGCTACCATAGTAGCGTCTAGAGCCGCCGGTAACAGGAGGATTATCCCGGTACTAATAGACCATGGACTCCACCCTGAAGGGGAGATCGAGAAGGCAGCAGCGATATTCAATAGTATCGGGGTAGAATTAGAGGTTGTAGATGCGGCTGAGACGTTCCTATCCGCGCTGGAAGGCGTGGACGACCCGGAGGAGAAGCGTGGAATCATATCGAAGCTATATTTCGAAATACTATTAGGGGAGATTAGGAGGCATAATGCTGGCGGGCTCGTACAGGGCACAATATACCCTGACCTCGTGGAAACCGGGATCGTACCGGGAGCTGACAGGATCAAGAGCCATCATAACGTCGCGTTCAAGCATGTTCTAGAGCGTGAGACAATAATCATAGAACCGCTCAAATACCTGTACAAGGACGAGGTAAGATCAATAGCGGAAATGCTAGGGCTCCCCAGAGATGTTATCCAGAAGAAGCCGGTGCCCGGGCCGGGCCTAGCAGTTAGGATCGAGGGGGAAATAACGAGGGAGAAGCTGGAGCTCGCCCGTAAAGCCAACAGCATAGTCTCGAGAATAATAGAATCTAGCGGACTATCGGACAGGCTCTGGCAGTATTTCGCAATAGTAACCAGGTGTAAAGCTACAGGGGTTAAGGGGGATAGGAGAGAGCACGGGGCGGTGATCGCGGTTAGAATTGTAGAATCTACCGATGCCATGACAGCAAACCCGGCAAGACTGCCGTGGAAGGTTCTCGAGGAGATAGCCTCAGAGCTAACCAGGCTCCCAGGAGTGACAAGGGTCGTCTACGACATAACCAGTAAACCTCCAGGAACTATAGAGTGGGAGTAGGGAGCCCTCAAGAGCTTAAACAATGACGTGGTATCATGCTATTCTGGCGGTTCCATCTCGTCAAGCTTATCAAGATCGGAGAGGTCTATCTCTATAATCTCTCCCTCATCCTTAGCGGCAGGCCCAGAGCTGCCAGGCGGCTGGCCCCCCTCCTTGAACTTCTTGAGGACCGCCCTCCACCTATAACCGCAGTTGGGGCACTCGAAACTCCCCATAACAGTGACAGTTATCCTCCCATACTTGTCCGGTAAGGGGGATACGAGCGTCCACGTTTTCACAGGCTCCTGTACTCGCGTGCCACACCGGGGGCACACGAACGGGTCCTTCTTAGGCTTCGAGCCTTTCTTTCTGGCCAATGCCTGCAAGCACCTCCAACAGCATGTGCAGGTAAAACCCGGTAGGGCTCCAATCAAATTTATTCTCGTGCTATGACTAAACTATATGAGTAGCCGGTTTCTTTTAATGTTACTGCTAGTTCCTGCATGAGCCTGCCAAGCTTGGCCTTGTTAGGCCTTGGTCCTGGGACTCGGAGCTCCGCCCTTATAGATACCCCGTCGACGCTTATCTCCTCGACTATTAGGGAGGCGGCTTCCGGTAGGGCAAGCACGTTCCTTCCAGCCATAGCGATCTTGTCTTTTAGGATTTCGAGAATATTGTTTATAGTGTCGGGGTCTTCGAACCCCCAGACCCTGATTTCGACCTCAACTTTTACAGGCTCTTTAACTACAGTCTTCCCATGCCTGAGAAGTTTGAGGTTGGGTATCGTGTACACCCTGTTCTCATCCTCTATCTCGGTGAATAGCGGTGTTATCTGGCGTATCCTCCCTCTTATACCTCCGGGGATTTCAATGTAATCGCCGCGTTGAACGCTCCTGGAGAGGAGGAGTGCGTAGTATGCTGCGAGGTTTGCTGTTACCTCCCATGACGATGCTAGGAGTATGAGTATTACTCCCAGTAGGAATAGTACTATGATGGATTGTTCGGTTATAACGTATACTATAAGGAATAATAGTATTATTATTATGCTTATATATAATAGTTTGTACATGTTTTCTAACGTTGTTTTCTCAGCAGCTCTGCTAGCCTCTATTTTTTTAAATATACCTTTTATTGATACTAAAAATATATATCCTATTATTATAATAATAATTGATATTATTATTCTCATAACGTATTGGTTTCTCAATATATTCTCGGTATACTGGAAATACTGAGATGCTAACACGGTCATCGCCCCTCAACTATCGCATGCCACAGTCAGACCCAGCGTTCACCGCTCAACCATTATCCTCACAGGCCCGTTACTCGACAAAATGTAGTATGGCGTCCAGACAAATATAGCAGTTAGGCCTGGGTCTAGAACAACTCGCTGAACTCTTTCATCGCGTTCTGGGCAACAAGCGCGATAACAACATGGCCGACTTCTAGCGTGAGACCCTCCTCGGGCTCGTGGAAGTTTTCACCGTCAAATATTGCGAGAATCTTGACCCCCTTCGGTATCAGGCCAGCACGCATCGCCTCCGCAATAGTCTTACCGCGGAGGATGCTCGTCTCTTTCACGCTAGCCGATACAAGCCTATAGTCGCCGGAGAGCGATAATACAAGGTCTATAACGCCGTACCTCCCCTGTATCATGGAAAGTATAATATTAGCTGCAAGTCTAGGCTCGACGACAACCGACTCGACCCCCAGTAGCTGGAGCAGGGTGGGGGTCTGCTCGTTTTTCGCCCTAACAAATATCCTCTCGATACCATAGAGTCTCGCTATCGCGGCGACGAAAAGGTTCACCTCGTCCCTATCGGTGCAGGCTACTATGATATCGTACGATGGAAGGTCGAGCTCCTCGTAAAGCTGGGGGTCAGTAGCGTCCCTCACAAGCCCCTCCACATCCGCCTGGACGCCGAGCCTGGATAGTTTCTCCTCGTCGATATCAATAACCGTGATAGAATGGCCCAGCTTGCTGAGCTCAACGGCGAGCCTACTACCCACCCTTCCGGCACCAAATATGAGTATTCTCAATACCTAACGCCTCCCCGACCGGGATCGGAGCTGCCCGTGCTTGAACGAGCATCCCGCGGCCCAAAATTTAATCTTAGCAGAGCGCTAAATATTATCTTGACATTGGCGTTCAATGAGGGAGGGGTGGACAGTATGGAGCCTTCTCCTACAACAATAACGAACGTTTACGGGCTTCTAGCACTCAACAGTAGGGGGACCCCTACAGTCAAAGCATATGTTGAGACTGCTTGTGGAGCGCGCGGCTGGGCTATAAGCCCCTCGGGGGCTAGCACTGGGGAGCACGAGGCCGTAGAGATAAGGGATGGCGGTAGGAGATGGAAAGGTAAGGGTGTTAGTAGAGCGCTAGCAATACTTGAGGACGAGGTTGCCCCGAGACTTATAGGGTTAGACGCCACGAACCAGGCGTTCATAGACAGGCTGATGATAACGCTTGACGGCACGCCTAACAAGTCCAGGATAGGGGGTAATGTTACGACGGCTGTCAGCCTGGCGGTTGCGAGGGCTGCAAGCGAAAGCCTCGGCTTAGAGGTTTTCGAGTATATAGGGGGCAAGAGGGCGACGCTACTGCCCACACCGCTACTCAACGTGATAAACGGCGGTGTGCATGCAGGGAACGAGTTAGACCTGCAAGAGTTCATGATAATACCTGTGGGTGCGGGCAGCTTTGTCGAGGCAATGAGAATGGCGGTAGAGGTTTACCTGACATTGAAGGAGACGATAAAGGAAAAGTATGGGCCTGGGGCCGTGAATGTTGGAGACGAGGGCGGGTTCGCCCCACCCCTGAAAAAGAGTAGCGAGGCGCTTGACCTGCTGGTGGAAGCGATAAAACGTGCCGGATATGAGGCGGGCACAGACTTCTATCTGGGGGTGGATGCTGCTGCAAGCCAATTCTACGATGCGGAAAGAAAAGTGTATGTTGTAGAGGGGAGAGAGCTTAGCGGGGAGGAGCTGCTAGATTATTATGCTGGTCTTGTCGGCTCCTATCCTATAAAGTACCTGGAGGACCCGTTCGACGAGAACGACTGGGACATGTTTAAGCTCATAACAGGAAAGCTCGGCAATAAGATCCTAATAGTTGGCGATGATCTGTATGTTACAAACGTTCGGTTCCTAAGAAAGGGGATCGAGCTAGGAGCGACTAATGCCGCGCTTGTAAAGGTCAACCAGGTGGGCACTCTAACAGAGACTCTCGAGTATGTTGCGCTAGCTCAGGAGAGCGGGCTGAGGGCTGTGGTGAGCCATAGGAGTGGGGATAGTGAGGATCCTTTCATTGCAGACCTGGCGGTAGGGGTGAGGGCTGGCTTTATCAAGACTGGTGCTCCGGCGAGGAGCGAGAGGACTTCTAAGTATAACAGGCTTATAGAGATTGAGGCGTTGCTGGCCGGCTCTGGGGAGTATGCTGGTGCACGGTTCTTCCCATAAGTAATTATATTTATTTTTATTGAATTATTTTAAGAATATTTTTAACCATGCCAATGCCGATACTGTAACAATGCTCGCACAGGCTCCTAGCGGTAAAGACCCGACTGGGGCAGGCGGGCTGGAGCCCCCTATCTCCCAGCGAACAATAGGGGAACCCTGTAGTGGGGTGGCACGGGCTATGAGTGGGTGTGAGCTTGCAGTAATACTTGTGACAGCTCCGAGGGGCGAGGGGAGAAGGATCGCCCGTATACTTCTCGAGTCAAAACAGGCCGCATGCGTTAATATAACTAGTATTAGAAGCATCTACTGGTGGGAAGGAAAACTTGAAGAGTCAGACGAGGATCTCCTAATTATCAAGACGAGGCGTGACACTGCCGATAAAACCGTGGAGAAAATAAGAGAAGTGCACCCCTACGAGGTACCGGAAATCATCGTTCTCAGCCCGGAGAAGGTGCACAAAGCCTACCTGGACTGGGCGTGCGCGAGTGTGGAGGCGTGAGAGGCATGGTCGTGGTCGGCCCTCATCTCATAGAGAAGAATATTAGAAACAACAAGCTCCTCGAGACCGCCTGGAAGCTCATAAGCAATGATAGGGAGGTGCAGAGCCTTCTCAGGATGGCGAATGTGAACGCTGTGGAAAGGCTTCTATACAACGATCACGGCCCCATGCACGCCACTATAGTTGCTGGAACCGCGTTGGAGCTCTACGAGCTGCTACATAGGCACGGGCTGAGAGCATCCAGCATAATACATAAAGTTGTAGACTCCGAGGACTGCGCAAAACTCATAGTAATGTATGGGGCATACCTGCACGACATAGGAAACAGCGTCCACAGGGACAACCACGAGTTTATAGGTGCGATACTTGCGGTGCCCATACTTGACAGGCTACTATCAGAGCTTGAATCCCTAATCGACAGGAGGTGCGACAAGTTTAAGGTTAGAAGCGAGATACAGCAGGCAATATACGCTACAAGCATGACCGTCCAGGCGCTAACGATAGAGGCCAGCATAGTTAAGGTTGCCGACGCGCTAGACATGGCGGAGGGGAGGGCCAGGCTCCCATACAGTAAGGGTAAAGAGGACATACACGCTCTAAGCGCCCTGAGCATAAAGAGGGTCGAGCTAGTGGAGGGCGATGAGAGGGCTGTCAAGATAATAGTCCACATGGAGGACAAGGCCGGGATGTTCCAGATCGAGAAGGTGCTCCTCCCAAAGATAAGGACGAGCCTAATAGGAGAATACATAGAAATAGCGCCAATAATAATAAATAATGGAAGCTTCAAGCTCAAAACAATATATCCCTAGCCTTATACCGGGGAGGCAGCTAAACAGTTGCCCAACAGGGGGATATTCGAGGAGAAGATAGTAAGAGGCGTAGCGTTAATAGCGTCGGGCATGACCGACGCTGGAGGCTGGGACAGCCCGGTTCTCGCCCGGCACGTGGTGGAAGCCGTAAGAATAGTGGGCGAGAGGCTGCGGAGGGACCCCCCGGTCAGATGCCCCCTTTGCGGTAGGAGCCCTTTCACGAGGAAGGGCTATTATCTCCACCTTCTCCGGATCCATTACCATGAGATTCTCCAGGAAGTCCGCTCTGAGGCTGAGAGGTACTCGTCGTCGAGGAAACTATAGGAGGGATATCCTCTCTGGCAAGCCGAATAAACCTCCTACCCCGATCGGTATCAATAATAAGCATGTAAACGTTGGGAGGCGCGCTCACCTCCCCCTCGAAAATATAAAGCTGGCGTTTAGGCTTTCTCCACTTTAGCTTGCCGAGATCCAGAGTATAGAGGCTAGCCCCGGCAGGCTCGTGTTGCAAGTCTGTATACTCTACTATTGCGGCTCTTAGAAGCCTCTCGGGCCTCTGGAATAACAGTTTAGGCTTCGCCTTATCGGCGGCCTTCGCGATCTCCCCCATGATTTCGCTTGTCTCGCCCGTTTCTACTCTAACCTCAAAAAACCCTTCCGACTCCCCTATAAGGTTCTCAACAGTTCTTAGTAACGCGTCGATAGGATCCCCCTTCTCCACGATCTCCCTCTCACCCTCCTTTTCTAAGACCTCGATAGTAGTATTCGCTCCTATATTCCACTCGCTCTTCCGATACTCTACAATGTGTAGCTTAACAGTCCTACTACTCCTTCTCCTACCCTTCGAGCTAGCATTTTTCAAGATCGGCCCCCTTCCAGGATAACGGCCTCTTTAGGAGGTAATTAGATGTGAGGATCCACATACTCCCCGTTGTGATAGAATATTATATCCTATATCATACCTATCCTTAAATGCTAGGGAGTGGCTGGCAATGGGAGCCCCAGTTCTAGGTTTAAAGAAGGAAATGTATGATATTAAAGGTGAAACAGCGTTCCAGTTCCTAGCAATCGCCAAGGAGCTCGAAAGGAAAGGACGTAAGATTATAAGCTTCGGCATCGGACAGCCGGACTTCCCCACTCCGAAACACATAGTGGAAGCAGCCATACAGGCGTTACGGGAAGGGTTTACCGGGTACACGGAGACTGCGGGTATACCGGAGCTGAGAGAGGCTATAGCATGGTATCTCAACTCGAGATATAATGCCGGTGTGGACCCGGACGAGATACTGGCAACCACTGGAGCCAAGACGGCCCTATTTATCGGTATGGCAGGATATCTCAGGCCTGGAGACGAGGTCATAGTTCCAGATCCTAGCTATTACGCCTACGCTATGACCGCCAAGTTTTTCGGGGCAAGGCCCGTATACGTGCCCATGAAGTTTGAGCCCGGCTACGGTTTCAGCCTTGACATTGAGGAGATTAGGAGTAAGATTAATGATAGGACTAGGATGATCGTCGTTAACAACCCGCATAACCCTACAGGCTCGATTTTCACCCCGGACCAGATAGGAGAGATATTTGATATCGCCCAGAAGCATGACCTCATACTATTATTCGACGAGATCTATGATAATTTCGTGTTCGAGGAGGGCAAGTTCAAGAGCATACTAGAGTATGACGGGTGGAAGGACTACGTGTTATACGTTAATGGCTTCTCGAAAACCTTCTCCATGACAGGCTGGAGACTCGGCTACATAGTGTCGCGCAAGGAGGTTATAGACAGGTTCAAGGACCTGGCGGTAACCGTTTACAGCTGCCCCACAAGTTTCGTGCAGAAAGCGGGTATCGCGGCTCTCAAAGGAGACTGGGAGCCTGTCAGGAGGATGATAGAAGAGTTCAAGGCTAGAAGCATCCTCCTACACGACATATTAAGCGAGGCCTGGGGGTTCGAGACTTACAGGCCTCTCGGAGCATTCTACATGTTCCCCCGTGTCAGGAAGCTTCTAGACAAGACAGGTATGACCGTTGAAGAGCTCACGAACAAGTTACTATACGATTACGGCATAGTAGTCCTACCAGGAACAAGCTTCCCCGGCAACACGGGCCGGGACTATGTGAGGCTGAGCTTCGCCACCTCCAAGGAGAATATAGAGGAGGGAGCGAGAATCATAGTTAAAGCCTCAAGAGAGCTCGCCGGAATGGGATAGCAGGGTTCACCTCTTATACCCGATTTTTCTTAGGAACTCCCTTCTCTCCTCACGGTCTTCCGGTCCCTCTACGCCTAGAGGCTTGAAGCCGTCTGCAACGCCTAGAAGCGCTCTCTGCTCTCCTAGATCCACGAGGACAGCCTTTACAGGGTTGGCAGTGGCAGCCTCGATCGACACCACCTCCTGGACGTTCTTCAACGCGTTTAGCACGTTAATCGGCCAGCCGTTCCTAATATACACTACAAAGGTGTGTCCTGCAGCTATCCTCTTACATGCATCGATAGCAACATTTACAAGCTCATCATCATTGCCATCCCAGCGGATAAGCCTCTTACCGCTGGCCTCGCAGAAAGCCAGTCCAAACTTGATGCTCGGGCATGAGGTGACGATAGCCTCATAAATATCCTCAACAGATTTTATAAAATGGGTTTTACCAATAATAATATTAGAACCCTCCGGTAATGGGAGATCAACAATTATAAGCTCGGCCATTTCACACCACCCCTCTAGACACATATTATGATGGTGTCAAACAAATATCTCTAATCCTCACCGAACCTGAAGAGGCGTAGACCCGCGATGAGATATTTAACACCGTAATATGCAAGAGCGATCGAGAGCAGCATCATAAGAGCATTATAGGCTTCCCCGCTAACACTTCTAGACATGCTTCCTGCGGCTGCAAGAAATGTGAGCCAAGCATAATCCATCCAAACATGGCTCGAGTAGACTGTGAGGAACATCCTCCTCGATTTGGAGGCGTTAGAAACTATGGGCTGCCCTACAGTGAGCCACCAGAGTAGGAAATACGGGTTGGCAGCCGTCAACAGGAAACCCACACTAATAGATAGGAGGATCTTCGAGCTTAGACCGGAAACAGGCAGGTACAGGTGGCCCTGTAGTAGTCCGCCACTACTCAACGCTAACTGGGCAAGTCCGATGGAAAAGTAGAGCATGAAGCCTGCGGAGAATAGTAGTAGGACCGCCTTACGTCTTGGAGAGAGGGATCGGTCGAGCCTAGCTAGAGACAGTGCTATCAGGGCAACATATGGGAGCTCGAAGAGCATGTGCCCGAGCGCTGCGTAGAATCCTCCTAACGCGCCGACAAGCCCGCCGAGAGCTATAGCGCTGGCACTTAACGGTCCGGGGCTTAGGGCTCCAGACCCGCTAATCATAACAGTCCTAATGATGACTCCTAGGGTATTCTCACTATCGACTCTCCCCTCTCCCTGGAGGGCCATGATCGGACACCGGATCTACGCTGTGAGATGCTACTATAGGGCTCTCCGGGTTCTACCGGAGACTAGGAAATGTAGGGGAAGGCTAGAGTTATATGTTGCGTTCTATGTCTATATTGTAATAGGAGGATAGCGCTTAGTATATAGGTTAGGAAAAGAAAATAAATGATTATTTATGTTATATCCAGCCCCTGAGCTTCATGGCGCGGACTACGCGGTCTACAGCTATCATGTAGGCGGCAGCCCTCATGTTGTACTTGCTGGTGTCTAGCTTGCTGTTCCAGTAGTCCCAGACCTTGTTGAAGTTGTTTATCATCTTCTGCTCTAGCCTGTTCTTGGCCTCCTCCTCTGTAATCCAGCCGCCCATCCTGTTGTTTACCCACTCGATATGGCTCATTATTACGCCGCCAGCGTTCGCTAGAATGTCGGGTACCACGATTATGCCCTTCTTAGTGAGTATCGGCTCCGCCTCGGGGGTTGTGGGCCCGTTGGCCGCCTCGGCTATGATCTTGGCCTTGATCTTGTCAGCATTCTCCTCGGTTATGACGTTCTCGATTGCCGCGGGTACTAGTATGTCCACGTCTAGCTCGAGCAGCTCCTCGTTGGTTATCTTCTTGGCGACGTTGGGGTAGTTTATCACGCTGCCAGTCTCGTTTTTGACCTTCTTGACATCGTCAGGGTTGAGCCCTTCAGGGTTGTAGATGCCGCCGCGGCTGTCGGATACTGCCACTACCTTGGCGCCCCACTCGGCGAGGAACTTGGCAGCATAGTATCCGGCGTTACCATAGCCCTGAACCGCGACAGTGCGGCCCTCCAGGCCGCCGAACACCTTCTTAGCCGCCTCCCTAGCGGCGATCGCGGTACCAAACCCTGTAGCAATTATCCTAGTCTGCAGCCCTCCAAGATCTAGGGGCTTGCCTGTCACGACGCCGAAGTACTGGCCCCTCTTGATCCTGCTGTACTGGTCGAAGAACCAGCTCATAACCTGAGGGTCAGTATACACGTCTGGGGCTGGTAT
>JALSOR010000026.1 GCA_026986415.1 Acidilobaceae archaeon
ACCGTAACTTCTTTTTCCCTTCGCAGTAGACCCTTAATTTTCTTTTAGGTGGCGGCGTGTTGGCTGGGAGGTTTTATGTTACAACACCGATCTACTATCCGAATGCTGAGCCTCATATTGGCCATGCTTATACGACTGTTTTTGCGGATAGTCTGAGCAGGTATCATAGGCTTGTTGGCGATGATACCTTCTTCCTTACTGGCACTGATGAGCACGGGTTGAAACTGCAGCGTGCTGCTGAGGCTCGGGGGGTTCATCCTAAAGAGCTTGTGGATGAGATGGCGGAGAAGTATAAGAGGTATTGGGCTCTCATGGATATAAGGTATGACAGGTTTATTAGGACTACGGATCCCGATCATGAAGAGGTTGTACGGCACGCTATAACGGAGATATACAGGAAGGGCCTGATCTATAAGGCTAGGTATTCTGGCTGGTACTGTGTGAGCTGCGAGAAGTTCTACAGTCCTGGGGAGTATGTTGAGGTTGAGGGTAGGCCTTACTGTCCTATACATATGAAGCCTTTGGAGTGGGTTGAGGAGGACACGTACTATTTCAGGCTGAGCTCTTTCGAGGATTGGCTCCGGGAGGTCCTTAAGGGGGACATAGTGTATCCTAGGAGCTACGCTGTGGAGGTCCTGCACAAGATAGAGAAGGAGGGGCTCAGGGACGTCTCCATTGCGAGGCCGAAAGAAAGAGTATGGTGGGGCATACCCGTACCCTGGGACCCCGAGTTCACAATATACGTGTGGTTCGACGCGCTCCTCAACTACCTTACAGGCATAGGCTACCTGAAAAACCCAGAAACATTCTCGAAATACTGGCCCGCCGCGCACCACGTCATAGGGAAAGACATACTATGGTTCCACACAGCCATCTGGTTCAGCATGCTCAAAGCCCTAGACCTAGACCCCCCACGCCGCGTCATAGTGCACGCATACCTTATAAACAGGGGGCTGAAGATCGGGAAGTCAGCGGGCAACGTGGTGAGCATTGACGACCTCCTAGAAGCATATAATGGCAGCGACGGTGTCAGGTACGTGCTCATGAGAATATTCAACCCGGCGAAAGACGTCGAATACACCAAGGAGCTGTTCGACAACATCTACAATACCGAGCTAGCAGACACCTACGGGAACCTAGTAAGAAGGGTCGGAGTGCTTGCACGCAAGAAGCTTGGAGGCACAGTAGAAAGCGACAGGCTAGACCCCGAACTGGAGGACGCCGCAAGAGAAACAATCAAAAAATACAGGGAGCACATGGACGAGTACGAGATAAGCAGGGCCCTAGAGGCCGTAATGGACCTGCTGAGAAGGGCCAACGCCTACATAAACAGGGAGAGACCGTGGGAGAAGCCAGACCCTACACTAGACCTCTACAGTCTCCTAGAAACTATTAGGACCGCGACAGTGCTCCTCAGCCCGGTCGTCACCAAGGCCACGGCGAGAGTGGCGGGCTCCTTCGGGTTCACAGCGAGCAGTATAGAGGACGCGGTGCCAGAGCCTGGGAGGAGGTATCAGGTGCGGGACGCGCCCATACTATTCAAGAAGCTATAGCGTGTCAGGGATACTATTCTCGAGATAATACTTGTTGTTTTGCCCTTCTTACCCTTACCCTCCTCTTCTGGAGCCTCAGAGTATATGAGGGTTATATACCCCTTAGAGGTGTCGCACTCGTCGACGGGCTTACCCACGTAGTCCCCATCCCTGTACGGCCTCTTCTTCCTGGTAACCTTACCGTCCCCGATACACTCTATTACCGTGAAGACCTGGGACTTGCGTTTGAGCTTCTCCTGCATCTCCTTCATCTCCTTGGCCTGTTTCAGCATCATGTACACTGCCGCGGCCAATAGGATTAAGAGTATGAGGCTCTGCATCCACTCCGGCGCCTGCCCGGCCACCCCTTACGCACCTCCCGCTATCATCTGGCCGACGCCTATACTGTTGCCGACCCCTATCACGACGACCGTGTCGCCAGGCTTCGACTCTCTCAATATTATATTCTTGACGCGCTCCACAGCGGCCTCGAGCGCGTCCCCTATCTTCTTGTTCATAGTGAGTATAGCCTCGTCCATCCCCATCTTCACAATAACAGCCCGGAGAGGTATCTTGTGCTTGGCGGCTATACGCTCGAACCTTATCTTCTCCGGCCCCGGATCCCCGATGGCCGCCCCTACACCATCAGCGACGGTTCCGGTCTCCTCCCCCTCGAGCTTGAGGGCCGCGTCAACAGTTATCATCAAGCTGGGCTTGCTACCGCTCCTGACAAGCTCCTCGACAACTAGCTCTGTGGCATAGCCGGGCCTTCCAACGTTAGACTCGGGCCCTTTAGCCTTCACTATTACGAGCCTCCTACCCTCCAGTTCGGACTCTGCAACTACGGTGTCCTCGTTGACCTTCCTCCACTCCGTATCGTAGCCTGCAAGTCTCACCGCGACTATAGGGCCTGCCGCGTCCCCTATCGGGGCCCCCGAGAGGAAGTCGTCGAGAGCCTTACTATACGTCTGGGCTATCTCGACTATTTGCGGCATTACGAGTTGGAGCTGCATTATGAGGATCCAGTTCTTAGTCTTCTCCCCTGTGAGTAGCAGGTGCCTCACGTACTTGTATATGAAGTCTAGCGCTGCCGTTATCTCGGCGGCAGTCTCGGCCTTGCTCCTCGCCACCTCGTCGGCCTCGGGCATATGCCTCTGGAAGTCGTCCCGGAACCTCCTGGTCCTCAGGTTGAACAGGTGGTCGAGCCTCCTGATAATGTCTGTCGGCTCTATGTCGACCGGTGGTATGACGAAGAAGTTTACAACCCTGTCCAACAGGCTGGCGGCCTCCTTGGCCCTATTCTTGGCCATATAGTCCAGCGTCTTCTTCTTAGCGTTCTTCCTCAGATCGTCTAGAAGCGCGAGCTTGGCCCGGATATCTTTTGTCCACACGTATATCTGCAGCTTCTGGTTGGCCCCGAGAAACAGGCCTAGGAAGATTATCAGGAATATGAGCTGGCTAATAGCGTTTATCCATGTAGCTATATCGCTCCCCGCCATCGCTCACCACGACACCCTCAACATTAAACCTGTAATTAGACGATGCCGCGACCAATATGGTGGTGCGCACCTGGATCCAAAATGATCCATCCAACGTTTATTATTCTCTATGCCAAGTGTCCCGCCCATCCCCTGAGACCCCAGACCCCTGGAGAGGAATAGTTCAGTCCAGTTTGGTCGTAACTATCACCCTGTCCTTCAAGAGTAGGAAGGTGTGCTCGAACTGTGCCACAATACCGTTCTCGACCTCGACCAGTGGCGGGTATGAGACGAGGACCCCCCTCCTCTCGAGCTTTTTCAGCCCCTCCACTATCACCTTCCCCTCTAGCTCCCCTGCCAGCCATCTCGGCGTGAAGGGGAGCGTCCTGAACCTCTCAACTATAACCTCTAATACTGCCGACTCCTCCGGCGTTAAGGGTGTTCTCGGCCTCCTACCCGTGTAACTGTAAATGTTCGCGGAGCCCTCCTCCCTCACATACCCCCTCCCATTGGTGCCGAAGGGTTCAACAGCGAACAGGGTTCCCGGGCGCAGCCTCTTATAGAACATTGACCTTTCCGGGACGTTAGGTATGCTCTCCCCCGCATGTATCATGTAGCGCCCTATAGTGTGGCCTGTAAGGTTTCTCACAGGCTTGAACTTGTACTTCTTTATCGTTGCCTCGACCGTTCTACCAATATCGTAAACCCTAATGTTAGGCCTTACAATCCTCACAACGTTCTCCAACGCCTCCCTGACAGCCCTCAACAGGTCCCCGTATCTACCGGAGAGATCCACCGTCACCGCGGTATCCGCGATATACCCGTCAATATGTGCTCCCACGTCCACCTTGACTACTTCGTCTCCCGCGAGCCTCACATCATCGTCTAGACCGGGAGTATAGTGCGCGGCCACCTCGTTAACACTAAAATTGCAGGGGAACGCCGGCTGGGCCCCCTTCCTTCTAATATAGGATTCCACCTCCTCGCAGACCTCCCTGGCACTAGCCCCCTTCTTTACGAGGCTCGCCCCATAGTCTCTAGCCTCGCCAGCTATACGGCCAGCCCTCACAAGCTTGTCCACAGCCTCGTCTAGTACGAACAATTCTCCCCCACCAGTATCCCGCCTATATCCGGGAGCAGAGAGTAGCCTGCTCCTCCTATTCTCCCCGTAGAGGTTATACGGTTGAACACTATATCGTCGATGGAACGTTTAAAGCCAGCACAACGGCACATTAAATAATATACTCGGACTAGCATCTGGGAGGTGGCGTTCTAATGGCAAGGCTCACGTACTACGGTCACAGCGCTTTCATGCTGGAGCTAGACGGTAAGAAGATACTTATAGACCCCTACCTCTCCAACCCTATGAGCCCGGTCAAACCCGAAGACATAACCGATGTGGACCTCGTCGTTCTAACCCACGGGCACGGGGACCACCTGGGGGACGCTATAACAATACTCAAACGTGTCAAACACGCTAAGGCCGTCGCAATATTCGAGCTTGCAAACTATGTGGGAGAACAGATAGGAGACCCCTCAAGGGCGATAGGAGGCAATATTGGAGGGCCAATGCATGTAGACGGGCTCAAAATAGCGCTCACCACGGCAACCCATAGCAGCCCCTACGGCGCCCCTACAGGCGTAGTGATAATGGGCGAGGAGGGCCGAGTATACCATGCCGGAGACACGGGAGTGCACATGGACATGATGCTCATAGGCGAAATATACAAGCCCCACATAGCCCTACTCCCCATAGGCGGCCACTTCACAATGGACCCTGTCGAGGCCGCGAAAGCTGTAGAGCTGCTGAAGCCGAAGGTTGCAATACCGATGCACTGGGGCACATTCCCCGTCCTCTACGGGAAGCCCGAGGACTTCAAGAAGCTGGTTGAAGAGAAAGGGCTCGGAACCGAAGTCGTAATACTGAAACCGGGCGAGAGCTACGAGTTCAAGTTCTAAGCACAATATTATTTTATTTTCCCCGGCCCCTTCCACGCTCATACGTGTAAACCACTATTCGAACCCTCAGAGGGCTCTTAACCGGTTTGGAAGTGGGCTGTGAGAGCCCGATCTTCAAAGTTATGCTCGTGTTAGCCCAAGCCTTCCTGCCAGGTATAGGCTTACCGCGTGGTCGAAGAGCGGGCGGCCCACGCTCTTATACACTCTGACGCTTGAATCCTGGCAGGCCCTCCCGGTTCGGACCGCATCCTCGAGGGTGACAAGCTCGGGCCAGCCCTGGGCGTCTGGCGACTCGACGGTAGCGTTCCCAGTATCTACTAGAAGGCATCGAGCCCTTCTTTTCAGCTCGTCGTCCAACTCTCTAACAGGGGCCGGGGCGCCGACGCTCACAACTATTGTCCCCTCGTTTAGAAGGGCTCCTCTAACCACGGGAGTCCTACTATTAGTGGCCGCCACTATCAGTGTTGCCTCCCTGTGGATCTCCTCTATACTGGAAGCATCCCAGCCCTTCTCCCTGGCAAGTCTAGCCGCGCTACTGCCGGACCGGCTCGCCACTAAAACCCTCTCGGGCTTGAACGCTGCCTGGAACGCTTCACCGTGAGCCCGAGCCTGGACCCCCGCCCCTATTATGCCCAGAACCCCTCCCCGCCTAGCTCCTAGTATGCGGGCCGCCAGCAGACTGGCTGCCGCGGTCCGGACGGCCGTCGCAGCGTTCGCCTCGTAGACCAGGAGGGGATCTCCCGTCTCCGCACTATACACTACTGTGAGAGCCCTCACGAGTGGGAGGCCCCTCTCCGGATTGCCGGGGTATACTCCTACCATTTTCACCGTTATGAGCCGGTATCCTCCCGCGGTCATGGGCGCGAACCAGGTGTCCCCTAAACGTATGGCCCTCCTCTCAGCCTCTACTGTTCCTCCCCTGAGAATTAGGCGTTCGATAGCGTCGGAGAGTGCTAGGGGGTCGACGAGGCGTTCGACTGTGGCATCTGTGAGGAGGACAGGCATCATCATATGCTGTGCACCGGGAGATATCTAGTTCAGGCTACAGTATTATTTGGCGGCCTTCCAGGATGGGAGGGCTCCCCCGGATGCTGGGCCTCACCCTCAAACCGGGTAATCCCTCTCCCGCCGGGCGGCGGTGTCAGCCCAGTGATACCCGGGATAGGGGGAGCCCTCCCTCCGGGTATGGCTGTAGTGTTCCTGGAGTATTATGTGCTGGGCAGGACTAGTAGGGCTACTCTATCCAGTCTCCCGTCTGTATCTTCTCTGGGATATACTTGTCTGCTAGGAATTTTAGACCCTTGCTCGCTAGCGCTTCTATCTCGAGTTTAGCCTTCTTCTGCAGGAATATTTTCAGCTCCCGCCTCCACCGTGGCGTCTGGAACCAGGAGTATTTCATGAGCTCTCTTGCCCTCCTAATGTCGAGGTCTTTGGCTTTAATTATGAAGTTCCTCCTCTCCCTCTCGGTCAGGTAGGGCTTCTTCCCCTTCCACCCGAATATGTCTGTCATGCTCACTCCTAGGAACCTGGCTTTAGGCGTTGCGAGCCTCATGCTCTCATAGCTAAGCTGTATGCTCCCTACCTTGAAGACGCTGTAGATGTACCACCCGTAGGGGTCGCTGTCCGTCAGAATGTATACGGGGAGTTTGAGCTCCTCGTTCAACCTGCGGACGAACCTTCTCGTCGCCCTGTCGGGCTGTCCCGCTCCAGTGACTAGGAGGGCCTTATACTTGTCCCAGAATTTCACCCTGTGGAGCTGCTGGAAGACTGCGTCCTTCTCGACGACGAGTACGAACTCGGCGTCCACGTCTAGGAATTCTATGAGGTCGGGCGTGCTCTCTATAGCGTACGCGCCGTGCCCCATCTTTGAGAGGTCTATGGTGTCGCCGCCGCTCCTTATTTTCATCCTCCCTACAACCTTCCCCTTCTCCTTGCTCAGTATGAGCATGTCCTCCCTCAGCATTCCCGTGTACACTTCGACGTCCCTGATCACGCTGTCGCTCTCAGCCTGCTCCTCCCAGGTGTTCTCCTCCCTCTTCCTCCCCCGCAGGTCCCTGTAGACTATCGTGTGCTTACCCCTGTAGTAGAGGTCTCTTATAGTGGGGTACTCGTTCTCTATTAGGGCCTGGTAGATTATGCTTGCCATGAGTATTGTCTGCATGAACCGGCGGGCCTCTCCCATGTTGAGGAGCTCCCTCTCAATAACGTCCTCTCCCATAACGAGTATGCCCTTCTCCGGGTCGAACCTGGTGTTGGCGAGGGTTCTCTTCGGGATGACAAGCTTGGGCGGCTTACCCTTAAGAATATCGTCTAGGACCTTACGGAACTTCTCATGTATTACCTTAGCCGCCCTCCTCCTAGCCTCCACGTCCACCTTATCGCTGGGAACACTGCTCATTACGCTTCCACCTACAAGATTACATGGTAAATGGAAAGCTTATACTATGCCTACTCCAGGTGGATATTCTCTATGACGCTCCGCACAACCTTCTCCGGGTCCTCATGGTCCACGCCGGGTATCTCGGGTATCTCGATGTTCCTCGAGACAAGCTTTATGAGCGCCTCCATAAGCCTCCGCTCCTCATCCTCCGAGGGGGGAGACCACTTCTCGGGGGGCTTGGCCAGCATTGCGAGGCCCCTCGCTATCTCCGGTATGTACTTTGCTATGGTTATGATCTTCCTCCTCGCCTCGGCCTCCCTAGCCTTCCTCCCCAGGAATAGCCGGAGCCTCCTGGCAACCTCCTGGACAGCAGTCCTTATCTCGCTCTCTATCTCTGGCACGTCGCTTATGCTCTCCTTCCCGACCCCCTTATAGGGGATTTTCGTGCTCGCGATATGCACTAGGACCGCGATTGGGGCGGGGAACTCGACCCTGTAGATCTTCCAGTTTATGTTGCTCACAACCTTGTAGGCTACATCCTCCCTCTCCTCGTAGAGGAGGGGGATCTTGTTAGCGTATCGTAGCAGGAGCGGCTCCTGCACGGGCTCTAGAGCTCCGCCATACGCGATCCCCACCTCGACAATAAAGCTGTGCCCCGCATAGGCCCGGGGAGGCCTCGTCACTGCGTCAACCCATTCCGGCTCGAACATTCTCTTCAAGCCGAGCTTTATCAGGTCCTCCCCTATGGGGCTTAGGTGCTCGCTCTTAGGAGCCCTGAACCCCCTGTAGGATTTCATCGAGTCCACTAGCCTGACTAGTAGGTCGTTATACTCCTTCCTCAGCAGGTCTCGGGGTTTAATGTCTGGCGGTATGCCGACCTGCTTGAGGAACTTCTCAGCCGTTATCTTACCGACACTCTGGAACTCTGTCACGAGCACTTGGAGGAGCGTCCTGGCATTGGTGGACTGCAGTAGGAGCTTCATCTGGTTAACGTCGATACCGTGGGGGTGGGGTTTAGCCTCTTTGGGCGGGGGAGGCATCTTGTTTGTGAGCCTCGGGAACACGAATACTTGGCCCTCGGGCGTTTCGAACACTATCTCAGCGTATGGAGCTATTATGGCGGTCCTCTTGATATACTCTAATATTCTACTCTTCGCCCTCGACCAGTCGCCCTCGAGCGTTATCGTTACCCTGGTCCCGTGCCACCCGCTCCTCTTCCTCCACTGGCCCCTCTCGACGATCCTCGGCTCGTTCTTCTCAGTATCAATATATAGCTTTCTCGAGTAGACATACTCGCTATTCCCGATACTACTATAGACCTCGACCGGCTTCCCAGCGGTCATCTGCCCGTATAGTACTGCGGCTTTAACCCCGAGACCGTACATGCCGCGGGTCTGCCTTATCACGTACTTACTGGAGAATAGGACCCTCCCGAAAGCGTTAGCAATAACAGTGGGGGGCACGCCTATACCGTTATCCTCTACTGTGACACGGAACCATTTCTTTGCGTTCCCATGCTTCGCCTCCAGCTCCTCGTCATAGGTTATGCTGACCTGTATGAACGGGAGTATCCCGTGGGTGTCTGTAGCGTCTAGCGCGTTCTCAACGAGCTCCCTCACTGTCTGGTAGAGGGCCCGTGTAGGGTTGCTGAAGCCTGCCAGCTCCCTATTCCTGGCGAAGAACTCGGCTACGCTCATCTCACGATAACGTTCTCCCTTCCTAGCCTCCCCAGTCTTCCCCGTCTGCTTTGCAACACTACTAGCCCTGGCCAAAGGCTACACCCGATCCTAGCATTGGCCCCTCCGAGAGGGCAAAGCCCGCCGCTCCTCCGGGGGGAGCAGTGTACTGTTAAGGGGTTACAGTGCCTGCCGGTGCAGGCGTTGACCGTATAATCCCGGAGCCTCCGTTGGTAGTATGGTGTTCTCTCGGAGGATTATATAGGGGGGTGTTCTAGGAGGCCTTCAACTCTAACTATAGGGAGCCTGTTCACTACGAACAAAACGTCCAACCCCCGAACCTCGGATACGGCGGGACTCCTAGACCTCTCTACAAGCAGGCCGACAGCCTCCCCAGCATGCTCGGCCAGCCTGCGCGCCGGGATGGGCCTCCCCTTCTCCAGTATTCTGAAAGCGGTTTCAACCGCTGTTTCGAGCTGGCGGTCCTCCTCTAGCATCTCGGAGAGTATTCCGAGGTCTACGGTCTCCCTCATACCGCGCGCCTCGAGGAGCGATCCTCTGAGCTTCCACTTCTCCGGGAGCCTCTCGAGGCTTATCCTCCTCTCACGGGGCATCCTGTAGGGGTCGTCGCGGAGGAGGCCTCCCTGCTCTGCGAGCATGGCAGCCTTGACCCTATAGTTTGAGGCGTCTTCCGGTCTGAACTCGTCCATTACGATTATAGTGTCGGCTCTTGCTAGTAGCGGTATCGCGCCGCTAGCGACTATTATAATGCTTATACCCTGCTTTTTCATGCTACCAGCAAGGTCCGGGAGGGTCCGGAGGCTCCTCTTACCGGTATATTCCTCGACCCAGACGTCCCGGTGGAGGATGTTTGTAGCAGTCTCATCCTCGTCCACGAGTATTAGCCTGGATCCCGCCTCGACCGCTTCCTGTATTGTTGCCGCAACGCTTGTGGCACCGCTCGCGTCGGCCGTCGTGAAACATTCCGGGCCTACCCTCTTCCCTGGGAGCGAGACTATCCATGGTCGCAGGTCTACGCATTTGACGCTCCTACCATTCTCGCTCCTAACATATACGGCGTCCCTCCTAGTGATAACATACTCTCTACCGTCGCCTGGAATATGGTTCCAAACACCGTGCCTGATAGCCTCCAGGAGCGTTGTCTTCCCGTGGAATGCGGGCCCAACGATTACTGTCAGGCCCTCGCGTATGGCCATACCCGTTATGGTACCGTAAGGTAGAGGTATCTCGACCCGGAGGCTCTCCGGGGACTCGAACGGTACGGCCCCTGGTAGAGGGTCACTGCACGAGCCACACTTACGTGGGAGTATGCTGCCGTCCCCTATGAACGATACTGCCCTGTTAGCGTTGAGCCACGCCCTTATGGCTTCCTGGTTCTTCCAGGTCTTACACCAGCCGGACAGCCTGTTCCTCTCCGCGAAGAGTATCTCCACTGCCCGTTCGATCCTGCCTGGTAGTATGCTGAATAGTAGCCTCTCAGCCTCGCCCCCAAGGATTCTCCTCCTCCTGCTCGGCAGGCCGACCCATACTTTGAAGCATAATTGGGGGTCCCCGTCCGTCCTCAGTATAGAGGCGCTCCTCCTCACCATTATAGGTGCGGGCCGGGGAACCGAGAGGAGGCCGCTCTTACCCTCCCCCATCCTCCCCCCGGGCGTGCTGAGAACCTGTGAGAGGACCCGCAGGGCGAGGTCCTCCACTGCTGTGACCGCATCCACACACTCCCCAACCGATGCTAGGGGTTTAACGGGGACGCATGCCTCCACCACGCTTGGAGGCGCGAAGGGGTCGCCCTGCACCTTTAACACTCTGAGCTTTACCCTACCAGCCGTGTCCTCCGAGCCGAGGAGGTCCTTGTAGGCCTTGTAGCCTCTACCGTCGATCCTGCGAAGTATGCTTCTTATACCTGGCATGCTAGACCAGCTCTCACTACACCCGTTTCCTGGGGGCCCGGTACGAGGGATGTACTGGCGGGTAAATATAGCCTGGCTCGGCCCTCCACATCCTATAATAGGAGTGTCCACGTTGGCCGACGCTATACGTAAGCTTGTGAGGCGTCTTGGGCCTAGGAAGGTTTCCACGGACCAGGCGCTGGTGGCGCTTTACGCGAGGGAGCCCAGCGGCCTCCAGGGTAGGGCCTGGGCTGTGGTCTTCCCAGAGTCGGAGGATGATGTTAGGGTTATAGCTAGGACGGCCTATGAGACTGATACCCCCATATATCCTCAGGGTAGCGCTACCAGCCTCTCCGGTAACGCGGTGCCCGAGAACGGTATTGTCGTGAGCTTCGAGCGTATGAACAGGATACTCGAGGTAAACATTATTGACGGTAACGTCGTGGTCGAGCCCGGGGTCAGGCTGGACGATCTTAACACTGTCCTGGAAAGGGAGGGCTACATGTTCCCGGTTGACCCTGCAAGCAGCGCTGTGGCCACTGTGGGGGGCGCCATTAACAATGGGGCCGGCGGCCTGAGAGGCGCCAAGTATGGCACTATGAGGGAGTGGGTCCTAGGGGTCAACATCGTCCTGGCCGATAGCGAGGGCACACTCCTACGGCTGGGCTGTAGGACTGTCAAGTGCAGGCAGGGCTACGATCTTACAAGGCTAATCGTGGGCAGCGAGGGGACCCTGGGGCTTGTTACTCGCGCCATCCTCCGCATCGCCCCCCTACCGGAGGATACGGTTTACGCTCTCGCCTTCTTCCCCGGCCTCGACAGTCTAATGGGGGCCTTCACCGCGTTGAGGAGGAGCAGGATAAACCCGTTCATGCTGGAATTCATGGACTCTAAAACTGTAGAGTATGCGAGCAGGCATCTAGACCTGCCCTACACCCCTAAGGGTGACATGCTCCTCGTCGGGATAGAAGTTAACCGTGAAGCGGCCCAGAGGGTGCTGAAAGACCTTGAAAACCTGCTAGCAGATCATGGCGCGGAGAGGATTATCACCGCCCACGGCGTCGAGGAGGCGCGTAGGAAGCATCTCTTTACTGTTAGGAAGAACCTTTTCGCCGGGCAGGCCGGCTTGACCCTTGACAGGGCCGGGCCTGGCAGGAGGATTAGGGTTATGATTGAAGATATCGTTGTCCCCCCTAGTAGGGTTCCCGAGGCAGTGAAACGTATCAGGGAGCTGGAATCGAAGTACGGCCTTACCGTTTTCCTGGGAGGCCATATAGGGGATGGTAACCTCCACCCTGCTGTCGGTATCGTGGAGGGTGTCGACGATCCTCAAGTTGTTGAGGAGTGGTTCAAGGATGTGATGAGAATAGCAGTCCAGCTTGGCGGCACGGTGAGCGCCGAGCACGGGATAGGCCTGCTGAAAAAGGAGGGGCTGAGATACGATCTCGAATCTAGGGGCAGCCTGAAAGCCCTCAGCCTAATGGCCGAGATAAAGAGGGTGTTCGACCCCAAAGGACTCCTAAACCCTGGCAAGCTAGTATAGGCATGATCGGGAGGTCTACCTAGAGATGAGCGGTCCGAACACGATCGACAGGCTGAGAACATGGATATCTGAGACCGCGGGCAGATGCATCTACTGCGGCTTCTGCGAGTCCGTATGCCCCACGAGACCCTTAGGACCCCACAGGGGGTATGGGCCTCGTGGGAGGGTCGCTATGGCCCGGCTGGTGGCGGAGGGCGTAACACCCCTGTCCAACACCGTTGTAGAATCGGTCTACACATGCCTGCTCTGCGCCGCCTGCGAGACCAAATGCCCGGTCGGGCTGCCAATAGCCGATATAATAAGGGCTGCCAGGCGCCTCTACACTTTAGAGGCTGGCTTCTCGGCCCGGGAAGAGAAGGGTAGGGTGCCCGCTATTGCTAGACGTTAGGAGTATACTGTCAATACTCGCCTCCAACATCAAGGCGACGGGCCTCCCAGTGCCCGCGCCTAGAGAGGCCCTATACTCGTGGTCGGAGGGCTTATCGATCCCGAAAGATGGAGATACCCTACTATATACTGGAGGCTTATACCAGCTCCTACCGTACATTGAGGTTTACTCTTCACAGCTGGCAAAGCTGGAGGATAAGAGGAGTGGGGGCCTGCTGCTCAGGGCGGCTGGCAGGTTCTCGAGCCTCTCCAGGATAGCTGGGGCTATAGTGAGGCCCTCCAAGCGTGAGGTCGAAGAGTCGAAACGCATCCTACAGAGTATTGTCCGCCTCCTAGACGCTGCCGGTGTTAGGGTCGCGTACAGGCGGGAGGTTGACGGGTATAGCGGGGTGCTCCTCTACGATATGGGGCTTGACGACGACTTCAAAAAACACTTCGCCCAGGTCGCCAGGAGCCTCGCGCAGACAGGAGCACGCACAATAGTAACGGTCGACCCGCACACCACCCACGTGCTGAGAAGCGTGGCCCGCAGGCTAGGACTACTCCCAGAATTAGAGGTTAAAACCTACCTGGAGCTCCTAGCGGAAAACATCGACAACATCAACTTCAAAAAGGGCCGTGCAGGCACTGCCGCCATCCACGACTCTTGCCTTTACGCCCGGAGAGAGAACGTAATAGCGCAGCCCCGCCTCCTTCTGGAGAGAGCCGGCTACCAGATACTAGAACCGAGGAGGAGCGGTAGGCTAACATACTGCTGCGGGGGCCCCATAGAAAGTATAGCCCCGAAGCTCTCATCCCGGATAGCCCTGGCAAGAATAGGAGAGCTCGCCGATACTGGGGCTGAGCGGATAGCCACGATGTGCCCCATATGCCTTGCAAACCTCAAACGCGCGTCTCGCACGGCTGGAGGCCCGCCCGTCGTGGACCTCTCGCTTTTACTGGCTGAGAGGCTGGAAGCATGAGGCTCACGCTCGAGGAGGTTCTAGAGCAGGTCTACCGTGGCCTTGAGGATCCCGAGTTCCAGGAAGCCCTCCGCCGGGCGGTCTCCAACGCGGAGGGGAAGCACCTGGAGAAGCTGCGCTCGCACCCCTACCTGTCAGCCCTGGCAAGACAGGTTCGCGAGGCCAAGGAGGAGGTTATTAACAATATCGACACGTATGTGAGGAAGACTATGGAGAGTCTTAGAAGGGTCAAGGCCACCCCCTACCTCGCGGAGACAGCATCGGAGGCCCGCGAGATAGTATATAGGATCGTTGGCGGTGAAGGCCCGGTCGTTATGAGTAAGAGCATGGTAGCGGAGGAGGTAGGGCTAAGGGATTACCTCTCCTCGAGGGGGGTCGAGATCTGGGAGACAGACCTAGGCCAGCTCCTCGTGCAGCTGGAGCATGGGAAGCCCATGCACACGACGGCCCCAGCAATACACCTCACAGTCGACAGGGCGGCAAGGCTCGTCAGGGATAGGCTCGGGGTCGACCTCCCCCCGAAACCCCGCCCGGAAGATATCGTTGCGGCGGTAAGAGTCTTCCTTCGAGAGAAGTTCGTGAGGGCGAAGGCGGGGATAAGCGGTGCTAACGCTATAGCCGCGGATACCGGGGCTGTAGTGCTAGTTGAGAATGAGGGTAACATAAGGCTTGTAACCGGCCTCCCAGAGAAGCACATTGTTATTGCTGGGATCGACAAAATACTTCCAAACCTTGATATCGCACTCGCCGAGGCCCTAGTGCAGGCCGCGTACGCGGGCCTCTACCCTCCGACTTATATAGATGTTATAGCCGGCCCGAGCAATACTGCCGATATAGAGCACCACAGGGTTTACGGCGCTCACGGCCCGAGAGAGCTCCACGTAGTCCTTGTAGATAATGGCCGTTTGAACGCCGCCCGCGACCCCGACCTGAGAGACCAGCTCAGGTGCATACGCTGTGGGCGGTGCCAATGGGAATGCCCCGTCTGGCAGCAGACAGCAAACCTCTGGGGGGGACCCGTCTATGGGGGGCCCATGGGCGTCCTGTGGACTGCTATCACGCTGGGAAAGGAGGCCGGGGCGGGCCTTGCCATGCTGTGCTTGAACTGTGGCAGGTGCGACGCGGTGTGCCCCGTAGAGATCCCCCTCTCGAGGCTGATAAGGAACCTCAAGAAGTATTATGCGGAAAAGTAAGGGGGTGCCCGCCGGGCCTCCACACGCTTCAGACCCTGAGATTCTCGACGATACGTTCGAGGAGGGACACGAGCTGTTCGGGGCTCGACCCCCTCCACATCGCCCTCAGGCTTACCGGGGTCACGACAGCATACCCTTTGCGGATAAACCATATATCGGAGCCTGGTGGCGGGTCTGGATCATAGATTTTCTCCTCATCCATTACAGCATATACCGTGTCCCCGCCTATCTCGACGTCGACATTATAGGTATTCCAGGCCATGAAGCCCGCCCTAACACCCCTAGGATTCACTGGCGAGTTGACTATGAGCACTGTACTCTCCCGTTTGAGCGTGCGCCTCTCATCTTCCGAGAGCGAACCTATTATACCAGAGACTATCCGTGCCGCACTATAGGCTACGCGCGGAGTTTCAACCTTCCTCTCAGTAGTGCTTGCAGCGATACTTGGGACCCCTAGGAACGCGCCTTCTATGGCGGCCCCTATAGTGCCGCTCGTGAAGAAGTCCTCGAACCCCATGTTGGGCCCATGGTTTACCCCCGAAACTATATAGTCTGGCGGTTCCGGTAGGAGGGCCCGGACGGCCATGTAGACTATGCTTGCAGGCGTCGATGATACTGCCCAGGCTCTCACAGCTCCCGGGTATGAGACCTCCCATACCCGGGCTTTAAGCCAGACCCCCTTCCCGGAGCCGCTCTTCTGAGTGCTGGGGGCCGCAACGTAAACCTTATGGCCCCTCCCGGCCAGCTCGTCCACGAGCGCCCTCAGCCCTGGAGCCGAGAGCCCGTCATCGTTTGTCGCTAGAATAACGGCCAGGCCTACTCACCGGTGTACAACCAGCTGTCCCCTGAGGGCAGAAAAATAGTCCTATGCCCAGGATCGGGCCTATGTCCTGGCGCATGGTGGATCGTAAGGGTCCTTGACCTCCACGCCCAGAAGCAGGCATATGCCCGTGTTCCTACCATAGTAGATACATTCTAGACAGTTAGAGGCCGGCTTGCCTTC
>JALSOR010000027.1 GCA_026986415.1 Acidilobaceae archaeon
GGGGAAGCCCTGCTTCAGTATGCCCCCGAGGAGGTCTCCGAGGCTCGTCTTCTTCCTGAACAGGTCTCTCGTCAGTTCTGCTGCCAGGTCCTCGGGCATGCCGGAGTCTACGAGCTGCTTGTAGAAGGCTGCTATCTCCCTGCCGAGCTCTTCCCCGTTGAGCTGGCCTAGGAGTGTTTTTACGAGCTTGGAGAGTGGGGCTTCAAGCTTGTCTATGAATTCTACTATTGAGTCTAGGACTGCTGAGAGTTTCGCTATATCCTCCCAGTCGTCCTCCTCGTCATCCCAGCTCCCTGCCGGGGGTATCCCGGCCTGGGTCTTCTCCTTCCCGGCCCTGGCCTCCGCCGCGGCCCTTTTTATCTCGGCGGCGAGCCGTTTAACCTTCTCCTTGTCCCCCGCTATTGCGGCCTGGATGAGCTCCTGGAGCTTCTCCTTATCTATGGGACCACTACTCATACCCTTTCTCACCTCTCCAGTTCCAGTCTAGCTCTCGTGTTGTTCCTTGATAGTGTGGATCACGACTATACGCTTTCAAAACCGGGACCCGGGCCAGGAATGGCTCACAATGCCTGGGAAGGAGGGGGCGCGGGGTCGCGTCGAGCTTCAACATCACACCCTCTCAACCAGTCCAAGGCTCCATAGGGTCGGTTCCCGGATTCCCGTTCATCCCCCGCGCGCCATGGAACTGTAACACTTTAAGGGGTTATATTATGGCCCGTGAGAGGGCGTACGCGAGCATGGCACCCCCGAGGGTTGAATACGCTATGGGGGCGGCGAGCAGGAGCCCGGTATGGCCGGCGAGCAGGCTATATGTGAGCCCCGAGGCCAGATAGGCCAGGCCCATGTATAGGCCTAGAAGGGCGAACATTCCGGCCCTCTCGCCCTCCCGTGAGAGTAGGATCACGCTACTCTTACTGTAGACCTCGTACAGGCCCATAGTGGCCCCCCACAATGCCACCCCTAACAGTACGCTCTCCCGGCCCTCCAGGGAGCCTGCCAGGAGCAGCCCGCCCATAACGCCTGAAACCGCAGATGCGACGGGTAGTATTAGAGCCTCTAGGCCTCCCAGCCTAGACCCTACTATCCCCGCGGCGAGCGCGGCCAGAGCGTCTGCAAGCATTGCTAGAGCGTAGAGCGTGGAAGCCTCGACCGGGCTCCTACCGTATGATAGCACGGGCCATACGGGGAGCGCTGCGAATGATAACCCGACTCCTGCCAGTGCTAGGCGGGCTATCCGGGACGCCCTCCACCCTCCCGGGGCCTCCTTCCCCCTGGAGGCTGCACGGGCCTCTAACGGCTCGGGGTAGAGGGTGTAGGCTGTATAGAGTAGTGTTAACGCTGCTAGGGCCGGTATGAGTAGTACTGCGAGGCCCGTTCTGATCCCGGCCCTCTCAGCGGTCCACGCGACTATGAGGGGGCCGAGCACGGCTCCAGCCTGGTCTAGGGCTTCGTGGACCGCGTAGAGCCTCTGGGCTCCCAGTCTTGAGCCCGTCTCGGCCAGTATCACGTCTCTAGGGGGAACCCTCAGCCCCTTACCGGCCCGTTCCAGGATCATGAGAGTATACGCTACCCACCAGTGGCCTGCCAGTGCGAGTAGGGGGACCGCTCCCAGGTTTACAGTGTACCCCGCGAATATTAGGGTCCAGTAGAGGCGCGGCGTGCCCTTCTCCTGGAGTATGAGCCCCGACAGGGTCCTGGCGGCATAAGATACTAGCTCCCCCAGGGATAAGCCTCCCGCCACCAGGAGTGTGCCGCCGAGGAGGCGTATGTAGGGGCCGATTACCGATCTCGCCCCCTCATATGTCATGTCGGCGAATAGGGATACCATGCTCAGGGCTATGAAGGCGGCTAGCATCCTCCTACCGGTCCCACCTGTTTTCTCCACTATCCTCTTCTCCCTCCCCCATGCTTCGACAGCTCGTACTCGTACGCTACGAGGTACAGTATGAGGCCCCCATACTCCGGTATTTCCCCTACTATGCGCCTGGCAACGGTTTCAGCCTCTGAGAGTGGTATGCCGAGTATCCTGTGGAGGCCCCTCCTTACTGCGAGGTCGGAGTATGGGCCCAGCGGGAAGAGCGGGTGCACCATTACTACCGCCAGCCTGGCGGTCCAGGGGCCCACGCCGTAGAGCTTCTCCAGTTCTCCCACCACACGCTCGGGATCGCGGACCGCCTCGTCAACGCCCGGCAGGCGCCCCTCCAGCTCCGCGCTCGCAACCTCCACGAGGGCCCTGGCCTTAGCCCTGGTGAGCCCGTATCTTCTCAGGCCTTCAACGCCCAGCCCCACCAGCCTGCCAGGGTCCGGGTGCCAGTAGAAGGTCCTCCCGGCCAGCCTCAGCCTCGAGCCGCAGTCCTCCACCAGCCTGGAATATATTCTCAGCGCGGCGCGGAGGGCCAGCCTCTGCTTCACAATACTATCGGTGAGGGCCGCGTACAGGCTGGTGCACCGGCCCGGCCTCAGCCCAGCATGTTTCAACGCTAACATGTGGAGCCTCCTGTCGACACGGGAGACCCTAGCCATGAAATCCCCATAGTCGAGATCCGACCTCACAATACTCCCTATGATCCGGGAGGCCTCAGCCGCGACATCCCTGCCTCCAGCGTAGACTGTTACCTCCACCACGGGCTCCCAGGGCTCGCCCCTGAACGCTGCCTCCACGCCGGCGAGACCCCTACTGGTGGGGACCGCCATTCTCAGGAGTTTCTCATCCCTAAGCCATACTGCCGGGGAGGGCCTCCCGGGCAGGGTGAAATTGTCGAGGTGCGCGGAGAAAGCGAAGGGTGCTACAGGCCTTATAGCGAGCTTGTAAGGCTCCAATACTGTGCACGCCCTTGGCCGGCCAGGATTGTGGTGCGGGGGGTGGGATTTGAACCCACGCAGGCCTACGCCATCGGGTCCTAAGCCCGACCCCTTTGACCAGGCTCGGGCACCCCCGCACGTTCTAGCGTGGCACGCTCACGCTGGGGGTCCTACCAGTATGCTATGCTATTGTATACTGGCGGGTTTATTAAACTATCCCGGGGGGTATAGCAGGGCTACCCCCGGGCATGTGTCTGCTTCGGGACTGGCGGGTTTATTAGACCACGAGCAAGGCTGTAGTCCTGGAGAGGGTGCGGGCGGCATGGTAGAGGTTGAGAAGGCTGTCATGGTCCCCGTTGGGGGGATAGAGGATCTCGCCAGGCTCGCGGGGAGCCTTGCGGGCAGGATGATAGTTGTCCCGATCTACAGGGTCCCACTCCCCGGGGAGGGGATCCTGTACTTCCTCCAGATGATGTACAAGGACTACTACAAGTATTACGGGCTCCCAGTCGTATACTACTACCTCGACACTAACGGGAGCCCGGACCGCAAGGTAAAGTATGTGCTCGCAAAGGCCGACGACATGGGCGAGAAAGTCGAGCTCTCAGACCGCACAAGACCCGGCTACCTGGCAATACCTGTTATAAACCTGGAGGAGCCCCCCAGCTACCTCGACCTCGACGCTATAAGGAAAGGCTAGCCCTCCACCGCAGAGGCCTGACCCGCCCCAGCCTTGCCCGCCGGCGTGTAGAGCGCCTCCAACGCCTTACCTAGGGCCAGCGCCAGGGAACCCTCCTCCCCAGCGATCCTTAGCATGGCACGCCCCTGCTCGGTTATACTGTAAATCTTATAGCTCCCCTTAGAGTACAGCGGCGCCGCCAGGCCGAGCTCCTCGAGACAGTGGAACGCGGCTAGAACCCTATACCTTGGAGCCCCAACCAGCGATACGGCATCCCCGGGAGCTAGCGGGCCCTTCTCAGCAAGCACTTCTAACAGGCTAACCATGAGACCCGTCATACCAGCAGACCACCCCAGATACATGCCCTATCCCTGGAATCCCAACTTATACGGGGCCGGCAAGGTAATACCCCCAGCAAGACCCGAGGGGCCCCCTCAGAGTTTCAGGACGAGAACACCGAGCTTCCTAGCATAGGCCTCAACATCGCTACCAACAAGTACTCCGGCGAGGGCAGGCACGATCCTGCCACGGGCCAGCCCCGACCCGGCAACCATATCTGCAACGCCAACCAGTTTCGCGGCATCTGCATGGTCCGGCTTGGACTTGACCTCCAACACTATAGTATATTCCTCGTTCCCCCTCACAGTATAAGCGGTCAAGCCTATCTTCCTCTCTCCAATCATAACATTACGCTTGTAGTCGAGAACCTTATAGCCCAGTCTTTCAAGCTCTCCTAGAGCCAGTCTCGAAAAGGAGGCCTCCGCGAGGGCTCTCAGGTTGTTCTCTACC
>JALSOR010000028.1 GCA_026986415.1 Acidilobaceae archaeon
TGTTCCAGCCCTCCCTACCGTTTTGCCCGGGGAGGGTTTACTGGCGTGGTCCCATTAATTACCTGGCGTGGCGTGCGTGTTAGTGTGGGCGCCCGGGGGCGTACGCGTCTGGCGGTGGAGAAGGGGGTCTCCCCCTCTCTGAGGAGGCCTGGGGGCTCTCTCTGCTCCCCGGCCTGTTAGGGTCTACTGGAGGGTGCCGTGGGCCGTGAAGCCGAGGTCGGAGATTGAGAGGGAAGCGTTGGAGGTTGTGGCCCGCCTGGACAAGGTTGCGGGTAATAGTGCTCTTAGGGCTTTGAAGCGTGTGGGGAGGGCTCTTAAGACGAGTATTCCCGCCCGTTACAGGGTCATGCTTGTTGTCAGCGGCGGGGATCCCTACAGGGTTGGCGCTGTTGTTGCTAGGAGCCTCCTCTACTATGAGAGGCGGTATAGGAGGATTGCTGGTAGGAGGCCCCTGAGCCTCCTCTACGTTTTCCATGACGAGTTCGACGATGCTAGGATTAGGAAGGAGATTGTTAAGCGTGCTGTGAAGGAGAAGGCGAGCCTTCTCGAGCAGACTACTGCGAGGTATGAGGAGAGCGAGAAGTATCTTGGCACCACTTTCCAGGCGCTGGTGCTGGATCTCACCAACGACCTGAAGCCTAACGATGTTGGGAGGCTGGTGGAGGTCGTGGAGGGCGGGGGCCTCATCGTTCTCGAGGCTCCCAGCTGGGAGGAGTGGGATACGCGGCTGACACTCTTCAAGCAGAACCTGCTGGTCCCCGGCTACACGGAGCCCCGCCACATTTTCATCTCATGGTTTAAGAGGAAGCTCCTCGAGCATAAGACGAACATTTTCGTGTACGATGCTGACAGGGGGGAGCTTATCAGCGGGGAGCCCCTTAAACAGGTGCCGAGCAGGAAGGCCTCGAAGGTGAGGATACCCGAGAAGACCCTGTTCCCCCAGGAGCTATACAAGCTCGCCCTCACAAACGACCAGGCCCGCCTGGTAAAGGCTATGGAGTGGCTCTACGAGAAGCCCGGTAAGGGGAAGCGGAAGGTTATCGTCGCCACAGCCGATAGGGGTAGGGGTAAGAGTTGCGGTGTGGGGATCGGGCTGGCCGGGCTGGCCAGGGAGCTGGGCAAGGTCAAGCATAGGGTCAGGATCCTGGTGACAGCCCCGAGCCTGAGCAACGTGCAGAGCCTCATGGAGCTCGCCCTGCGAGCAGCGGAGACTATAGGCTTGAAGGCTAAGCCGGTGAAGCGTGGGGGTAAGATACTGGAGATCCAGGGTAGGAATTTCAGTATCGAGTACTGGGAGCCCATAGAGATTCCAAGGCTGAGCGCTGATATTGTAGCGGTCGACGAGGCCAGCGGCATACACGTGCCCCTCCTGCACAAGATCTGGAGGGCGCATAAGCGTATCGTTTTCGCCGCCACCATACACGGCTACGAGGGGGCCGGGAGGGGCTTCAATATCAGGTTCCTCCAGGAGGTCGAGAAGGATAAGAACACTGAGATTAGGAGGGTGGAGCTCTCGGAGCCTATAAGGTATGCTCCCGGCGACCCCGTGGAGAGGTGGCTGTTCGACGTCCTCCTCCTCGACGCCGAGCCTGCGAGGCTTGAAGAGGAGGACTACAACGATATCCGGGCTGGCAGGGTGGAGTACCTCGCCCTAGACCCGGAATGGCTGTTCAGCCCTGAGGGTGAGGAGACGCTGAGACAGCTCTTCGGCATCTACGTGCTCGCCCACTACAGGAACGAGCCCGACGATCTGGGCAGGCTCGCCGACGCCCCGCACCATATCGTGAGGGCCCTGAGGACTGCCGGCTCGGGGAAGATTGTTAGCGCCGCCCAGGTCGCGGTCGAGGGGGGCCTAGACGATACTCTTATAGACAGGCTCCTTAGGGGGGAGAGGGTTGCCGGTAACATTATCCCCGACAGGCTCCTCAAACACCTCCGCATAGTCGAGTTCGGGAGGATGAGGGGCTGGAGGGTTGTGAGGATCGCCACCCACCCCGACGCGCAGGACATGGGCCTTGGGAGCAGGCTCCTGGAAAACCTGTACCGGGAGGTTGTCAGCAGGGGTCTCGACTGGCTGGGGAGCGGGTTCGGCGTTAACGAGAAGCTCCTCAACTTCTGGGCTAAGAACGGGTTCCTAACACTCCACATAAGCCCTGACAGGAACCCGGTGAGCGGCGAGTACACGGTCCTCGTCCTCAAGCCCGTCTCCGACACGGCAAGGCTTGCCGCCCTGGTCGGGAGCGTCGAGTACAAGTGGAAGCTCCTCCACAGCCTCTACGACACCTACCGGGACCTCGAGACTAGGATCGCCATAATGATGCTGGACCAGCCCCCCTCGGGGATAGACCCCTCCTACAGGCCGCGTGCGACACCCATACTGAGGGATAGGGCGTGGGTCTACAATTATGGCCCCATGACCTATGAGAGCGCCAACGATATGATAGTAGAGCTTGCCCGCACGTACTGGATGCACCCGGCCCAGGCTAGGCCCCCGCTAACCATGGAGGAGAAGCATATCCTCGTCGCTAAGATCCTCCAGGGCAAGCCCTGGGGCGAGGTGGCCGAAGAGCTGGGGGTCAAGGAGTACCGTGTAATGTCGGGCCTGAAAGAGCTCGTCCGCAAGCTCTCGGAGCACTACTACTCTGTAAGCCGGGACACGCCTGTAGGGGTGAGCCTCGAGGATGCCGCCAGGCCCTACGACTGGGTCGTGCACTACTATTATAAGGGGGGCCGTGGGGCTCACGTGACAGGTGGAGAGGGAGCAGGAAATGCCGGGCCCGGTGGAGAAGCTGACAGAAGCGGTGACACAGCTCGACAGGAGGCTCCTAGAGATAAGGGAGGAGGCCCAGTCGATGGCGGGACGCCTGGTTGAGCTGGGAGACCTCCAGGCCAGGGAGCTGTCCAACGACCTCGACATCGCCCTAAAACAGATCTCAGACGAGCTCGACGCCTACGTCAGGGGGGAGATGGAACGGTTGAAGGCCGAGTACGCCCGCGCCAGGGAGGAGAAGCTGAGGAACGTTAAAACAAGCGCCGAGCTGAACCTGGAAGAGGCGGTAACAGCAGTATACGAGGAGATAAAGAGGCTACTGGGAGAGGTGTGAGCCGAGGTGGCATCCCCCGCCGCATACGCTGTTTTCGCCCCGAAAGCCAGGAGTATTAAGGCCCAGCTCGTACAGCCAAGCCTCCTCAGGGAGATCCTGGCGGCGGAGAGCTACGAGGAGGCGAGAGCCCTCCTCAGGGAGACCCCCTACGGTGAGAGGCTGAGGGAGGAGGCGAGCATAGAGGCCGTCCAGGAGGCGGCGGTCGGCGTCCTCCTCTCACGCATCTACAGGCTCGCAAGGTACGCCCCGAGCGATTCTAGAAGGCTCCTCCTAGCCTTCGCCCGGGAGGAGGAGATCCGCGACGCCCTCATAATACTGAGAGCCGCGAGCGAGAAGGCGGGGAGAATACCCAGAGTACCCTCCGCATCCCACCCCGAAAGCATAGTAAGCAGGCTCGCCAGAGAAGCGGAAACCGCGGAGGGAGTACAGAGACTCCTAGAAGCACTAGAAGGCTCATGGCTCAAACAGGCCGCCCGCACAGCCCACACAATAGCAGGGGAAGCCAGGACCGGGGAAGCATACACCTGGTACGCCACAGCAGCCGGACTCCTAGAATACATAGAAGCAATAAACACCCTACCCCAACAGGACAGGCCGGGAGTAGAAAAAATACTATGCCCAATAATAACCTACAAGATAACAGCAAGCCTCGTAAACGCGAAAACACTAGACATACCGCTCAGGGCGCTCGACAGGATAATGGAGAAAATAAAAACATGCAAGTTCAACTGGAAAACATTCAAACCAATATACGAGAGAGAAGTAGACCCCGAAAGCCTGCTCGCAACACTCAGAGACCTATTCCCCAAACTAAAAATAGAAACAAAACTATCCCGCCAAGACGCCCTCACACAGGCAAGAAAAACCGCACTCCAACAAGCACGTCACCAAGCAGAAACAGCATACGCCTCATACCCCTTCAAACCAACACTAACAGCAGCAACAGGAACACTAATCAAAACAGAAGCCAACGACATACAAGCAGCACTAACAGCAAAAATACTAAAACTAAAACCAGAACAATACGAAACACTAATAACAACAATATAAAAAGAAAAATTCTTCTCAATTATATACAATCCTACAAAAACAAACAACAAAAATATTTTCGTTGTAGTGTTCTTCTTGTTTGGCTAATATACTATGGGAAT
>JALSOR010000029.1 GCA_026986415.1 Acidilobaceae archaeon
AGTATACCGTCACGATATACTCCTCCCCGCGGGCCAGCGACCCCCTGGGGAGGCCTACCGTTACAGTGTATGCCACGGGCCCATTGCTCCCCTCCTGGTCTGCCCTAACAGTTACAGGGGCGGAGTACAGGGTGCCCATGCATATTACTGAGGCCTCCCCAGCGTGGGGGCCGGGGAGCACGGTTATTGTGCCGCAGGCTGAGGGGCCCGCGACAATTATCTTTCCCTGTGAGAGGAGCATTGAGAGGTCCGGGCGTAGGCCGTCGCATATGCCTGTGAACCGGATCTCCAGCCTGTCCAGTGTAGCGTTCAGGGTTATACCCTCAAGCCTCACCTTGCAGTCTGGACTGTGCTCTCGGCTTAAGGGTGGGGGGTTCGACTGGGACTCGTATAATTCTACTCTTGCGAGTCGGAGCTGGCCTGCTATTGAGAGGAGTAGGGCGGAGAGTATTATGGTGAGCGTGAGGGCTAGATGAGTATAGTATGTGCGGTTGCTGATAGGCGGTCACCGTGTAGGTATTCTGGCGGGTAAAAGCTTTATTTTGATTGGAGAAATATGCTGTGCGAGCCGAGAGATCAACATTTAACCTCTAGGCCTCGGCCAGGCCTAGGAGGCTGTCCAGCTCCGACTTGAACCTCGCCCACCAGTCTAGCAGCGCCTCGCGGTCGCCAACCCTGGACTCCCAGCCCTTCACTCCTATCTCCGCGGCTATAGTGGCCACTACGTCCATAGTCTTCCGCGACTCCCACGGCACGGGCTCCGCGCCAGCGCGCCTATTGTATACTGCAATGTTCCTGTACGTTTCTAGGCTGTGCCCTGCCAGGTCGACGCTCGCCCCTGCCAGCTCGTTGTATAGGGCTTGGAGGACCTTCTCGCCCCACTTCCTATGGAACCTGCACATGCCCGCGTTGTCCACCTCCAGCTCCGCCATGGCCCTGCGGAGGCTGTTCCGGGCGTACTCCTCGGGCTCCATGTATGTTGGGCTGTAGTTGGTCCAGTACCTTCCTAGAACGTATAGTGGGGCTATCATTCCCGGGCTCCAATAGTAGTTGGGCGTCATGTAGCCCCTCTCGCCGAAGGCCGCGTAGACTAGGAGGTCCCTGAAGGAGACGCCCGCGCTCTCCACGATCCTCTGGTACTGCTCATCCATGATCTGAGCCGCCCTGCGCGCCCCCTCCCGGGCTATCAGGGCGTAGAGGGGAGTCTCCCTAGCTATCAGCCCGTCCATGACCGCCTGGGCCAGTATAGCGTTGTTCCTGCTCGTCTCAGGCGAGACCTGGAGCGGGTCCATCACGGGCCTGCCCGGGAGGCCCGCCTCGTCGGGCGTTAGGAGGCCGCGCGTTATACTGTCGAAGATCCACGCTATGATGTGGCCTGCCTCTATGGCGTCGAGGCCTAGATCGTCGGCCCTCTCGACCAGGCCGGCCGCATCGCTGAGGGTTATGACTCCTATCATGGGGCCGAGCCCGTGGGCCGGCTCGTAGTCCAGCTTCACCCCGCGCCACAGCTTCTTGCACGCCACACTGCACGGCTCCCCGCATGTCCTCCAGGGTTTGGCCTTGGACTCGAACACCTCCTCCTGGAAGGGCCTCCAGAAGTACCTCATTATCTTCTCGTGGAGGCTGAGCCTCACGGGCCGGCTCATATATATAGTGTTGTAGGCTAGGGCGGGCAGGAGCTCCCTGTAGTGGACATAGTTGACCCCGAAGGTTCCCCCCGTCCCCAGCTTGGGATCATACCTGTACTTCGTGGTAGTCCTAGCCACTATCTCGGTATACTTGTCCCCCAACACCTTCTCCACAACCCTGAGCACGCCCGCACCGTCAAGCCTGCCCCTAGCCTTCCTGCTCCCCCCGAGTATTACCGCGGCAACATTGTGGGCCTGCGCGAGTACGCTCCCCCCTCCCCCACGGCTGGCCCCGTCGACGACCTCCCCGGGCTGGAAGCTGCCCGGCGTATTATTCCAGCTTATAATCCCGCCCATCCTCGTCCGCCAGGCGGCTGGCCCGACGGTGAGTATTCTCACTGTGAGGCTCCGCGGGTCCCTCCCGGCGAGTATGCTCTCGCCTATCCAGGCGTGGAGGGCTCGGGTGCCCATGTAACCCTTATAACCGTTGTATACTGTCCAGAGCTTCCCCGCCTCTATAGGGTGTAGTCTAACCTCTGGCTGGCCGCTCCCGTCCCCTAGGACTTCCAGTATGCAGGGCTCCCCGCACCTCCCCTCGACGAGTATAGCGTCTACCCCTGTCCTGGCGGCGGCGTACGCGGCACCGCCCATAGTACTGGCGTGTAGCCCCATGGAGATGGGGCTCCTGAACACGGCCACTATCCTGTGGGAGCCGAAGAGTGGTGTAAGGGTGAACCTACCCCAGCCTAGCAGTACGGGGTTCCCGGGGGTTAGGGGGTCCGCATTGTAGGTTTCCAGTTGGAGGTGGAGCTCTACTCCCGCGTCTATAGGGCCTAGATGGTCGGTCTCAACAATACTGTGCGTGCCCGTGGAGAGGTTGATCCTCAGTATCCTGTAGGGGGCGGTCATCGCCGGTCTACCCTCCATATTGTTAAAATTGTGGGGGTGGATTGACACTTAATACAGTAATCCCGCCAGGACCCGCAAGTTGTTTCTATAAAAACTCTAACACCATAAATAATAGTATGTGGCGGGTGGAAACCCGATGGTGATAGTCGCGGAGATCGCGAGGAAGACGGTAGTGACTGCCGGCCCCAGCGAGACGCTCCGGACAGCAAGCACCAAGATGGCCGAGAACAACGTGGGAAGCCTCATAGTTGTCACCGAGACCGGCAGGCTCGTAGGGATAATAACCGAGAGGGACATAGTTAGGGCCCTCGCAGCGGGAGCAGACCCCGACAAGGCCAGGGTCGAGGAGTATATGACTGTTAACCCGGTAACGGCCCGCAGCGAGGAGAGCCTCGTGAGCGTGGCCCACAAGATGATACACCACGGCATACGCCACCTGCCAGTCATAGACTCGACGGGCAGGCTCATAGGGGTTGTAAGTATTAGGGACGTCCTACGCCATATTGTAGGCGAACACGAGTTCCCATAACCTTGAGGGCATGTCCCAATATAATGCTAAATGCCGGCCTGCTAGTAGGCTGGCGCCTGGATGCATGTTGCCCTGCTATGGGGCGTGTTCCCTAGAAACTTTATTCGCATTATTTCTACTATAATGAAATATAGTATTAATTTAAAATCACAGTTCTAAACCCGGATAATACTATACCACCAACCCGGGCCGAACCTCCGGTTACCAGTACAACCTTCTTAGGATCAGCTTTCATTTCTAGACGTGGGATAGTATTATGGGCGGAGACTATAAGCGTGGGAGTAGCAGCCGCCTTAACAGGGTGTCCGTGCAGAGAGTGCTCCTAATACTAACACTACTAGTGTATCTCGTTATTTTCGTCCCGCAGGCAAGCCTGATACTAGACTATAATGTTGCACGCCAGTACAACGCGACTATCGCTGTCATAAACACGACTCTACCCGTTGGCTCCCGCGGGCTAGCGGTCTCCCCCGAGAACGGTACGGGCATGTATAGGGTGCGCCTCAAGGGCGGGTGTATTGATCTTCCCGCCATTGAGAAGCTGGCCGGGGATGCGGTTAAGGGCTCGAAGACCCTCCAGGAACTGGAGGCTGGAGCGGGACGGCTCACACTCCTACTCGCTGCATCGGTAGTATTGCTTGTCGCGGCGGGCATCATACCCTTGCTAGCGTGGCGGTTCCGGGTGCCCTTCGCGCGTAGAGGGTCGCGCGTCCCCTGGTGGTTTTGGACTGGCGTGCTCGTGTACAGCCTGCTACTTCTTAGTATAGCTTTCTGGACGGGGCTCTTCACGCCGTACTGTGTCCCCCTGAGGGTTAGGCTTCTACTATCGATGCTAAGCCTCTGGGTTGCTGTGGAGGCTGTAGTAGGCGCTCTCCTAGTGTTAGTAAAAGAAGGATAATGGTTAGTGGTCTCCCTCCACAGTATTATTCCCCCTGCACTATATGGTTTATTTGAGGTTCTCGAGGTGCGGCGAGCGTGTCTAGAAACGGTAGGGACTACCATAGGGATCCCGAGGTTGTAAAGCGCATGGCTAGGCTCATGATGCAGGGCGCCGTTATGCTGGCGGAAACATGCCCTATCTGCGGGCTCCCTCTCTTCCGGTTGAGGAATGGCGAGGTGATATGCCCCGTACATGGGCGGGTCCTGATTGTGAGCAGCGACGAGGAGGCCGAGGAGGCCCGTATAGATAGTGTTGTCGGCCGTGTCGAGAGCTACGCTACGAGCAGGGTGGAGGAGCTCCTCGGCAAGGGATCCCCCGGCGAGATACTGGAGTGGCTGAAGGTTGTGGAGGCCGCGGAGAGGATAAGGAAGCTCCGCGGGGAGAGGAGGAGCCTCGAGAGCAGCAAGCCCCAGGCTGGAAGGAGGGGTTCGAGCAGTGGAGGCCGCGGAGAGTAGCAGGGATTACCCTGTAGTGTTCGAGGGCAGGGTCGAGGACCGCATAATACCCAGGTCCGGCTACAGGTGGTATGGTGGGCTCATAACAGCAAGTAATGGTAGCGAGAGGATCATACTCTTCCTAACCGGCACTATAGCCCGCTGGCTAGGCCGGGGGGAACGGGTGAGGGTCGAGGCTAGGAGCGAGCCCAAGCCCCTCCCAGGCTATGGGAGGGCCTTCTTCCCCGGAGACTACCGCCTGTACAGGCTGTGGGGGGAGGACTGGGTCCCAGTATGGCCCGTGTGGGAGAGGGTTTACAGGGTCGAGAAGCCCTACTATAGGGCGGTTATAAGGGCGCGGGAGGCTGTCAGCGAGGAGGACTACGAGGAGATAGCCGGGCTCGAACAGTACCATTACGCCAGCAAGGAGGAGCTCGTGGCAGTATGGAAGTGCCCCAGGTGCGGGTACGTTATGGAGGCCAACACTAGGCCCACCTGCCCCCGCTGCGGTTCCAGGATGACAATACAGGAGATAAGGGGGAGCCTCCCCAGCAGCAGGTTCCTCGTCCTCGAGCTCGTGTCCAGGAGGGAGTACGAGCCCCGCATAGTGGCTTATGTGCGGGTCGACACGCCAATACCGTTAATGCACAGGAGGGTCCCAGACCCTGAGAGCCCGGACGGCTACAGGGTTGAGAGGCTGATAAGGGAGAAGGTGTTCCCCAAGGACTGGTTCCACCCCACATTCTGGCCGTTAACCCCCGCGATGTGGAGGAGGCTCCTCCGCATGTACAGGGACCTAGCCCAGCTCTACGGTAGCAGGAGGCTCGCACGGGCGCTGGTGGCGGAGAGGGTCGCGGAGGAGGCCCTTGCCAGGGCTAATACTGCTGCCGCCCGTATCGCTAGAGTGGTGGTCCACCCGGACTATAGGGGCGGGGGACTAGGGGTTCTCAGCGTTAGGGCCGCCGTAGAGTGGATCAAGGAGAGGAGGATCCCCGAGATGAAACGGGCCAAGCATATTGTTGAGACTATCGCTGCTATGGCCAGGTATAACCCGTTCTTCGAGAGGGCCGGGTTCAAGTACATGTGGGATACTGCCAGTGGTAGGCCAGTGCTAATGTACCCGTTAACGGAGGAGGCTAGGAGGCGCATAGAAGAGTATCTCAGGAACGACCCAGTAGGGAGAATGCACGGGGGAGTACTCTACAGGCCCCGCTACAAGCCCGCAAGCCCCCTCGAGTCGCCGATAATCCTCCGGGAGGTCAGTAAAACGTATAGGAGCGAGCTTGGCCTTGAAGGGTTGAACCCCGAGGTGGCAGAGGTTCTCCGCAGCTTCGGAGTGGAGAGGCGCGTCGTCGAGAGGAGAGTACTTGAGGATGTAAACCTGGAGATCAAACCCGGGAGCATAGTAGTCCTCATGGGGCTGAGCGGCGCCGGTAAGACCACACTCCTAAGACTAGTACTCGGCGCCGCAGGGCTCGGCGGGGACAACCCCAACTACAAGCCCGACACGGGAGAGGTGATCGTGGCTGGAAACGCTAGGGTCGCAGCGCTAATACCCGGCGAGATCGAGCCGGAAATAGGGGGTCGGAGCCTGCTGGAGGAGATAGCCTCTAAGACGGGGGACGTGGTGGAGGCGTTAGAGGTTCTCAGCGCTGCAGGCATAAGCGACGCCGTCCTATACAGGGCCAGGCTTTGGGAGCTGAGCACCGGCCAGAAGGAGAGGGCGAGGCTCGCCGCCCTGCTAGCCGAGAAGCCGAACCTGCTAGTGATAGACGAGTTCACCGCGCATCTCGACCCGTTGACAGCGGTGTGGGTTGCGGGGAGGCTGGCGAAGCTGGCCCGGAAGCACGGTATAACCCTTATACTTGCGACCCATAGGAGGGAGGTTCTGGATGCCCTGAACCCGGACATGGTGCTCATTGTAGGTTATGGGAGGGTGCATGTTCAGGCCGGGACGGCGGGCTGATAGGGTATGGCTTTCTGGGAGCGGTCGGAGGATTGCGCTGAGAGGCTCCTGGACGTTTACGGGAGGGAGAACTATAGTATAAGCGTTGACATCGTGGGCTGGCCTGGCGATGAGTGGGAGGCGGACCGTGTAGACGTTTATGTTAAGAGTATACGCGATGTGAGCCTCGACGAGTACCCCATACTGAGAGGGCTCTTCCACAGCCTGCACAATGCTAGAATAGAGGTTTTCGAGTATGAGAGCATAGACCAGTCCCTACCCCGCCACAGGGTGCTCTCACGCCTCCTAGAGAGGAGCGTGAAGAGGAGGATACCCACAATAGCGATCGTACCCTCAGCAATGCCGGTCTCCCTAGTCGAGAGCCTCAGCCCGGACCTCCTAGGCCTGCTAGACAACTCCCTAGTGGCTAAGATAAGGGTCGGGTTCAGGAACATGCTCTACCTTCCAGCGCCCCCGGCAGACCCTATCACGCTGGTGGCGAAGGCGAACAGTGAGAGCGCCTATGACCGGGTCCAATGGCTCGACAGGAGGGCCGCCAAGCTGGGCTTGAGGGTGGACGGGAGAGTATATCTCCCAGATAACAGGATAATATTCGAGTACGTATTCTCCGGGGAGCCCGACTCGTACAGGAGGAAGGTGCCCGTCAACAAGCTAGCCCTCTACATACGGGTCCTAGCAGATTGCGCGGGCCTCCCCGGAGTGCTACCATTAGAGCGGAGTGAGGAGAGCACACACCTGCTATACGGTATCGGCGTCCCGGACACGCTCCTAGACGGTATACTGGCCGGTATAAGGGCGTCCTCGAGCTCCAGCTACCCGTTAGGCCTGATGCACGAGTCCATGAAGAAAGGGGCCCAGACCGTTTTCATGAGGATCGCCTCGAGACTACAGCTTAAAGGCTAGTCCTCGAGCTCTGGCTCCTCAACTATCTTGCTCCCAGCCACGACCTGGTCTATGCTGTGAATAATGCATCCTAGCTCTTCCAGCTTCTCGCTCACCCTGTCGAAGTCGATATTGTCACCCTCAATGGTCATGCTCAGCGTGACAGTCTCAACATCTATCTCCCTCACGGTAACATTAACCCCCTGCACTCCCGGGAGGCTGGCTATCTCCCGGCTAACCTCGATAATGCTTAGACCCTTAAGGGGTTTGAGAATATCCAGTACAACCCTCCGTAGAGGCGCGCTCATAACACCTATCACCCACCACTACAGCATAGGGCCACCACATACGCCGCGTGCACGCCCAGGCCATTGGCCTATACACACTAGTTTCCGGTAGCAACCCTATGCTGCCATGTAATATAGGATGTAGCATGCAAACGGGAAAAATAAGGGTTTAATCGCGAGGAACCGGCCCCCGGGCGTTGAACGTCTACTGTGTCTTCCCTGCGACCGCACGGTTCCTGAGGTAGACTATTATTATCGCGGCGTACGCTATCAGGGCGAAGCTGAACTCTAACAGCCTGTACAGCATGTAGGGCGTGTACGGCCCGTGGGCTAGGGCGTCGAGGAGCGCTCCCGGCGTCCTCCAGAGGAGGACTACTGGGACGTTGCTGAATATCGCCAGTATACCGATTATTACGAGGGCTATTCTTAGCACGCTACTATCGATCCTACCGCCCAGATAGCCGGCGAACCCTGCGCTGGCAGCCACTATTACTGCGACAACACTGAAGATGCTCCAGAAGAACTGCCACCACGTCATCGTGTGCTCCATTATTGGGAGTATGAGCATTGCAGGGTTCACAGCGAAAACGAAGGGTAGAACGTATTTCGCGAAGCCGAACCTCGTAGCGTTAACCGCGGTCTTCCAGAAGTCTGCCCTAGCAACTGTGGCGCCTGCGAAAGCTGCTAGTGCTACTGGAGGGGTCAGGTCCGCGAGTATACCGTAGTAGAAGACGAACATGTGGGCTCCAAGCATGGCCGTCTTCCTTGCCAGGTGGAGCATCACGACCGCGGCCGTTGTTATTGCCCCGGCGCTTAGCAGGCTCGTGATCACATAGTTCGCTGTTGTTGGGACCCCCATGCCCACTATTATGCTTAGAATGCCTGCTAGGAGGAGCAGCACGTAGATATTGTTGTGCGCGAGGGCTATGAACCTCTCGCCCAGCCTATTGCTCAGCCCTGTAAGCGTTAGGCTGCCCTGCACCACGCCAGCAAGGGTTGCCGCCATGAATACTGGCACGCTGCTCCTCACAGCGCTCTCAACACTGTCGAGCACCATCCAGCCGAGACTCTTGAAGCCCCTCGTGAACACGAGGAAGGCGCTCAGCACTAGGAGGAGTACCCCCACGAAGTATAACGCCGCTATAGCCCTCGGGAAGACCCACAGTGCGATAATAGTCAGTATTATGTAGAGCAGGGTGTAGAGTGTTTTCTGGCCCTTTGTGAACCGTTCCATAGCCCATATTCCAACTACTAGCGCCGTGCCGAGGCTCGCGATAGCGCTGTAGTGGGGTTCAAGCCTCATGACTAGTAGTAGCGTTATTATCACTACGGGGAGGAAGAGGTATATCTTCTTGGCCAGCTCTCTCGCGTCGGGGAGCTGCTCTGGTGGGAGGCCCCTGAGCCCTCTCCTCTTAGCCTCGAGATCGACGAAATAGTATAGGCTGGCGAAGTATATGAACGCTGGGAGGAAGGCGGCTATGACTATCTCACCGTAGGGCCTGCCGAGATACATTGCCATTATGAAGGCGGCCGCGCCCATTACAGGGGGCATTATCTGGCCTCCAGTACTGGCGCTGGCCTCGACGGCGCCTGCAACCTCCGGGGGGAACCCGGACCGCTTCATCATTGGTATCGTGAACGTTCCCGTGGTGAAAACGTTCGCCACGCTGCTACCGCTGAGCATGCCCATGAACCCGCTACTCACTATGGCCACTTTGGCCGGCCCTCCCGGCTTCTTACCGAAGAGGGCGAGCATTAGCCTGGTGATGTAGCCTCCTATGCCTATCTTCTCCAGGAAGGCCCCGAAGAATAGGAATGCGAAGACGTAGGCTGCCATGACCTGGAATGGTATGTTGAACAGGCCGCTTGACCAGTAGAACATGTCCTGTGCCCATTTGACTGTGACCGTGTGCCATGTTATCGGGAATGTTGTCTTCATATAGTAGAAGTAGTATGCTAGGAAGAACGCCACTACCCCGACAAGCCAGGGGCCGACGCTCCTCCTCGTGAGCTCGAACGCCAGAGCGAACCCTATGGCGGCCATAATTATTGGGAGAATGCCAGCGTTAGGGGGGAGGCTCCCCTCATATGCAACGATCTGTGTTTCGAGCCATGCCATGTAGAAGAACACTATCAGGCTTAGAAATGATAGTGCATAGTCGTACCATGGTATTCTCTTGGCATATTTCTCCACGTACTCCTCGACCTCCTCCTTGGAGGCCTGGAGTGCTAACCGTTTAACCGGGAAGAGTATGAAGCCTACTGCTAGCAGGAAGCCCAGGGTTATGCCGTACTGGCTCTTACTGTTTATGAATAAGGCCCTGATCAGGTCTATGCTGAACTTTTTCAGGCCGGGCAGTCCCAGTTTTACTCCTAGGTAGCCTATGAAGTTCGCTAGGGTCGTATAGTATGACATTATGTAGAATATCTCCATGAACGCGAAGAGTAGGGCCAGCGTGAAAACGTACCATTTCGCGAAACCGCTCCTCGCCCGGAGGTTCATTACTTCGAACGGGTTGAGCCCTCCCTCCCTCTTCTCCTCTTCTGTCAAACCTTTTCTCCCCCGTTAAAGTATTTTCTAAATACTTAGTAATATATTTAATATTAGAGATCAAATTCCTTTCAATACTAGTCATATCAGTGGTAATGGATAGACATAACCAAATATATAAACATATGAGTAGATATGGTATGAGTCTCCCCGGGAGGGGAGACGCCTCCTACCTGTAAACACGGAGGCCCCCGACCGTGAAGTTACAGAACAGCGTATACCCGTCCCGGAAACGCACAGTATAATTACCCGCGAACTCCGGGTTGCCTATAACGTAAACGCTTGGCCCTACAGTGTAGTTCGCAGTATAAACTATCCAGCCGTTCTCGAATAGGGTCTCATTCCCACCTATCTCCTTAGCATTATAAGGGTGGCCGGTACCGAAACTCTTCGCCTTAGCCTCGACCAGTACGAGCTCGCCACCCCTTATCTTGTAAACCTCGACTATAGGTGAGTGTTCAACGCTATGGGTCCAGTTGTAGGAGACGGTCTCCACCATTGCCGCGGGTATTTTCACCGACCAGTTATCACAGTAGACCTGGAGCGTCTCGCTCCCAACAGCTATCCTCGGAGCATAGAAGGCAAACTTAGAAGCGAAGAGGAATAGTAGGGCTAGGATTAGGCCCCCCAGGAGTCCCGGGGAGGGCCCTCCAGGATTACCTCTCATAAGGGAAAAACACCTCGCCACACTTATTATATTATTTGCTTCTTTCAAGTCATATTATTTGGCTACCCGTTTGCCGGGGGCTTGAACTGGTCCGGCACTTTTATGCCCTGCTCCTGGTAGTACTGGTAGGCGCCGGGATGCAGGGGTATGCTGAGGCCCTGCAGTGCATGGTCAAGGCTTATGTACTGCACGCTCTGCTTGCCGACCATCTGCTTGAGCTCGTCGGCGTGGTCGAACAGTATCTTCACCATGGTATAGACGACATTGTTCGGGACATCACTCCTAACTATGAGCATGCTCATAACAGCGACAGTCTGCACAGGCTCTGTCTGCCCGCTGTAGGTTTTAGCGGGTATGGTCTGCTGGATGTAGAACGGGTACTTCTGCTTGAGCTTGTTGTATATGTCGGTGGGTACGGGTATGATCTTTATCTTCGTCTCGGCGGCGAGCTGCTCTACAGCGCTAGTCGGTATGCCGGCGGTTAGGAATGCAGCGTCAATGTTGCCGAGCTTCAGGTCCTGGACTATCTCGCTGAACTTCTTATACTCCGGTATTATCTTGTCCCATACTCCGGCGGCCTCGAGTATCTGCCTCGCGTTCCAGTAGGTGCCGCTGCCCTGTGCTCCCACTGCGACCTTCTTACCGGCGAGGTCCTGTATGCTGTTTATCCCGCTGTCTGCGGTGGTGACTATCTGTATAGTCTCGGGGTAGAGTACGGCTACTGCCCTTATACAGGTCATGGGGTGGTTCTCGAAGTCTTTGATAACCTTGCCGTGGTAGGCGTAGTAGCTGATATCGTTCTGTGCCAGGGCGGCCTGCCCGGTTCCGGCGCACAGGTCCTTAATGTTGCCGACGCTGGCTCTCCCCTCTACAGCGTTGGCCTGTATGAGGCCGTTGCTGTACTTGTCTAGGAGTTTAGCATAGCTTGTACCCACCGGGTAGTATGTGCCTGCCGTGCTTCCCGTCAGAATGGTTAGCTTGTAGGGCTTGGCGCCTCCCGAGGTGCTGGTCGTGGTCTGGCCGGTCCCGCTTGCGGTCGAGGTGCCGGAGGTTGTTGTCGTGGTTCCCTTGCCTTTCATCCCCACGTATAGGCCTGCGGCAGCAATAATTATTATTATTACTACTATAGCCGCTAGAGCGCTCGACGAAAGACCTCTCCTCTGCCTTCTCACACTAAACCACCACAACTACATATCTAAATCCTTATTCGGATGCGTCGATTTTCATAGTGTAAATGCGAGCCGGTATTTATATAGTATCTACCATGTAGTATATAGTTGAATTTGAATATGAAAAATATCATTAAACAGATATTTAATTTTTAATTCACGTGAGAGTAACGTTCAGTGTTTACTCCCCGGTTAACGCTCTCCTGAGATCCTCAGGCAACGGCACGGGACGCCCAGTCCTGCTATCAACGGCCACGCTCACAATACTGCACTCCGCGCTCACATCCTGGAGCGTCAGGTTCACAATCCTGAACCTCCACCGTATACTGGTCCTCCCAGGCTCCACGCCCACAACCTCGACCCTGAACCTGTCGTGAACCCGGAGGGGGACCCTATAGTCGCACTCAACATGAACGCGGGGGAAGACTATCCCCGGTATCCCGCCCCCAGGATCCCCCATCACATGGAAGATGTACTCCTCCTCGGCCCTCTCACAATACTTGAGGAAGGAGGTGAAATGCGCTATCCCTGCAGCGTCACTATCAGCCCAGTAAACCCTGCCCTCGACAGCGAACAGAGGCTCCCCCGCCCGCATCGCAGTAAACCTCTCTGATTACCCCCTATGTTCTGGGGGTGGGTACGGTCCCGGGTATAGAGGTGCGGGATAGAACTGTACTAATACGCGGCTCCCATCAGGGAGACTTATAGGTCTACCAGCGTCCTTGGCAGGTAGAACTTGTGTCCTCCAGCCTCTATCTCTGCGAGCTCGACACCATAGGCCTCCTCTAATATCTTCCTCCCCATCCCTCCCGGAGGCCCATAATAGGCTGGCATGCCGTTTGAGAGTAGGAGCACGCTGTCCGCCACGGGAAGGTAGAGTAGCTCGTGCGCCGTGAAAATAATGTGCGCGCCCGTTTCGGCCATGTATTCTCTCAGTATGCTGACCACTCTGGACTGGTTCCTTATGTCCAGGAAGCTGAGGGGCTCGTCTAGGAGTAGTAGATGGGGCCTCCGGGCTAGGCCCCTCTCCAGGCATGTGAGCCGTTGCTCTCCACTGCTCAGGGTCGAGATCCTCCTGTCGAGGAACTCTCGGGGTATGAGCCTGAGCCTGCCCGGCGGGGGGCTCTCCTTGAGGCCGTACATGCCTGCTCGTAAGACGTCTTCTCCCCTGGCTAGGGGGTCTATGCTGGGCTGGGCTGGGACGTATGCTATCATACGCCTAGCCTTTCCGGGTGTGGTGCCGCAGACCCTGATCCTGCCGGAGTGCTTCCTGGCGCCCGCTATTGTTTCGAGGAGTGTTGTTTTCCCGCTGCCGTTGGGGCCGATTACGAGTGTTAACCCCCCGGTTAACACTAGGTTTTCCACCCACAGTATCCGCCTACCGCCACCCCAAACCTCCACCCCCTCCAACTCTACCGTGCAGGCCACCCGCCTACCACCCGGTCCTCCTGCTCAGATAGTAGAGTATGGGTCCCCCGTAGAGGGCTGTCACCGCTGTGAGAGGTATCTCCCCCGAGCCCGCAGCTATGAGGCGGACCAGTATATCGCTGCCCACTGCTAGGCTAGCCCCGAGGGCTGTGCTCGCCGCTAGGACCCGAGTGTAGTTGCTCCCGAGCGCGAGCCTCGAAATCCATGGGGCCGCGAGCCCTATGAAGCCTACGGGCCCGGAGAGTGCTACCGCCCCCGCGGCTGCCATGCTTGCTAGTGTTAGACTGGCGATCCTCGTCTTCCTAGGCTCTGCCCCCATGCTCTCCGACACCTTATCGCTCAGTATCAGAGTGTAGAGCCGGGGTGAGAGGACTATGAGGCCCAGCATTGAGGCGGCCAGTATTAGGGTCGTGTATAGTATCTCTCTCGGGAGGGGGTATGCTACTGTTCCGAAGAGCCAGTTGAACCCTACCCTCCCCGTCCCGGGGAGGCGGGCTAGGAGTATTACTATGAGGCCCAGGAAGGTGTAGCTCACGCTGACCCCAGCCACTATGAGGCCTGCCGGGGAGCCCCCCGTGTAGTAGCCTATTCCTGCCACGACTGCGAAGCTCAGGATCCCGAAGGCGAGGCTTAGCATGTAAGCCTCGAAGGGCCCGCCGTGGTGGCCGGTGTAGAGCCAGAGGACCACTCCGAAGGCGGATCCCGTGCTGACCCCGAGAAGGTAGGGGTCTGCCAGCGGGTTGCGGAGCGCGTACTGGTAGGTGAGCCCGCTAGCCCCGAGGCTCGCCCCCACTACTACTGCTGCGAGCGTCCGGAGGAGCCTGTACCTCAGTATGCCCCGCACTACCGGGGGTATACTGCTGCTTCCCGGGTGTAGTATGAGCCGTACCATGCTTCCCGGGGGTATGAGGCCTGTCGTCCCCACTATTAGGCCGAGGAGGGAGAGGAGTACGGGGGAAAACAGTATTGATATGAGTAGTAGTGTTCTGGCCGCGCGCAACCCTGTCGTACCTCGCGGTTGAGCGTTAGGGCGTCGGCCATGCTATGTTTGGTATCGTGCTGATGGTGTGCGGCACGCTCTGCACGGTCTCATTGTATATTTCAGGGTAGACGATGTACTGGAGCACTAGGAGGGCGTAGGCGAACCTGGGGCTGGGCCTCGACATTATGTCTGTCAGGGGCGGCATTATACTGTAGACCCTGTCCTCTGCTATAGCAGGTATCTGCATGGTCGCGTTGGCGCCTAGGGTACTGTTCAGGTAGGAGGTGAAGTTCTCCACCGGTATACCGTCGAGTATTATGACCTGCGGCTTCGCCTCTAGGAGCTGTTCTGGGCTTATGGGCTTCCACCCTGTCATGTTGTTGAACGCGTTGACAGCGCCTATCCAGCTTATAGCGTCGCCCTGGAAGGTCCCGTTGCCCGCGATGATTATCGGGTTGACCCATACTACTATTGCTACCGTCTCTCTAGACTGGACCTTCTCCCCCGCAATCTTAATACTCATTATGTGGGACTCGAACTCTGACGCGGCCCTGGCCGCCTGCGCGATGTTGCCTGTGGCCTCCCCCGCCATTATCAGCGCCCTGCCGATATCCTGTATTGACGACTGTGGTAGGAGTATCATTGGTATCCCGTAGGCTTTCAGCTCCTTCTTAATCTGGGCCTGGCTGGGGACGTTTGCCACCCCTATTACCAGGTCCGGGTTGAGGCTCAGTATCTTCTCCAGGCTGGGGTTCCAGTAGCCCCCCACGACCTGTATCGTGCCGTTATGGATAGCGTTGACAACGCTGGGGGGCCAGTCGGTGTACTGGGTTACGCCTACGAGCCTGTCGGTAGCGTTTATATAGTAGAGTATTTCTACGACGCTGGGGGCTAGGGCCACGATCCTCTCAGGCCTGGACTCTATGACTACCGTGTCCCCGGTCGCGTCTGTTATCGTTGCCGGGAACATCCTGTTCTCGTACTCTGCCTGGAGCCTGGAGAGCTCGTTCTGGAGGGTGTTCAGCTCGGCTTCCAGGCTGGCGAGCCTGGCTGACAGGTTAGAGGTGGTGTTGGCCTGCATGGCTTCCAGCATTGCGAGCCTGGCTTGCAGCGTGGTTATGTTCTCGGCGAGCGCGGCTATCTTCGAGTTGAGACTCCCAGTATTGTTCTTCTGCGCCTCCTGGAGCTGTGAGATCTGCTCTGAGAGCTCCCGTATCTT
>JALSOR010000030.1 GCA_026986415.1 Acidilobaceae archaeon
TGCGGAGTTTTCGCGCCTGGTGCGCCCCGTAGGGCCTGGGCCCTTGTCTCAGTGCCCATCTGGGGGCTCCCGCTCTCACGGCCCCTACCCGTCGTCGGCTTGGCGGGCCATTACCCCGCCAACTACCCTGATGGGGCGCAGCCCCATCCTCGGGCGGTACCGCGGGCGATCCCCCGCGGCCCTTCTCGGCGGGGAACCGTTCCAGGCCTCCCCGCCTATCGGGGATTAGCCCCAGTTTCCCGGGGTTATCCCCGTCCCGAGGGTAGGTTAGCCACGTGTTACTCAGCCGTTCGCGACGCCCCGCAGCGGCGGGGCGTTCCGCTCCCATGGCTTAGCCCTACCCCGATAGCGGTCGGGTCCGGCAGGATCAACCGGAGTTACGGCCGCGGCTGCTCCCGCAGCCTGAGGGCTGGGGTGGCCGCGGCCCGCCTTTCGTGGGCCCAGGCCCGCCCGGGCTGGCAGGCGGGCTGGTCTCGGAGCCCCGTGTCAGGCTCGAACTTCCCCAGGATAGGTCTCCTGGGGGTGTTCGAGCCCCCATTTTTAGCGTGAGCTCAGTGTCACTTGCTGTGCCCCTCGTGTTTCTCTGTGTCCGGGGGCACAGCCGAGACTATGAGTAATGTCTGCGTCCTATTTTAAAGGTTATGGGATGGTAGGATAGCCTCGTCTTCTTCGGTATTACCCTGTAATCCCCTGCCCACCTGGCTGGCCGGAGGGTGCGGCCCGGGGTGGTGCGGGGTCCAGGGCGCTCGCTTGTGGGCGGGACCGCGCATTGACCTGTACTGTTCTCGCTCCAGTATGATCTGGGGGCTGGCAGGAGTAGGGTGTGCCCGCGGCTGGAGGCTGATGGAGTCATCCACAACTCTTCCGGGGGCTCCGCCCCCAGTCCTCCCCGCGCCGCCGCCGGGAAGCCGCGGGCCATGTGGTGAATGTGTAAGAGTTTGGAGGTTTAATGTTGCTGGGGAGGAGGGCTCGGCCCTGCGCGGGCTCTTCATGGGCGTCCCTCCGCCTGCGCGGAGAAGCGCTGTTTTGCTTTTCCGGGCGGGGGACGCCTACGCCCTTTCGAGCCTCCTCATCGCCCCCAGGTCTTCGAGGATTGTTCCTTGTCCGTGTTGAGGGTTTATTCTTGTTCCGGGCGTCCCCTGCTTAATTCTTACGTAGTGGGACGCAGGCGAACCCCTCTCTGCCCGTGTAAGGTCTAGGCTTCTCGTGGCGGGGCTGCTCCCACGGCTTGTATGAGAGTGTCGCCATTACCTGGCCCGGGGCGAGGCCCTGATCTTCTGCCAGGCTGATAACCTCCTCTACCGTGTAGAAGCGTGCTCTGCTATAGAAGGGGTGGCCCTTCCCTCCCAGGGCCATGTAGTGTTGCCCCCATTCCGTGTCCCTCGGCACTATACATGCGATAGCAACGCCTCCCCTGGCGAGGACCCGTGCGGTCTCGCTTATCGCTGCCTCAGGATCCTCTACGAAGCATAGCGTGACTATCAATAGTGCGAGCCTGAACACTCCCGATGCTAGGGGTAGCTGCTCTGCTCTCCCCATTACAACCTGTATGCCTCGCTCCCTGGCTTTTAGCAGCATTCCGAGCGAGGGGTCAACGCCGTATGCGCATCCCAGAGGCGCGGCGAACCTCCCGGTGCCGACACCTATCTCCACGCACCTGTCCCTGTTCTTACCCGCATACTGCTCTACTACTGTCTCGACGAGGCGGAGCTCGTTCTCATAAGTTATTGGGTGCTCCTCATACCACTCATCATACTTATCATAGTACACGTTGAAAACATCAACACTCCATCTCCGGGTCCCGGTCAAGCCCCGCACCTCCCCAACACTATTTTGCCTCCACGTGCAAGATATCGTAACACGCTTGCAGACCACGACTGTACCGCCGCCCGGGGTCTCCCCCGCACGGGGGATGCAGAGGCAGGGACGTACCATGACCCCTAAACTGGGGGGTGAGGATGGTCTGGAGCGATCATAGCCCCCGGGAGAGGGGGCCTCCGGCCATGCGGCGGTCAGTCTACAAGCTGGAAGGAGACAACGCTACCCTTCCCCGAAAGCGTCTAATACACATGTTTAAGTAGCCCTAACTATTATAGCAGTTCTATCGAACGCTAGGATTCAGACGTCCACCTTCGCGGACGGCTCTTAACACTCTGCCCTGCATGCTCTGGCGAGAGGGAATGATGGCAGGATGAATATAGAACATGTCATAACGGGACTGAAAGAGTACGGCCCGCTGGGACTCTTCCTAGCCGCGTTTGTCAGCAACCTCATACCTGGTTTCCCCGCGGTCTACCTGACGCTAGTAGGTGCTGTGGGGGGCCTGGTGAGGGATCCTGTGGAGGCCCTGCTTACAGTTGTGTCCGCGGGGGTGGGCGCGGGTCTAGGCAAGGTTGTAGTCTTCTATACTAGTAATTTTTTAGCGTCACGCTCGGAGCATGTTAGGAGGAAGAGGGAGGAGTACTCCTGGCTTATAAGCAGGACTAAGGTAGGATTGTTTATACTGGTCTTCCTATTCGCGGCCCTCCCCCTGCCCGACGATGTGCTCTACATACCTCTAGGCATATCAGGCTTCAGCCTTGCATGGTTCGCGGCGGGAGTCATACTTGGAAAGATAGTACTTACAGCTATAGTCCTACTCCTCGGGCACGCGTATTGGAGCCTCATAGGGTCTAGTGAGGCCGGTAACTGGACTGTGGCTATTGGCGGCTTCATCGCAGGAACAATCATACTATCATATATTATATTTACTATTGACTGGAAAAAGGTCTACTTCGCATATAAGGATGGAGGACTGAAGACGGGAACAATAGTTTTTCTCTACGAGCTATTCTCAGTACTAACATTGAAACCCCTCCGCGAGAGGGGCAGGGGGAGAAGGGATGAGGTGGATAGCGGACTCTGAGCCGCCCTTTCCAGGCGGTGGAGGGCTGCTGTGAGGAGGGATCAACCAGCCGATCCTCCCCAGGCCTGCCCCACGCGGGATTCCTAGCTTCCGGCCAGGAGCCTCTCCGGGTCGAACACCCTCGAGGCTATGAATACGAGTACGCCTGTGAAAGCGTAGACGGCCAGCGTGTAGGCTAGGGCGGGCGTTGTGAGACCGATGGAGTAGTATTCGAGGGCTAGTGCGGCCTGCGAGTACGGTATGGATGCGAGGAGGATTTTGGCAGCACCATGAAGGCCAGTATAGTCGACGAAGAGCGCCGCGAAATAGAATATGAGCGCGACTACTGAGGCTAGGAAGGAGAGGTTCTGAGCGCTCCTAACACTGCCGGTACGCTCCGAGATAATAGCGGCGAGCGACGAGCTGAACAATACTAGCCCTAGGCTTACCGAGAGCCAGAGCACCGCCAATCCGGGGGTCAGGGTAAGGGTTAGCCCTGAGAGCCTGAAGAACAATAGTATTCCCAGACTGTCGGCTGCCGCCCCTATGAGGCCTGCGACTGTCGAGGCGAGAATCTTCCCGGCCAGGAGATCGTATGGGTCGAGCGGTGATACGAGGAGCATCTCGATCGTTCTCCGCTCACGCTCCCCGCTCAAGCTGTCGCTCATAAACACTATCGCCGGGTTTACGACGAAGTAGAGTGAGAAGGCGAGAACCTTGGCGGCCTCGGCCACTGCGACCTGAGTGTTGGACGCTGTAACACCCTTAGCGTTATGGTAGGACTGTTCGACTTTGATAGGTTCCAGGAGGCCTTCAGGGTCCAGGCGCAGCCCCGCTAGACTCGACAGTCTCGATACCCGTTCCACCACGATCGCCTTAGAGACCGTCCTAACGCTCGAGTATACTGCTTGGAGGGCCTCCTGTCCCGTGCTGGTCAGGGACCCGCTAACCAGTATTGTCGCTGTACCATCAAGCCTTGACAGGTTCGATGAGAACCCTTCCGGGAACACTAGGATCAGGTCGCACCCAGCGGCGGACCCCCGGCCCAGCCCTCTCACACCCACACTATAGCCGGCACTCTCTAGGATCGACGTTGTGTTCCTAACAATCCACCCGGCAATCTCGTGGGCTACGGGGGTACTATCAGCAACATAGTAGCATATGCTTACCGTCTGCTGCGATGCTAGGACGCCAGACAATAGTGCCAGGCCGGGGAGCCCGATGAATGGGAGAAGTATTATCGCGGCTATACTCTTATAGTCCCTAGAGAAGTCTCTCAAGTCTTTAGCTGCTACCAGGAGTATGTTCCTAGCCGTCAATGCCTGCCCCCTCTACGGCCTTCACGAAGGCCTCCTCCAAAGTCGAGGCGTTATAGGAGGCGTGCGCCTCCTCCACTGTCCCCTCGAAGAGCTTGACTCCCTTGTATATGAAGAGAATCCTATCCGCATGCCTCTCCGCTTCGAAAACGTTATGACTCGTCGCTATAACGCTACTCCCCCCGCTCCTGAGACGGGAGAGTATCATTCTTATACGGTGCGCCGATATCACATCGACACCCGAGAATGGCTCGTCCAGGAAGACTATTCTTGGCTCGTGCATAAGCGCTATAGCGAGTAGTAGCCTCCTCCTCATACCCTTACTGTACTCTCCCGCCCTTCTAGCGAGCTCCTTGCCGCTCAAACCCGATATCCTGGCCGCCCTCTCGGCCAGCCGCCTCCAGTTTCTCCCACCATAAATTCTAGCGTAGAACCCTATTATCTCGGCGCCCGTCAGCCTCTCATACACGTCGGCGTTCTCCGGGACATACCCTACCTGACTCCTAACCCTCTCCCACCCGCCACTTCCAGGACGGGCGCCGAGAACCTCCACCACGCCCCTGTCCGGACTGTAAAGGCCTAGGGTAACCCTTACCAGGGTCGTCTTACCGCTCCCATTAGGACCCAGAATATAGAGTATCTCGCCGGGCCTCGCAGTATATGAGACCCCTCTCAGCGCTTCCACGCTCCCAAAACGCTTGTAAACGTTTTCAACTCTTACAGTTGCCTCGCCCGCTATAGCGTCACGCACTGCCGAGACCATCCCCGCACGCCTTACCTATATCTGTACCGGGACGGTATTATTGCCAACTATTGTCCCAGAGAAACACTACTGTCCTAAACCCCGCGCTTAGCAATATTACTCTTTGAGAGCCCCTCATACGTAATGGGTACGATTTCCGTCCCACAGGCACACTCTCCCGTTAAGGCGTGAGGCTAAGAGAGTAAAGGATCCCCGCCGGGAGCAGTGGAGGAGGCTAGAATAGGGTTGAGGCTCGGGCCCGCCAGAGAGTTCATAGGGAAGTATGGCGATAAGGGCTATCTTATACTGAAAGCGATAATCGATAGCTATCGTGCTCCAAGACCGGGCCCGGGCCTCGGGGACTTCTCCTATAAGCAGGTTAAAGAGTATCTCGAGCGTAAGGGCGTATTCTATAATCCCAGCCCGTTGCTGAGCAAGCTGGAGAAGGAGTACATGCTTATCGAGACTACATACAAGAGCAGCGGGCAGCACTGGTGGAGGATAGTCGATCCGGAAGAGATTGAAGCCGCAATTAGAGAGTATGAAGGCGACGATAGCAGTATCGAAGAGGACTACCGGGTGAGAATGCTCAGAATACAGTTCTACGCCCTAGAACCAGATAGAATCCTCGACACGCTAACAAGACTATCAAGAAAGAGGAGGCTTACAGAATCGGACCGCTCAATACTGAGACGCATCGCATTCGAGGATCTACCAAGACTGGTCGAGTTCCTAGAGAAGGCCGAAGAATATGCTGACCTTCTAGAGCCCGAGATGGGCGCTGCAGAATCAATACTCTCCATGCTAGAGAAACTAGTGTCCCCGAGGGCTGGCAGGCTGGGGGTCCGTTGGCCGTCGGAGCGCGGCGAGGCTAGAGTATCCCCTGGTTGGAGGCACGGGACAGGTTCTCCAGCATCGTTCTAAACGCGTCCTTGAGGATCCTCTGATTATCGTAGGAGCTAATTATGCTTCGGAGACGCTCAATGCTAGCTCCGCGCAGCTCCTCTACAAACTTCGATATGTTAACTGTAGCTCTTACCGCTTCATCGACAACCGTAATATGAGCCTTCTGGGCGGTCCTGCTGAAAGGGTTTAGATCTATAGCGGCAACCCTCTTCCCCCATCCAGCTAGGGCCTCCGTCCTGTCTCCATCCTCTATTGCAAGCAGGACGAAATCTGCCCGCGCAATACCGTCCTTGCAGACGATCCCTCTAGGACTCTCAAGGCCTGGGACTCTTACCTTATCGCAGTCCGGAGGTAGAACTCTCTCGACACCATGATCTAACAGGTGCTCGTATATCTTGCGGACCCTCTCCTCTGTCCGGTAAAAAATGTTCACCTCCACAATTGCCCCCGAGACCCTCTGCAGCTCTCTAATCTCTTCAGCCGCCAGGGCCGCATAGTTCCCGTTAACGCTAATAACGGGGTGCTTGGAGGCGAGAAGGTATGCGGCGACCGCCTCCTCGGCTCGAAGCGCGAACGTATGGCTTTTCTCTCCCAGAATATAGTCGAACGCCTCTCCCCTCCCATGAGCTATCAGGCCCTGGGGGACAACGATCCCCTTACGGAACCCCTCTACGAGCTTCTCTCTCATAATAAGACTCATATACCTGGGATGGCTCTTCGGAATTTCGAAATCGACCATCGCTACTCCCACCACACTCTAACGCCGTGATCAGACCCGTATAATACGCGGAGACGCTCTCTCCCGAACCTGCCTGCAAGGTACTCTAGGGCGTCTGCCGCCATATCTGCTTCAACAGCAATTATTGCCACGAGCTTTTTAGCGTAGAACCCTATAAGTCCTGGCGTTCGCGTTAAAGAATCTAGCCTGCCCCCGATGATAGGAGCATAGAGCTTGTTATCGAGCGTAAACGACATGCTCTCCGCCATGAACGTCTCGAAACTCGGGTCTTCAAAGACCCTCTCTAGCCTTCTCCGGGCCTCCCTACGGAAAAAGCTCGAACCTGCCTTCTCTAGTAGACTCCGCGTATGGACGCCTCCTTCACCCTCTAGAGCTAAGAGTGACACTGTAGACGGAACAGGCCTGCAGTCAACCCTGGCCAGTCCTGGCGCCCCAGCACCATACCGGTATACCACTCCGACACCACAGCTTATTGAGGCGACATCCCCCAGCCCCGTCTTCTCTAGTATCTCTGCTTTATGCGCCGCGAGCAGGCCCGTTCCTATGGTAAGCCCCCGAGAGACACTGTAGGCGGTGCCTGCTACAACCGCTGTTGACGCGCTAACAGCGTACCCCTTCGCTGGTGGGAGAGGGGTTGCTACGTGTATCCCACGGCTTGCCGCGCCTAAGAGTTTAAGCGCTCTCGCAGCCGTTGTCGTCTCTATAGGGCGACTGTAGAGTTTCCTGCCGAGGCATCCTATAGCTCTCGGCTCTACAGCTAGTCCTGCCCCGAGAGAGCCTGTGGTTTCCAGCTTAGAAGTGTATACTGGGAGGAAGATCGAGGTTACATGGTGGGGTGCGGACGCGCAAATAGGCAATCCTGCCCGTCACCTGTAGTAGCGCGCTACGATCTCGATCGGGGGTGTCGGGGGCATCTCCCTCTTGTGTTTAGATTTCTCGTGGAGCTCTAATACGCGTCTAACCTTGTCTATGCTTATACCGGTAGCTTCGGGAACCTCCTCGGGTCTTAACCCTCTATCAAAGATAGCATGGAGTATAACGTCAACCTCGTCATAGCTTAACCCTAACTCCCCCTCGGCCGTCTGGCCAGGCCACAGCCTCGGGCTGCTCGGCTTGAACGCTATCCTCTCGGGAACGCCTAGGCTCGCCGCCAGCCTCCGGACCTGGCTCTTATAGAGGATTCCTATCGGAAGTATGTCGACAGCCCCATCCCCATATTTGGTGAAGTAGCCTATCAGTATCTCACTCCTATCCCCAGTTCCTAGGACTAGAAGGTTTTTCTTGTTAGCATAGTAGTAGAGGAGGCACATTCTTATCCTAGCCCTGAGGTTTCCGAGGGGGAGCCTGTCGGCCTCGTCGTTCTCATAGATGGGTATTGCCGACTTGTACACCTCAACTATAGGAGCAATATTTATTATGTGGGGCGTGGTCCCGGAGAGCTCTACAAGGTTTTTAGCATCGTTAACATCCTCTTCCGGCGTAACGTTAATATCAGGCATTATGAGCGGGTGCACCTTCTCCGGGCCGAGAGCTTTCACGGCCAGGAAGAGGACTGTAGCGGAGTCCACGCCGCCGCTAACTCCTAGAACAGCCCCCTGAGCCCCTGCCTCCTCTACCTTGCTTCTTATGAAGCCCGCTATATCCTCTGCCACAGCATTATAGTTAATATTAACTATATCATTTAGGGTTATTCTAACCATGCTCCCCTCCCCTCTCGATTAAGAGAAGAGTATCAATAATTCTTCTAGCCAAGAGCTCTTTATTTATCTTACCTACATCCTCAGCAAAAATACCGCCACCCATAGACCATATAATTATAGCGTCAAGCTTGTCCGCTCCGAAGCCCGCATCCCTCCCAGAAACATTATTAGCCACAGTAATGTCCGCCCCATACTTCCCCATTTTCTCTAACGCCCTGCTCAGAAGCTCATCCCTGGCCTGCACCGTCTCGGCCGCGAATAATATTATCCGCCTGGCCTTTCCTACCGCCGCCTCTACAACTTTAGGTGTAGGTTCTAGCTCTAGTGTCAGCCTCTCCCCACTCTTTATCTTGACAGACCGCTTCTCTGCTGGGGCGAAATCTGCGGGCGCTGCTGTTGAAACGAAAATATCTATACCATCACCTATTGCGTTCTCCACGGCAGACCTCATCTCCTCTGTAGTGCCAATATGAACCCTGTTGACCATGTGAGGCACAATGCCGCTCACATGTCCATGTATAAGTGTTACACTGGCACCTCTAGCCCAGAGCTCAGCTGCGATCTCGAACCCCATACGGCCACTGCTAGGGTTAGAAATGAAACGTACAGGATCAATCCACTCCCTCGTGGCTCCTGCAGTGACCACCGCCTTCATACCGGCCAGGTCTCTCCCCCTAGCAATGAATGCGGCCGAGACCCTCCCGGTGACCTCTACAGGAGGATACTTCGCGATACCCTCAACTATCAGGGGCGGCACGATCAGCGCGCCGTAAGACTGTAGCTCGCTTATAGCTCGACGATACTGGGGCGTAGAAGCCATATTCCCATGCATTGCTGGCACGAAAACTACCGGTTTGCCCATTCCAAGCATGCTGACAGCCAGCAACGGTACGAGACTGTCCGCTATGCCCTGAGAAGCTTTTACTAGAGTATTCAGAGTTGCGGGAGCTACTATGAGACCGTCGCACCCCCTAACGTATAGGATATGTTCCGTTTCTCCTGTCAGCCTTGTTATGGGCGGCTCGCCCGACGCCCAGTGGAGGAGCTTCTCCCCTACAAGCTCTAGGGCGGCGCTGCTGGCCGCGAAGACTACCCTCGCCCCTCTCCTCATTAGCCAGCGTGCAAGGTCTAGACTCTTATATGCGGCCACGCTCCCCGTGACTGCTAGAATAATGCATTTCCCGGCCAAATAGTTGTTGACGCTACCTACTATTGCTTTCGACGGGTGCAGCCTGCCGTCCAAGTTCTAGCGCACCTCAACCACGATAGAGAGTCTGGGCTTCGAACATGAAGACTTCAATACTACTAAGCGTGTCCTTCAGCCTATTATCCTTCTCATACGCACCGAGTAATAATACCGCCATATAGCTTGCTCTCACAGGAACCGCATAGCTGTTATAAGTTCCAAATATTCTTAACTACATAACGGGAGCCTGGATATCTATTCCAGGCATACCGTTAAACCGCCACTTACCATGGAATGGTGCCTGGTGACCGAGTTGGCAGTGCAAGATAACATGCTCAAGAACGAGTATAACATAAGGCTGGCTAGGCCAGAAGATATTCCGGGAGTCATGCTTGTCAACCTGAAAAGCCTACCGGAGAACTACTGGTACGGGTTCTACTCGGCAATACTGAGGGAATGGCCGGACCTCTTCTTCGTTGTTGAACATAGAGGCGAGATTGTAGGGTATGCGATGTCTCGTGTGGAATACACTTCAGACCCCGTGCTAGCAGGAGAGTATGATGAGCTGGAAAATGGTCCCCTCAGCCCGCTTAGAAAGCTTAAGGACTATGTTGTCCGCTCATACAAGACCGTGCACCTAATATCTATTGCTGTTCTAGAACCGCATCGCGGTAAAGGGCTTGGCTCTAAGCTGCTCGAGAATACCATACTGGCGGCGAAGAGGCATAACGCGGATTCGGTCTTTTTGGAGGTTCGGGTTTCAAACACGCCTGCCATCCGGTTATACGAAAAATTCGGTTTTAAAAAAGTAAGAATTATTAGAGAATATTACCGTGACGGTGAAGACGCATACGTGATGGTCCTTAAATTAGACAGCAAAAACAATAACATTATTATATAAGGAAAAATATCTTATTTACCAGTCTATCCCTAGCTTACCCTTAAACTCTTTGTAGAGCTCCTCGACGCTTGAAACCCACTCTCCTAGCTTATCCGGACTCTCAGGATAGCTCAAATAGAGGTTCTTAGCTTTCTTCATATAATTACCAACAGTTCTCAGCTGGAGCAGCATGCTCGGCCTCTTCAGCATTCTTGCCAGCACTTTTGCCGTGTCGAGAACTGAAAGGTTAGCCTTGAGCTCGCCCTCACTACTTATAACATAGGCATCATCAGCCTTCACAACCCCATTCTTAAGGCCCCATTCTATCTCCTCGTCCGTGAGTGTCTGAAGATATATCCTGAATATGTCTAGTGCGGCCTGCCTTGCACCTATACTTCGCATGTACAGCGTGTTTGTCTTCCAGAGTGGACCGTATCTACTGAAATCTCCGGCTTCAAACGCTTCAACAATAGCCTGCGAGGCATATTTAGCAGCAACCATAGCATAGCCCATACCGCCGCCGTGGACCGGATTAACAGTAAACCCGTTATCACCTATACCTATGAATCCATCCCATGCAAGCGTGTTGGCCGGTCTCCGGGTTGGCACCATAGCTCCAGCATCGGCTTTAACGCGTACTATTCCTTTCAGTTCCGGCCTGTTAGCGAGTTTCTCTTCAAATATCTGCTTGGGGCTCGGATAGCCTCTCCCTCCCTGGACTCCAAGCCCTACGTTAACGCTCGTAGGCCCCTCCGGGAAGAACCACCAGTAGCCGCCTGGCGCTATACTCATGTTAACATATATTCTAATGTACTGGTAATCCTCTATCTCATGGTCTAGGTCAACAATCTTCCTATACGCTATGTTAGCATCGGTCGGCTTAAGCTTTTCATTGACAGGCCACTCGCGTGGGAGCCTCCTCCTGATAACACTGCTAGTGCCAGTAGCGTCGACCGTGACTTTACCTCTAAAAACTAGATCCTCCCCGTTAGGGCCTCGTGCTTCCACACCTATAAGCCTGCCATCCTCTATTAGCGGCCTCTTGACAAACGTTTTCAGCCATACATCCACTCCTTTATCCATGGCAGCTTTTACAAGCCCTCTCCCATAAGCGTTCCTATCAATAATGTATCCATAACCTTTAACCCTGAGCTTCACGTCCTCCCTAGGGCTATACACGTCGATCCCTACAACACGGTTTCTCATAGCCTCTCCTTCGGGTTTCGGTAGTCCTGTCTCATCGAAATGATGCTCTCCTATAGCGTCGCCGCAAGGCTTGCCCCAAAGGCCGTCCCAGTCGACTAGGTCGATACCTGCCACTTTCAATCCGGAATCCTTGAGGAAATACGCTAGGCTCGAGCCTGCAGGCCCCAGCCCAACGATAACAACGTCGTACTTGAGAGTTTTAGCCATAATGCGACACCTTTATCTCCACTACCCCTCTGTGTTTCTCCTCGATCCGTTTATTCTTCCAGCACGGTTTAAAAGAGATAGTTGCTATCTTCATAGACAAAAAACTATTTAATAAGAACATTAGAAATTAAGTAAATACTTCATACCTCATTACACCTCCAAACCTATAATTACTCTCAAACGCACATCTAACTCAACAGGTGATGCATTATGGAAAACAAGAGGAGGAAACCCTCAATATTCGATATAGACTCTCTGTTCAATAACATGCTTAGAGATATAGAGGAAACATTCAAGATGTTAGAAGAAGAGTTTACACGCCTAGCATCCACAGCGCCCGGCGTGAAGGGGCCATACTATTACGGGGTGAGAATAACAATCGGGCCTGACGGCGTGCCGAAGGTTGAGGAGTTCGGCAATATAAGGAAAATGGAGGGTAAGCCTGTATTCAGTGAGGAAATAGAGCCTCTTGTCGACGTAGTTGACGCTGACGATGAGATATGGGTTATAGCTGAACTCCCAGGCGTCGAAAAAGACAAAATAAAAGTAAAGGTTACTGAAGATACCGTAACGATAAGAGCAGAGAACGGTAAGAAATACTACAAGAAAGTGGAGCTCCCTGCCAAGGTAGATCCCAAAACGGCGAAAGCAAAATACAAGAACGGCGTGCTCGACATTAGAATTAAAAAAGTAGGCGCAAAACAGGAAGGCGCGGTTGACGTTAAAGTCGAGTAGCCTTCTAACACTCACATTTTGAGCTCGAGCCAGTCCGGCTTAATCTCTAAGCACCTGCCACTAAGTGTTTCCTCTACGACGTTTTCGCCAACTACTTTGCCCGCGCCCTCATAATCGCATATTATTAGCGTGAACCTCTCTAAACCGTCAATAGCTCTTCTTATCCAGGACTCTAGCTCCTCGCACTTTTTCCTCTGCTCGCTACTCTCAATATTCGAGCAAGCAATCTTAACAGCCTCTTCAAACCTGTATAGTACCCCCTCGACTGTAGAAATGAATCCTTGGCTTGCAGGGCCCGGCAGCATCTCCAGGTCCTGCTCGGGTATTATAACAGCGGCATATGCAGGCTTTAGAACCATATAGCGTAATTCTTTTTCACTCTCAACTCTAACTATTATTTGTTTCGGTTTTCCTGGCTCTGCAAGCTTTACGTCACGGAATTTGTATCCGCATGACGTGCATATGCCTACAGTTATTAGTATGTTGCCGAAGCCTGGAGTATTATAAATATATTCTTTTATATTGAATGTTTTCTTCCCGCATAGGGGGCATACGGTTACCTCTTCGTTTAAGAGTATAGGGCCTTTACCGCTCATTTTCTGCACCACCGTTAAGGTTTTTGATGGTAAGGGAGGTTTCATGTTGTTATAGATTCGATCGACTCATAAATACTTTTAATAATATTATTTTTAATTATATCTAATTTTTTAACTGAACATGATGAAACACATGCCCGCCTCTTTTCAGGGCCAACCGCTCTACAGTCCTCCCTCCTACATAGCTCAATAATTTTATTTAAATCAATATAATAAATAATAATATTATTATGAGCATATTTCGACACGAGATTCTCGATCCCAGACAAAGCAATAATCCTCGAAACCGCCTCAGAGTCAATAAGCCTAACGTCAAACACGAATGCTGAAAGCGGCGAAGCAAAACTCTTAATCATCCTCTTCCCGATCTCATAAATATCACTAATCTTACCTTTATTCTCTCTAGAACCTTCAAACCCCATCTATAACCCCCACTCCTCTAGCATAGTATATAGACTTGATACAGCACCGCTAAAGCACCTATTCTAGTAGGATACCGGGTCGATTAATATTTTAGGTAGGCAAAATATGCCTGCCCATTTACCCCTCTACACTAACATAAAAACCCCTTTGTAACGTTCACATGTATATGAGCTAAGAGAATCCTAAATGCATGAGGTGAATAGCCATGGCTGTAACTGGCACGACAACTAGACTAATAGACATACGGAGATATAATTCCGTTTCAGATTTTATTAAAGATATTGATGCAGAGATTACAAGATTAAAAGGAGAGCTCGGCGAGCTTCTAAGAAGGCTTGAGAACGCTAAAGCCAAAGCTGAAGTTCTCGTTAAGTTAGAGAGCCTGCTGGCCGGTACCGGCGGGAAACTTGGCGGTACAGAGCTGAACCTTGGCCAGGCAAAAGCAATAATAAACCCCACACCTAAACAGGAGTTCGACATTCTAGTTGATGTGGTTAGAAGCCTTCAGAACAGAATAATAGCTCTTGAAAGAGCACGGAAAGATCTCGACCCGCTCGTAAGGATCGGGGATCTCGACCTCACACTTGAGGTAATATATGAGAACGGTGTGCCCTCTAGAATACTGGTTAGGATGTAACCTGCACGGTTTTTGCTTAAGTAGAGTAGTGATGACTGGTATTACCGCTGAGCCCTTTCTGGGGCTATGAAGAACAGCCCAGTCTGACTTTCCTCCTCGCACAATATTATTTGTCTTATTTGAATAATAAAATATTTACCACTTATATATTTAATATATTTAGCTACCTGATATTAATCGCCCCCATTTTCTAACATATAACATTATTACCATGTAGTTTCTCTTAGCCGCTTCCGGCTCCATACATCCAGTCCTATACTCGGATCCGTCAGCCAGCTTCGCTACTATCCGCTTCCATCCATTTGGAGCCATGTCCCCTGAACCGCAATCCTCTATTTTTGCCGAGGAGACGAACCCTGTCATAGCGAGACCCTCGAGCTCTATAATTTTTGGATTTAGGAGCTTCTCATCTCCCATAGCATGTTCACCATATTTTCCACATTACCACGATGCCCTTGCCAGCCAAATTTGTGTATCTCTCTATAGATCCTTTAAACGTATCTTCTTTAAACCCGTATCGGAGTCTAGTGGTTAGAGGCGTCTAAGGTGGTTGTTGTTGGGCGAGGAGAAGGGTAAGAGGCGTAGAAGCCGTATGACGCTTCCCAAATCTAGAAGTGACTTGGAAAAAATAACTGAAGAAGTCCAACAGATGCATGAAGAAGAACACCACCATCACCATCACCACCATGGTGAGATAGACGAGGCACTACTTGTTATCGAACTATTGCTTGATAGTCTCAACGCTACGGTTAATACGCTTCAAACCAGGGTAAAACAGAATGGCTTCGAAATTGCCAGAATCTATAAGATATTATCATATATTATTGAGGCTCTGGCAAGTGAAAACGAGGAGAAAAAACTAGAGGCCCTACGGAAGGCTAGAGCTATTCTCGAGAAGCCTTAGCTCTCCGGGGTATTCTCTCAAACCCAAGTATATAGTTCTGCCTGACTCCGATAATGTTCCTCTAACACGGAATGTACCACCATTATAAAGGAGGCCTCCAAGATTGTATTCGAATGAGACAATTCTAATACCGTTTCTACCTTTAGGGCATGGGGGGTAGAGCAGGGCTTCCACCTGGCCTCTCTCTATCTCGACTACTACCTCCGCGCCCTTTCTTTGCGGCCTATCGATGTTTAGATAATTTCTTATGGGGGGACAATGACTGCCGGGCTCCTCGGGCGCGCCTATCCATGTGATACCGATTGTTCTGCTACCAATACGGACTTGTCCCCGCCGCCATGAGAGGTCTATTGGCGGTGTG
>JALSOR010000031.1 GCA_026986415.1 Acidilobaceae archaeon
CCCCTCACAGGCTTCTTCCTATCGCTCCTCGTAGCCGGCCTCGGCCCGGGCCTTATAATCGTGCTCGCAGCTAAACAGTTGGGCGGCACGCTCGTGCTCCTCGGCCTCGCCGGGAAGGGTGGAGGGCTTCCAGGGTTCAGGCTTGAGGCTGACGCGGGCCTCCTAGTCCCTCTTGCCGCGGGGGCCGCTTGTGCTGTAGCCCCCATCGCGGGCGCGGCACTCTTCCTGGCGTGGAGCCTCGCGGTTTTCCGGGTCTTGTGGGGCTACCCGTTCTATACTGTTTTCACGGTTATCTATAGTGTAGCCTTGTATTTGGCTTCCGGCGTTTGGGGCCTCCTGGCTTTTCTCTTGCTCGCGTTGCCCGCTGGGATGCCTATACTCTATCCGAGCCCTCTACGTTTGGGCTTCGTCCTGTAAACCGTTTTCGAGGCGTGTATTTACATCGGGGATTCTATACTCTTATACTAGATTTATACAGTATTGTTATGTTAAAACGTGTGTCAAGAGTGGGCTAGCGAATAGTTCCCCCGAGGAGATAGGGGGACATGGAACCCCTGTTTTCCCCCCTCCAAACCCTTCCGGGAGCGCGCGGAAAGGGATCCTGGAGTGCTGGGAGGGATCGGTCATGTATAATGTTAGAAAGGATCTAACAGTCCTCGGCCTCATAGCCCTCTTCATATTCCTCATAGTGCTCATAGCCCTGACAGGCTCGAGCACGGCGTTCTGGTACGGCCAGGTAGTACTCCAGCTCGTTATGGCCGGTATAGTGTTGAGCATAGCATTCCGCGGGGAGGTGGATGAGTAGTGAAGTCGGACGTAGTGATAATGACGACCCTCGGCCTCTACTTCATAATAGTCCTCATAATAGGCTTCATATTCGAGAAGAGCGTTAAGAACGTTGCAGACTATATCCTTGGAGGGAGGCGTGTAGGCCCCTACGTGATAGCCTTCAGCGAGCGTGCCAGCGAGATGAGCGGCTGGGTCGGCCTCGGCCTGCCCAGCGAGGGCTTTGCTAGCGGTCTCAACGCCACCTGGAACACGATCGGCTGCTTCTACGCGGACCTCATGAACTGGAGCGTTCTCAGCACTAAGATGAGGCGGTTCACCGAGAGGGTCGGGGCCCTAACCATACCGGAATACTACGAGTATAGGCTGGCCGACAAGACGGGCCTGATACGCATAGTGAGCGCGCTAATAATCATACTGTTCCTCACAGGCTATGTTGGGGCCCAGGCGACCGCTGCGGGCAAGGTGTTCTCCAGCGTTATGGAGGCGAGCGGGAGGCAGCTGACGAAGAACCTGCTTGACACGTGGATAGTTATTGGAGCCCTCATAATGATAATCTATACGATGCTCGGAGGCTTCTTCGCCGTCGCATGGACCGACTTCATACAGGGCCTATGGGCAGTGCTAGGATTCCTCATAGTGGTAGTAGTAGCAGCCAGCAAGCTGGGAGGCCCACTGGCAGGGCTGAGCCAGCTACACATTAAAGGCAACCCCGCCGTCACATACACGAGCATACACAACTTCTGGGGTTACGAGTACACCGGGGCCCTGCTAATAGTGATAATACTGAGCTATATAGCGATAGGGTTCGGCTGGCCCGGGAACCCGCACATTACTGTGAGGTATATGGCGATCAAGAGTAACAGGGACATGCCTAAGAGCGCTTTCGTCGCGCTCGCACTACTACTGGGAGTCTACTATATGGCGATCAGTGTCGGATGGTACACCAGGCTCAGCCTGGCCCACGGCATGCTCAGGCCGGACCTTGCACAGCTGGTTCAGAAGGACGCGGAGTACAGCTTCATGGCCCTAACCCTGAACTATACCCACCCGGTCCTGGCGGGCTTCATACTCGCGGCCCCGGTCGCCCTCATGATGAGCACTGCGGACAGCCAGCTCCTCGTCGCTACCAGCGCCATAATAGAGGACCTCTATAGGAGGAGCGTGAAGAGGGAGATAGACGAGGCGTTCCTAGTCAAGCTTGGGAGGATAGTAACATTCATACTCGGAATATTCGCACTCCTCTGGGCACTATTCTTCGAGAAGAGCGTCTACTACTTCGTACTGTTCAGCTGGGGAGGCCTCGGCGCCGCTCTGGGGAGCGTCACACTGCTGAGCGTGCTATGGAAGAGGATGACGAGCACCGGAGCCTTCGCCGGCCTGGTGACGGGGGCGACAGCAGTAATAATATGGAAGAGCTACTCTAAAGGATGGATATTCTGGCAGGGGAAGAACCCCAACGCGCACCTAGGAGCCCTCGCACTCTCAGTACCACTCATAGTCTTCATAGTAATGCTCTTCGGAGCCTACATACTCGAGAAGGACACGCGTAAAACAATAGCTTCCAGCCTCGCCACGAGCATAATCACCGGAATAATATGGGCCGCATGGGTATACGCGAGGTACAAGATAGACCCCAACTTCTCAGGCTGGTGGTACGAGCTCCTAATCAGCTTCCCACTAGCAATAATAGCAATAATAGTAGCGAGCTGGCTCACAACGCCCCCACCCGGAGACGAGCTACAGCGCATAATAGAAGCGTTCAAGCCCGGCAAGCCGGGCGGGGCCTCCACCCCCAAGCCTATCGCCGCCACCGAGGCCGAGGTGGTCAAAGCATTCCTAGCCTGGAAGGGGCACACCCCCACTACAAGCTAGAAGGAGGAGAACGCCCTTTTTACCCCCACACCTAGCCCCTCCCCATGGAGGGCCTGGGCCCCTCCGGCCCGACACGTTCTACCCTCCGGATGGGAGGACAGCATAATTACGCTTCGGAGAACACGGGGGCCAACATCTTGCAGGAGACTGGTAGCATGGACGAGTGGTCCTCGGACAGGGCGATAAAACCCCTGAGGGCGCCCCCGGAAGGGTACGAGACCGTCGGGACAGTACTCTACCCCTACACCGTATACAGCCTCCGCGTAGGGGTCAGACGCCTGAGAGGGGAGCCCCTACAGTTAAGACTCATAGTGTACGTGGACATGGTCAGGGCTAAAGGGCTCCTCGGAGACGCTATGCCCGAGACCGTGGAGGCCCCGAGGGGTGCCGAGAGGATACCGGCAAGGCTGTCCCCACAGCAAGCCCTACGCCTGGCGAGGAGGACCACGATATACTTCCTGATGAGGAAGTTCAGGATCGGCCTCCCACCAATCATAGAGGTGGAAGAGGAGGAGAGGGCCTACAAGATATTCCTCTTAGTAGAGGGTGGGGGCAGGCATGTTTTCGACACCCTGACAGGCGTGCTGGAACCGTTATGAGCCCTAAGCCCGGCTCCTCCCCGGGAGGGGAGAGGCTAGCCGTGCCCCTCCTCCCTCTTCTTCACGAGCTCCACATACTCCTCCCATGAGAGTAGCCTGCCGGTCTCGCTGGGATCGGAGATTTTTATCTTGAACATCCAGCCCTCCCCGTAGGGGTCCTTGTTTATGAGCTCGGGCTCGTCGTATAGCCTCTCGTTAACCTCGACTATCTCGCCGCTCAGGGGGGAGTAGACGTCTGCCGCATGCTTCACGCTCTCAACAACAGCAACACTATCCCCAGCCTTAACCCTAACACCAGGCTCGGGAAGGTCGACCCCGACAATATCCTTCAGCTTCCTCTGAGCGTAATCAGTTATCCCGACAGTAGCAACCCCATCCTCAACCCTAGCCCACTCGTCGGTCTCACTGTAGAGGAGACCCTTGACAACAACAAACTCCACACTCCCAGCCCTAACCCTGACAGTCTCAGCCAACCCTCAAGACACCCCGCAGAGACACCAACACTAGGACAATAATAGGTAAGAGGAGCGGCCAGGATTAAGTGCTTAAACCCGCAAGCACCATAGCAGGACTAGACCCTGTAGCATTCCCGGGTCAGACTAAGTACTGTAATGCTAGAGGCTCCTATTGGAGTGTTATGTTTGGTTTAAATTGGACGACCTGGATTTTTAAGTTTCGATACTACCAGTATGATACTCTTGGTATGATACTATGAGTATGATTGTTGAGAGGCCAAAGCTCAAGAGGTTCCTCCTATCTAGAGGGAGAAAGCTAGTTTACGGTAGGAGGAAGACCGGGAAAACCTTTTATACTAGAC
>JALSOR010000032.1 GCA_026986415.1 Acidilobaceae archaeon
GTACTTCTTCACTAGCCTATAGAATAAATACTTAATGTATTTGTCAAGGTCTTCAGAGACCTTGACAGACTCTCCTAGAACCTCCCTGATATACCTCATGTTGATTCCCCTTATGTGGAGCATCTCGCCATAAACCCTGTCAACACCTATCTCAGCAAGCCTAGAGATAATATTTTCTAAATCACGCTCTAAGTCAGGTCTATAGTTATTTGGAGGAAATATCGGGGCAATAATAACTCCAGTCTCTATACCCCTCTCCTTAGCCTCCTCCAAGATCCTCAACCTCTTCTCGGGTCCCGGGACTCCAGGCTCTATCAGTCTGGCAAACCTATGGTTCATCGTGGCTATCGACACCTGTAGGATAACCCTATCCCTATACTCCTCAAGAAGATCTAGATCCTTCAATACCTCCATGCTCCTAGTCTGGATCCTGATCCTCACCCCATTTCTGAGAGCCCTCTCCAGAATAGCCCGGGCATACACGTATAACTGTGGAAGGTAGGGGTCATGGGTGCTACTCATAAGTACTTCTTCTCCTTTCCACTTCCTCCAGGGAGTTTTCATAATAGCCTCCCAGAGGTTCTCGGGGACAAAGAAGTACTTACCCCAGGGTAGCTGCACTGCTTCTTTATCCACCTTATTAGGGTTGTACCTCTTATGTATAGCGTCAACATAACAGAATATACAACCATGGGTACACCCTACCGCATAATTAATAGCCCAGCCCGTGCTCAGATCTTTGCCAACACCGTTCTTATCCTTCGTTGTTAGCCGACTCCGTTTAATCAACGGTGGTCTAATTCGATATGTTCCCATTTTAAATTCTTTTTTATATAATCTCAATGCAATTGCTAGCCACCATTTATCATTTAGAAGGTTTACTCCCTTATTTATGTTTATACCTCCCAATAAGATCTAGACTAACACTATATTACTATCTAACTAAAAAGTGAGTTCCTAAACAATCAAATCTTTTGTCTTAACGTTATTGATTTACAAACGCTCCAGTCCAGAATTCTCTACTAACACTCTTTTCGAGACCCTAAACTACTTGAGATAGCTCTCACAAACTTATTCAGCGATTTGAACATCGCCGCTTCTCCATAATAATTATTTTTTATTATAATTAAAGAATTTTTAAATAAATTAATAAAAAACATATATTATGTCAAAATTATTGTTTGATGGATTTTTAACAATAGCAATATGTCTGACAATTTTAGGCTAGTATTTGGGGTTTGGTCTCGTCCAAGTATCTTGGCAAGGATGTTTGCCTGGATCTGTGATGGGAGAAGCATGATAGTAGAAGGGTTTGAGGATTTGTTGGTGGGGCCCGGGCCGGGATTTGAACCCGGGGCCTCCGGATCCACAGTCCGGCGCTCTAACCAGGCTGAGCTACCCGGGCCATGGTGCCCGACCGCTGTGTGGGTTGGGCTGCCTGGGTAGGTCGTCATTGTCCCCCTTGTTCTTGTGGGGGCTCTGGCCGGGCCCCATCCGGTTTGTGTTGGGTTGTTGGTTGTGGGTTTTATGTTTTTATGGGTGTTCGACTGTTATTTTATTATTCTTGGTGTTGGGTTGTTGGGTATTGGTTATTCTGTTGAGGGTGGTGTTGCGAGGATTGTTATTTCTAGGGAGGATTTTTATAATGCGTTTAATAGTGGGATGTGGGCTGACTTCTCTTCTAGTGTGAGGACCGCGTGTTCTAGTCCTGAGGTTTTCGCTCTTGTGGTGGAGGCTAGGGGGAGGTGGTTTAGTGTCGGGTATGATGTTGAGGAGCTCCTGGGTATTGAGACTGTTGAGGCTTCGAGGAGGTACTTCCAGGGTGTGAGGAGGGCTTTCATCCGCCTGCTCGAGTGCCGGAAGCCTGTTATCGCCGCAGTCCAGGGGCCGGCCCTGAGCGCTGGGGCGGAGCTCCTGTTGGCCTCGGATGTTGTTATAGCCTCGAGGAGTGCCAGCGTGGGCTTCCCGGATGCGAGGCTCGGCCTTATCCCGCCGGTTCTCAGCACCCTGGGGATTTACATTCTGGGGTATCGTAGGGCTAAGGCTATGGCTATGACCGGCGCGGTTCTCGCCGCTTCTGAGGCTAGGGATGTGGGGCTTGTAGACCTTGTCGTGGACCCCGACATTATTGGTGGGGCTGTGAGGGAGACCGTGGAGTATGTGAGGAGGAGCCCTCAGACGAGTCTCGGCTCTATAAAGGAGGCTGTGACTGCGAGTGTCAGGCCGGCGCTAGAGGCGGCTTATAGTAAGCTCGAGCTCATGGTCCTGAGCAGGGAGGCGAGGGAGAGGATGAGGAGGTGTCTCGAGTCTGGCTGCAGGATTCCGGGGCTAGGCGAGCTTCCCCGCTAGGAGGCCTGCTGCCAGCATGCTGTAGAAGCCAGCGGTTATAGGGTCGGTGTCGATCCTTATGAGTAGGGGTTTGGGGCCCCTGAGGCCTAGCCGGACCAGGATGTCCTTGTAGTTGAACTCTTCGACCCCGGTAGTGTAGACTATCGTGCTCGTCTTGAACGTTCTGGGGAGCCTGAGATCGGGCAGGGACTCCAGGGGCACCGGGGGCGGGCCTCCCTCGAGCACGTGGTGGTATACTGCTCCCGGCTTCGCCAGGGGGGTGTAGGAGGCTATGGTTATGCTATCTCCCGTGGGGGGTGTCCTGGCATGTGGGAGCCTCTCTTCCACCCATTCCAGGGCGGTCTCGAGGTGTTCCAGCTCCTCCCTGTATCTCGCCTCCCTCGCACCCATAAGCTTGGGGGCCCAGTAGAGTGCTATCGCTGCGAGCGCTAGTATGGGTGCTGGGGCCTCCACCTCTACTATTTCCGCCCCTGAGGCTTCAAGCCTCTCCTCCACCGCGGGGTGGAGCCTCCTCCCCACAACCACGGTTTCCACTCCCAGGAGGCCTGCCGCCTCTGAGAGTGTTACGAGCCTCAGGCTCCTGGGATCGTCGTGTAAGACTAGCAGGCCGCCCGGCTCCTTGTATGGTACTATGCTTGTGGCCGCCTCCGATAGTGGGGCTAGGATTGCTCTCCCGCCCGAGTGGAGTATGCCCGTGTAGAGTATTCTGGCCGCCGGCTCGCTCCTGGGAGTGTAGGCTACTACTAGGTCCTCTATTCTTCCGGGCTCGAGTATGCCCGGCTTGGGGGTTAGCCTGGCGGCTGAGAGCGTGTCGTGGTATATCTTGTCTAGGTTAGACGATTGCATGGTCGAGCGCCCTGCAGCAGCTGCACTTGCCCGGTCTTGGGGGTTCCCGTAGGGTGGGTATTAGGTTGTAGAGTATTTTCCTCGCCCTCTCAGTGTTCTGCTTCATTATCCTCTCAACCTCTCCCGCCGTTACAGGGTGCTCGGCCCAGACGTCGTAGTCTGTGACCATTGCCAGGGTGGCGTAGCACATCTGGGCTTCGCATGCGAGGTTTACTTCGGGTACTAGCGTCATGCCTATAATGTCTGCTTTGAACACCTCCTTCCACACCCTGCTCTCAGCCCTCGTGCTGAACCTTGGCCCCTCGATACAGATGTAGGTGCCCTTGTCGTGGACCGGGTAGCCGAGGCTTCTCGCAGTGGAGGCGAGCCTCTCCCTCAGGTCCTCGCAGAACGGGTCGGCCATGCTGACATGCGCTGTTATCGGGCCGTCGAAGAACGTGTAATCCCTCTTCTTGGTCATGTCTATGAACTGGTCTGGCACCACGAAATCGCCGGGCTTATAGTCCATCCTCAGGCTGCCCACTGCCGACACGCTCACCACATAGCTTGCCCCGAGCGCTTTGAGAGCCCAGATGTTCGCGCGATAGTTAATCTTGTGTGGCGGTATCCTATGCCCCCTCCCATGCCTGGGGAGGAACGCGACCCTCACCCCGCCAATACTCCCAACAGTTATGAAATCGCTGGGCTCCCCGTAGGGAGTGTAGACACGCACTTCCACGGGGTCCTCAACGATCCCCGGATCGTATATCCCGCTCCCACCTATGATCCCGACCTGGACCTTCTCAACCTCGGGCCTTATAATAGCGTGGAACTCCATTTCCTCCACCACCCGTGCGGGGAGACCTCCCCGCTTATTGCTGGTGTCACGGTTCAAGG